>JBBSHM010000128.1:0-5822 GCA_038253125.1 Acidimicrobiales bacterium
CAGCATTCGCTCGTCGTCATAGGCCACGAAGTCGACGCTCGGCAGCAGCAGGAGGGCGGCGTCGAGGGCGGTACTGCCGAAGGCTTGCACGAAGGTCCCGGTGCCCTCGTCGTAGCCCTGCGACTCCACCGCCGCCCGGATCTCGTCGCGGGTCTTGCTCCAACGGCGTTCCGGCGCCTTGCGCATGCACTCCTGGGAGAGACGCAGCCCCCGATCCAGCGCGGCCCAGCACATGACCTTGGAGTGCACGAAGTGCTGGGGCCGGCCCCTCATCTCCCACAGCCCGCAGTCGGGCTCCTCCCATCGGTCTGCGGCCACGTCCACCAGGCTGACCAGGAACCGCCAGTAGTCGTCGTCAGGCGAGCTGCCCCGCTGATGCCAGCGCCACGCCAGATCCAACAACTCCCCGTAGGCGTCGAGCTGGAGCTGATCCGAGGCGGCGTTTCCGGCCCGCACCGGGCGCGATCGCCGGTACCCGTCGAGGTCGAGGGTGAGCTCGGTCAGCCTTCGCTCGCCGCCCAGGCCGTACATGACCTGCAGGTCCTCACCGCTTCCCGCCGCGCTGCGCTCGATGAAGTGGCGGAAACCGTCGGCCTCGGCCGCGAAGCCCAGCGCGGTCAACGACCGCACGGTGAACTGCGAGTCGCGGATCCAGCTGAAGCGGTAGTCCCAGTTGCGCCCGCCGCCCATGCTCTCGGGCAACGAGGTCGTGGCTGCGGCGGCGACCGCACCCGTGGACGCATTGGTCAGGGCCTTGAGCACCAGGGCGGATCGCCCAACGGCGGGCCCGTACGGGCCGCCGAGGCTCACCCGGCTCGACCAGGTGCGCCACCAGCCCAGCGTCTCGTCGACCCGGCGGTCGATCTCGGCCGGATCCTGCGCCTGGGGCTCGCCGGCGTCGAGGGCCTCCGGAGCCATCCACACCATGGACAGCCGGACACGCTGGCCGGCCCGGACGCTGAACACCGCCTCCACGTCGTGGCCGTCCACCGGCGCCAGGTCGGCGTCGGACCACAGCAGGAGGGCGTCGTTGCCGCCGACGGCGCCGTAGAGCCCCGGTCCGAAGTGGCGGATCCAGGGCTTGACCCCGCCGTAGTCGAACCGGGCGGAGATACGGAGCCGCAGCTCCATTCTTCCCCGTACCCCCTCGACCACCCGGAACAGCTGACGGTGCGGATCCGAGGCACCACCCTCGTGGATGCTGAACCCGTCGAGCACCCGGGCCTTCCCACCCGGGGAACCGAACTCGGTGGACAGCACCATGGTCTGGCCGACGTAGCCACGGGTGGAGGTGAAGTCTTCCTCCACGGGCGCGATCGAGCAGAAACCACCCTTCGCTCGGTCAAGCAGACGGCCGAAGAAGCTGCCCGAGTCGAGGCGGGGCATACAGCACCAGTCGATGGAGGCCTCCCGCGAGACCAGGGCGGCCGAGTGGCAGTCCCCTATGAGAGCGTAGTCGCCGATAGGCGGGTATGGCTCCGACGCAGCGTCGGATCGGGAGCTCACCGGGCCGGGCCAGCCCGTCGTCTCCAGGCGGCGGCCGCGGCAGCGGCTGCGCCGGCCGCGTAGACCGCCCGACGGTGGCTGGTGGCCCACCACTGCGGGCTGCTGGCATGCGAACGGCTGTCGAACACGCCATGGGCGCCGTAGTCCACCGCCTGGTCGGCGGGATCCCAGAGGTTGGCCGGGCGGTTGGGATCGACCGGTTCGGCCGACTGCTGGCTCTTGAAGCCGGTGGCCCCGAGGTAGCGGTCGAGCAGCCCCGGCGCCACGCTGTTGGCGATCAGGGTGGCCGCCGTGGTGGCCCCCACCCAGTACTCCCGCCGGTCCGGGTGCTGGGCGGCATGGAGGATCGCCCGGGCGGGAACCTCGGGCTGGTAGATGGGCGGGACGGGCTGGGGATGGCGGGGCAGGCGGGACAGGACCCAGGAGAACTGCGGGGTGTTCACCGCCGGCAGCTGCACCATCGTTACCCTGACGTTGCTCTTCTCGTGGAGGAGCTCGCAGCGCAGCGCCTCGTTGAACCCCTGGATGGCGTGCTTGGCCCCGCAGTAGGCGGTCTGCAGGGGGATGCCGCGGTAGGCCAGGGCGGACCCGACCTGGACGATCGTGCCCCGGTCCCGGGGCTTCATCCGCTTCAGCGCCGCCATCGTCCCGTAGACGTAGCCTAGGTAGGACACCTCGGTGACCCGGCGGTACTCCTGCGCGCCGATCTCCCAGAAGGGGGCGAACACCGCAGTGAAGGCGTCGTTGACCCAGACGTCGATCTCGCCCAGCTCGGCCTCCGTCCGCTCCGCCGCGGCCTCCACGGCACCGGCGTCGGCCACGTCGGTGGGCAGGAGCAGAGCGCGGCGTCCCTCGGCCTCAACGTCCTTCATCGCCGCCTCCAGCCCGGCCTGGCCTCGGGCCAGCAGGGCCACGTCGTAGCCCTGTTCGGCGAAGAGCCGGACGGTCGCCCGGCCTACTCCGCCCGACGCCCCTGTCACGACGACAACTCTGCCCATGGGTTTGCACTTCCTCCCGCCGACTAGATCGGCGAGCTCGTCCTGTCAATCTTCGTTCGGGCCTTCGATGATCCGCCCGGTGCGGACCTCGTCTCGGCCGGCGTCTGGCCATTGCCGCTGCGGCCGTACCCGTACTGCGCCGCCACGGTAACCTCCGGAAGGACGAGGGCGGTGTCAGCATCCGTCGACGCTCGGTTCCCATAGCCGCTCACCGCTTCCGCCCCTCGGTCGGGTCGAATCGCTTGCTGTGGGCGCGACGAACACGCTCGACGTCAGCCGGCAACACGTCGGCGGCCTCGCAGCCGGCGACGACCAGCCCCGCCTGGGTCACCAACAGGGCGGCTTGGGAGGTGCGGCCGGCGACCGTCAACGATTCGTGGAGGAGCGCCATCGCCTCCAGCATGTATATGCAGACCGCGGGCTGGCCGGATGCGACCACGCGCATCTCGTCGAAGGCGAGTGCGACCACGTCATGGTGGGTGTACTGCTCGAGGATGACCCGTCGCCCGTCATCGTCGGCTCGTACCGCAGGCGGGGGGTTGCGGCGCAGGAGCTCGGCGAGGACGGCGGCGATGTGGAAGATGGCGTCCTGGGCTGTCGTCGGGTCGTTCACGCCGGGCGAGAGCGCCTTGAGGGCAACGTCGACGAGCTGGCGCAGCCCGTAGGGCGCGTCCTGCTGCATCGTCCTGGAGGCGCCGATGACGACGGCGCCGAAGATCCGGCGTTCGGTCGCCCGGGGATCCTCCGGCGGTGGCACGATGGTGCAGATCGGGGCGCCGACCACCGCGTAGCGGCCGGGGCGGGCCGCCACGCCGATCACTCCGCCCGGTGTCGCGCAGCCCAATATCGCTACCGCATCGATCTGCTGGACCCAGCCGGTCCGGTCGAAGCGCACTACATGGGCCGGCCGTTCGTCGGGCGGGGCCGCCGGCATCGGTGGCGCATGGAGCGGCCATTCACGGCGAATGTGAGCGAGCGTCTCGGTGCTCACCCGCTCCAGGATCTCGCTGACGTCCATTGTGTGTGCGCTGTGGTTGATGAAGGCGATGAGGCCGAGGATGGCGGTCACACCCAGGAGAACCGCAAAGGCCACCGACAGGTTGGGAATCACCGGCGTGCCGTCCTGTTCGAGTGGGGAGCGAACGGCGCGAAGAACAACCAGGCAGAAGACGAAAGTGCCGACGACGAGGCCCATGACGCGCCTGTTGAACGGGTCCCGGAAAAGGGTATGGACGACACGCGGCGAGTATTGGCTGGAGGTGAGCTGGATGGTCAGCAGCGACACGGAGAAGGCGATCCCGGCAAAGGTGATGGTGGCGGCGGCCACGGTGCTCAGCACGGCCCGGGCGCTCTGGACGGTGGAGGCCATGCCGAGGGGAAGGCTGGCGTAATCCAGGTCGAGGCGGCTGTCGGTGAGGATGCCGATCTCGGCCACGATGACGGCGGCCACCACCGACGCCATCGGCACGAAGAAGAGGCTGGTGCGCAGCCGTTCGGTCAGCAAGTTCATACGGATGCGCACGGGGGCCATTCTGCACCGGCGCCGCGGTCTCGCGGCGCCGGTGTGAACGGCGGTCAGTCGGGACGAGGCCGGTTGAGCACGGCGTTGAGCTCTCCGCCCATCAGCATCCCGAGACCGAGCAGGTAGATCCAGACGAGCAGGATGAGCGACCCGCCGAGGACACCGAACACCTGGTTGGTCGACGCCACCGCCAATCCGAGATGCAGGCCAAAGGAGGCCACGATCCACCACGCGGTGGTGAGCCCGGCGCCGGCGGCATCGGTGCGCCATGGGGTCTGGTGGTTGGGCGCGACGTGCAGCACCGCGGCCGCCCACAAGAAGGCCACGATCAGCAGGAGGGGCACTCGGACCCATGCCCATGCCGTGGCGAAGGCGCCACCCACCCCCACGGCGCCGGCAACCGACCCGCCGGCGCCGAGGAGGGGTCCGACCACGAGCGTCACCAGCATGATCGCACCGGTGAGGACCGTGCCGAGCGCTAGGCCCAATGCCATCGCCTGGCGTCGCAGCCAGCTCCTCTGGTCGGCGACGCCGTACACCTGGCCCAGGGCCCGCACCAGAGCGGCGAATCCCCGCCCCGTCGACCACACCGCAGCCAAGGCGCTGGCGGTGAGCAGGCCGGTCTGCTTCTCGGCGGACAGCCGGCGGACCGCATCGATCGTCCCCGGGAGTCGCTGGTGAGCACCCGCTGTAACGCGCGGAGCACGCGGCTCTCTGCCTCTTGGGCCACGGTGTGGCCGAGGATCGACCCCAGAAAGCCGAGGGCCAGTGCCATCACCAGCAAGGCTGGGAACACACTGAGGATCACGAAGAAAGCCGCCTCCGCCCCAAGCCGGGATCCGGTCAGCGCGAGCCTTCCTGACGAGCGCGCGCAGCCCCGGCCGGCGTCGTTTTGCGGCGCGTCCCGGGCCGCCGTACCAGCGCGCCGACGGGCGTGGGCATCAGCCGACGGAGGTACCTCACGAGAGCTACCTGCCCCGCTCGACGATCACGCCAAGAGCGACCGCGATAGGCAATCTCCACCGTCTGCCGGTACCGGCGGGTGCGGATCTCACAGTGGTTCCACCGAGGCCGATGCCGCCGCCATCTCGCGCTGATAACTCGGCAGGGCGAGGAGCAGCAGCAGGCCGTTGGCGACGAGCGCTGGGAGCATGACGAAGAACGTGAGTCGCAGACCCTCTTCCCCTCCGCCACCGAGATGGGTGGAAAGCGTCCCGAACACGAGGGGTGCCAAGGATCCCACCCCGGTGTCGACGACGTTCCTCACGGCCTCCGCTCGTCCCCGCAGTTGCGGATGCACGACGTCGAGGCGTACGGCATCGAGCACCGGATTGGCGGCGCTCACACCCGCGGCGCCGAGCGCCAATAATGGCGCGGCGACGACCAGCGAGTGGGTCAGGCCCGCCGGCAACAGGACCAGCCCCCCCACGCTGAAGCCGACCGCCGCCGTGACCAGGCGTCCACCCGGATGGCCGCGGCGTTGGAGCGCGTCGCCGAGGCGGCCGCCGACGACCACGCCGACCAGCGCACCCAGCCCGATGACGATTACGCCGAGGTCGGCGGTCAGCGTCGTGATCCGGTACTGGTTCACGACGAACACGATGGCGAAGATCTCGACACCGACGAAGAAGAAGTTCCCGACCGTCGTGGCCACAAGGAAGATGACATTCGTGCGTATCGACAGGAGGTAGCGAACCGCGCTCCACAGCGCCAGGTCGGCCTGGTCACCGTCGAGATCCAGGCGCGTATCGGCAACGACCGCCGTACTGGCGCCATCCGGATCCGGCCCGGTTGCG
>JBBSHM010000129.1:0-5355 GCA_038253125.1 Acidimicrobiales bacterium
CCAAAGGGCCAAAAGCCCTTACGGAATAGGCCCTCCGGGCGCTCTCGGTGACATTCGAGCTGCTTCACGTCGGCCCCGGATTGCAACGCCGCAGGTCAGGGGCTATTTCAGGGCCGACTTTTTCCGGCTGAAGTAGCTAGGTGATCGTCAACACCCCATGCATTTCGGGATGAACCGTGCAATGGAACGCGTAGGTTCCTGGCTTCGTGGGGGCCGTGATTGTGCCCGACTGACCACCGCCGATGATGCCGCTGTCGAAAGACTTGTCGTCGGCGGTCACCGAGTGCGGGGCCTGGTCGCTGTTCTTCACCGTCAGCTTCGTCCCAGGCGCAACTGTGTTCGCCGAGAACTGGAAGTTCTCGATGGCGACGACGTCGGGCGCCGGGGCTTGGGGCGCGGGGCCGGGGGGCGGCCCTTGGTTCTCGTTGGAAGGCTTGATCCCGCAGTACTTGGCTCCGTAGGCGTCGAGGTGGTCGCCGACGCTCTGGAACTTCGGGTCCTGGAAGGCCCGGGGCGGCCCCTGGAGCTTGCTGGAGTCATAGTCGACCTTGGCCAGCTCGTCCCGGGCGCTGGTAAACGTGTCGTGGGCGGTCACGATGTCGGGTCTGATGCTCTTTGGCGGGTTGGCGTCCAGGGCCTTCTGGGCCTGGGCCACCATGTCGTTTATCGCCACTTTGAGGTCGGCCGCCGAAGAGGGGCCGAAGACCTTCTCGAGGTCGGCGTTCACCTTTTCGTTGACGGGCTTGAAGTCTTTGCAGTAGGCTTGAGGGCTCTTGGGCCCACCCTTGCCACAGGCGACCACTCCCAGTGTCATCATCGCCAACAGCACAACGGCTTTTCGCATGGAATCCCCTTTTCTCTTCTCGTGTCCACCAGTGAACCGAGTATGAGGGGAGCCGCACGCCGGAGTAAGGGAGCCAGCCAGTGTCTTGGCGGGAGGGCTGGCACCTGGTGGGGCTCGTGCTGGCCCCCGATCCTCAACGCAGGTGGCGCAACGCCGACTGGGCCGCCCACCAGCCGCACATGCCGTGCACGCCGGCGCCCGGCGGCGTCGACGACGAGCACAGGTAGGCCGACATCCCCTCGATGGGGACCGCGTAGGGGTCGACCGCCAGCACGGGGCGGGCCAACACCTGGAGCCCGTCGTGGGAGCCCCCGGCCACATCGCCGCCCACCTCGTTGGCGTTGTGGCGCTCGAGGTCGGCGGGAAACATCACGTGGCGGGCCAGCACCCGGTCGCGGAAGCCGGGTGCGAAGCGCTCGATCTGGTCCTCGACGGCCTGGGTCATGTCGACGGTCGAACCGTGGGGCACATGGCAGTAGGCCCAGAAGGTGTGCTTGGCCCCGGGCGCCCGGCTGTCGTCGAACAGGCTGGGTTGGGCGCAGATGACATAGGGCCGTTCGGGGTGGCGACCCCGGGCCACGTCGTGTTCGGCTGCTGCCACCTCGTCGAGGGTCCCGCCCAGGTGCACGGCTGCGGCCCGGGCACATCCCAGCGCTTTCCAGGGGACGGGCCCGTCGAGGGCGTAGTCGAGCTTGAACGACCCCGGCCCGTACCGGTAGCGCCCGAGGCGACGGCGGTACCCGGCGGGCAGGCGGTCTCCGGCGATGGCCACCACCTGGCGGGGGGTGAGGTCGAACAGCACGGCGCGCGCCGAAGGGATGTCGGCCAGTGACGACACCCGGTGGCCGGTGACGACCTCGCCACCCAGGGTGGCCAGGTAGGACACAAGCGCGTCGGCGATGAGCTGCGAGCCGCCCCGGGCTGCGGGCCAGCCCACGGTGTGGGCGCTGGCCGCGAAAGTCAGGCCGAACGACGAGGTCAGCGGGGAGCCGAGATCGAGGATGGCGTGGGCGGCCAGCCCCGCGAATAGGCCCCGGGCGGCGTCACCGCTGAACAGGCGCCGGGCCAGGGTGGCGGCGGGAAGCAGGGCCCGTACCCCGAAGCGGGCCAGCACCAGGGGGTGGCGGGGGAGGCGGAGCATGGGCGCCAGCAGGGTGGCGTCGAGCTCGTCCCAGTGTTCCACCAGCGGGCCGACGAGGCGGCGCCAGGCCCGGGCATCGTTCGGTCCGAGGCCGTCGGCGGTGGCATCGAGCGACCGCTCCAACATGGCGACCGACCCGTCGGGCAGCGGATGAGCGGCCGGGGCCTGAGGGTGGGCCCAAGCCAGGCCGTGGTCGCCGAGGGGAAGGCCGGCGAAGAGCGGTGAGGCGACCCCGAGGGGGTGGATGGTGGAGCACACGTCGTGCACGAAGCCGGGAAGGGTCAGCTCCTCCGAGCGCGTGCCGCCGCCGGCCACGTCGGCCGCCTCGAGCACCGTCACCGACAGCCCGGCGCGAGCCAGGGTGACGGCGGCCGCTAGCCCGTTGGGCCCGGCTCCGACCACGACGGCGTCAGTCATCGTCGCCATGCCTACTCGGTCCGCAGCACTGTCGCCGGCCGCACCCGGCCCGCCATCCATCCCGGCCCCGCCGCCACCAGGTTGGCCACCGCCAGGGTCAGCGGGAGGGCCAGAGCCGCAGCCACCACCGGTGCCACCGGCCCCGAGCTGGCGCCCAGCTGGGTCGCCACCAGCGCCCAGGACCAACGACCGACGGCCAGGCCCAGCGGTAACCCGACCACCACGGCGACGACGGCCAGGGTGCTGGCCTGCCAGGCAACGGTGGCGTTCACCTGCCGGCGCACGAAACCCATGGTCTTGAGGATGGCGAGGTCGCGCCGGCGCCGGCGGATGGTGGTGACCAGGGCGTGGGCCATGGCGGCGCCGCCGAGTATGATGAGCAGGGCGGCGAGTATGTAAGGCAGGCTGGCGACCCGCCGCAGGTTCTGCACCTCCGGGGCGGTGACCGGGCCCAGCACGAGCCGGGGGAAGTCACGCTCCAGGCTGGCGAAGGCGGCCTGGCGATCGGCACCAGGGGCGTAGCGAACTGCGAACACGCCGGCGGGGCCGACGTCGGGCAGGAGCCGGCGTGCGCCTGCGACGGTGAGCACCGCGCCCTTGCTCATGCTGGTGGCCAGGTTACCGGCCGTGGGCTCGACGACCTGGGCGACGATGCGCAAGGCCTGGCTGCGGTCGCCGGCCTTCACGTCGACCGTGTCCCCGATCCGTCGCCCCGTCGCGGCCAGGGTAGCGCCGCCCAGGGCGATCTCTCCGGCCGCGCGGGGCGCCCGGCCCTGGACCACCGTCGGGAACACGTCGCCCTTCACCTCGTCGACGGCGCCCGCCTCCACCTGGTGGCCGGCGACCTCGATGCTCTCCACCGGCACCAGCCCGGAGAACGCCCCGACCAGGGGGTTGGCCGCCAGCCGGGGAACGATCTCGGCGTCGGCAACACCCAGGGTGGGGTTGCCCACCAGCGCGTCCCAGTTCCAGCTCTGCCGACGGGGGTCGTGAACCAGGCCGTTCAGGCTCAGGGCGAAGGTGAGCGCGGCCATGACTCCGGCCACCGCGGTACTGCCGGCGACCATGGCCGAACGCACAGGGATGGAAGCGGCCCCCTGGCCGGGGTCCAGGGCCATGGCGACGCCCGACGAGGCGGGCGCCGGCAGCCCGGCACTCGCCAACGAGGTGGCCAGGCGCCACCGCGTCGTCGGCGGGTTGACCGCGGCAGGCCCTGCCCTGACGACCCTGGCGGCCCGACGGGCGGCCGACCCGGCCCGCACCAGCAGCGCCGCCTCGGCGGCCAACGCGCCCAGACCGAGCACGGCCGGGTCGAGCGAGAGGCCGGGGTGGATCTCGGCATGGCCGGCCAGGCCCATCGGGAACAGCGGTGAGGCGACGACCGCCAGCGCCACTCCGGCCAGTACCCCGGCCGTGGCGATGACCGCTGTCGGCAAGATCGCCACCAGCACCATCCTGGCCGGGTCCATCCCCAGCGCCCGGAGGGTGGGGTGCTCGGCGCTGTCGAGGGTCACCTGGCGGGCCAGGGCCTGGCCCACGATGACCAGGGCGGCCAACCCGGCCAGAGCGGCGAAGGCGAGCAGGGCCAGGGCCTGGAAGTGGATGGCCCGCCCCGTCGACACCGCGGCGGTGGCGGCGTCGCCGCCCACCAGGATCTGGCCCTGGTCACCGATGAGCGGACGGGCGGCGGCGGTGAAGGCGCCGAGGTCGGCCAGGCCGTGACGGAGGCGGATCCTCACCCCCTCCATCCCCGGCAGATCGTCGACGCCCGCCCCCAGGGCCGCGGCGTACGTGCGCAGGAACGCCGGGGGTCAGCACCACCACCTGTTGACCGAGGTAGCTCACGTCGACGTCTTGCCCGGTGTTGACGTCGGCCGGGGCCCGCGCGACGCCGACCACCCGGACAGCGAAGGTGGGCCCGGCCGGGGCACCGTCCGCTGGTCGCCGATCCCACTATCTGGTCGAGGCTGTAGGCGTACAGGGTGAGGGGGCTGCCCACGCCGAGGTGGAGGCGGCGGGCCGTCATCTCGTTGACGACCACCTCGGTGGGGTTGTCGATGCGGGCCTGGCGACCACGAACCACGACGACCCGGTCCATGGTGCGGAAGATCCGTTCGTCGGCGGCCGCGAAGGTGGCCAAGGTCCCGGCATCGGCGCCGTCGCGCGTCCGGGTCAGGAAGAGGAAGGGGGATCGGCCGTGGTCCACGACCTGGGGCAACGCCGCCACCTTCTCGGTCGTGGCCGAGTCGGGTGCCTGCACGAAGAGGTCCTCGGGGCGGGAGTACTGGACGAAGCGGTCCATGGCGGAGTCGGTGCGCCGGGCGCCGGCCACCGAGGCCACGACCGTCCCGGTGGCCACGGCCACGAGAAGGGCCAGGACCACGGTCGTACCCGCCCGCCGCCCGAGACCAGTCCGCACGATGGCCCAGACCGCACTCACCTGCGGTCGCCGACCGCCGTTTGGCGGGCCGTGACCCCGGAGCCCGGGACCCCCACGCCGGCCACCGCTACGCCTCCTCGCGCCGGTGCCCCCGGCTCACCTCGGCCAGGGCCTCGGTGTCGATGTCGGCGGCGGGGGCCACCGAGACCTTGGCCGGCGTCACCGCCCGCAGGGTCGCCGTGCGGGTGCCACCCTCCAGGACGGCCCGCTCACCCAGCACCGCTCCCGGCCCCACCTCGGCCACCTGCTGGCCGTCGACTTCCACCGCCAGGACGCCATCGAGGAGCACGAAGAGCGAGTCCCCGGGGTCGCCCTGGGTCACCAGCGCCTTCCCGCTGGCGAGTGTCTTGATCCTGGGCTTGGTCCCCGCTTTCATGATCTGGGCCGAGAGCTGGCGCTCGAGGGCGGTCTCGGCCACCGTGACCAGGGCCGGCGACTCCTCGTCACCCCAGGGGGTATGGGACCCGAAGGCGGTGCGGTACCACTCGGTGAAGTCGATCATCCCCGTCTTGG
>JBBSHM010000130.1:0-5343 GCA_038253125.1 Acidimicrobiales bacterium
AGTCGGACCGCTTCGACACCGGCGTGCGCGGGGCCGGGCCCGCCCCGGGCCCCCGGAGATGTGGGGTGGTGCCACCCCCCCCCCCCCCCCCCCCCCCCGGCGGGCGCCGCGCTGTGCTGCGTGGCGCTACCCGGCCTGGTCGGGCTGCTCCGACGCCAGGTCGGCACACGCCAGCTTGGCCCCGGACGGATCGTGCACGACCATCGACTGGGCGTCGTCGCCCGCCGTGTAGTCGACGGTCGTCTGACCCACCGCCTCGCCGTCCTCGTCGGCCGTGACCGGCCCCGGCCAGATCTCGTTGGGCGGCTCGGACGAGCCGCTGAGGTCGGCCTTGTAATGGCCATCGGCGTCGCTGTTGGCACACGCCATCTTGTGCACGTGCACCGGGTAGGTGACCCCCGGGTCGAGCCCGGTGACGTCGACCTCGGCCGTGGTCGTGCCGTTGTCACTGCGGTAGAGGTCGGCCTCTCCGTCCACACGGCCGTAGGTGTCTGCGTTCGGCTCACCAGGCGCGGCGGTGGCGAAGGGGCCGAACCGGCCGGTGCTCATCTCATCGGCGTGGGCCCGACCGGCGGACAGAGCCGCCGCCGCTAGCACCATCGCGGCGAAGCCCAACGTCGTGAAGGGGAGGTTCCGCCTGGATGTCAACGCTGCCATAGCCGTCTCCTTCTGCCGCCGGGCTCGGTCGGGCCAGAACCTACCCCGCCCGCCGAACAACCTGCCCTCCCGAGCCGAGATCAGTCGCCGGTCGGAGCGGGGAGATCGTCCGGGTAGGTGATGTCGATCTCGGTGATCGTCTTGGGGAAGTCGGAACGGTTGTTGGTGAGGAAGCGCTCGGCCCCCCCGGCCACCGCGGTGCCAAGATGAACTGCATCCGCGGCACGCAGCCCGTAGGACGCACCCAGCACCGTCGCCAGCTGAGCGGTCGCCTCGTCGGCCGGACGGAGGTCTATACGGCCCAGGATCGCGCCCAGCTCATCAAGCTCTTCGGCGGCGGCGTCGCGCAGCGGCTTGGTAAGCAGCTCTGGGATGAGGAGCACCGAGCCGATCCCTGCGACGACGCCGGACCTCGCAACCGGCCCGGCAGGGAACAGCGCACGAACCCGGCGCCCGAGCGGGTGGCCGCCTACGGCGGCGTAGATCAACACATCGGCGTCGAATGCATCCACGTCCCGGCCCGAGCCCTATCGACTCGACCGGGCTGCTCGTACATGGGCCACGAGCGCCATGGCCCGTTCCTCGCCGAGCGTGGGCCGCGATCGGAGCCGGGTCGCTTTGTCTTGCACGAGGACATCCCGGAGCCGCTCGGCAGCTGCGAGCGCTTCGTCGGCTCGGCGCGATCGGAGCGTGTCCGGCCGGACCACCACGGCAACCGGCCGGCCATGGCGCGTGAGAGTGACCTCCTCGCCGGCGAGGACCCGGTCGAGGATCTCGGGAAGGGCCGCTCGAGCCTCGCTGACGCTCATCGTGTTCGCCATGCCACCAACTGTACGCCGTTGTACGCATACGTATGATGCTGGCGTCCGCAGCAACTGCGCCAGTCACCTCTCCGGGATGCGGACTTGATACCGGATTGAGCGGGGCCGGTGACGCCATCGCGGCCGATTTCATCAGACGGCCACGATCGTCGGCCGATGCGGGCCGGCAAATTCGAGGAGATGACGAAGGTCGACCGGGTCCGACGTATAGAGAACGCGGGCCGTCGGGTCTGCGACAACGAGCGCCACCGACGCGACGACAACGTCATCGGTATGTGCCCGGCCGCATAACTCCCCGGCGGCCTTTGCACGCTGGTCGAAGCTTGCGGTGTCACACTCAGCCAGGGCCCGGGCCAAGCGCGCCTGGCGCGGGCCGGCCCAGCGCCACGCTTGGGCGATCGCGCCCGCCGGGACCACAACGGGCGCGTCGTCCGCTACAGCGTGGGCTACTCGTACCCACATGGACGTGTCACCCCTCTCGAGCGCCACGAGTGCACCCGTGTCGAGAACGATCATCGGCCGGCCTTGGTGGATGTCGACGGCCGAGTCCTGACCGGCAGGCCGGGTGGGATCGGGCCTTCGCCCAAGCCCATCTCGGTGCCCGCCTCGTCCCACTGCTCCCGTGTGATGCCTCCGGCCTCGACAAATACCTCAGCAGCAAGCGCGAGCAACCGTCGTCGGCGCAGCCAGTGCTGGCCTGCCTCGGCCACCCACGCCGAGAACGACATCCCGTCGGCCCGAGCTGCCGCCTCCATCTCGGCGTACAAGTCGGGGTCGAGGCTGATCGTGGGCTTCACCACCGGCATGCTGGGATGGTACCACCGTGGTCCCACTCCGCTGCGGGCCACCTCTAACCTCAGCCCGACGAGGACGGTTATACTTGTAAGTATGACTCATCGCGTCGGTCCGAAGGGCCAGGTCGTCATCCCGAAGGACCTTCGGTTGGAGCTCGGCATCGAGCCAGGCGACGAGGTCAGCTTCTGGCGCCATGACGACCATGTCGCCGTGCGACCCGCCGGCCGAGGCCGGCCGCTCCGAGGCCGGTTCCAAGGCTCCAGGCTCGTCCAGGAGCTGACCGCCGAGCGATCGGCGGACCGCGCACGCGAGGACGGCCGGTGACCGTCGTCCTCGACTCGTGGGCGGTGCTCCGTTACCTCGAGGGCACCGGCGAGGCCGCGACTGCCGTGGCTGACCTCCTCGACGGTGACCGCCCGCTCATGTCCTGGATCAACCTGGGAGAAGTTCACTACGTGCTCCGCCGTCTGCACGGCGAGGACGACGCCTCCGAGACCGTGCGGGACCTCCGCGACGCTATCGACGCACGGCTCCCCGACGAGCGGCTCGTGCTCGACGCTGCGAGGATCAAGGCCGACCAGCCGATGGCCTACGCGGATGCCTTCGCTGCAGCGCTCGCCGTCGCGCAGGACGCGGTGCTGTGGACCGGTGACCCAGAGCTACTCGTCGACCGTGCAGCTTGGCAATGGAGGGACCTCCGCCCGATCGGCGCCTGACGTGACTATCAGCTTTCGATCATCATGATTCGAGCGTGACTCCAGGACTCCTGACATAGCGCGCTGAAAGCCTTGCGGGACAAGGGGTATCCACCACTTCGGCCCTGATACCGTCGATAATTAGTACGTGAGTATCTCGGCGGTTCTAGAAGGTGCTGGGATGGGCGGGATGCGCCGAGGCCAGCAACTCCCGTTGGCCCCGGCGGGCTCGATGGCGGTGGCGCCCGGCGTCGACTTGTTGGAGCTTGCCGAGGGTGGCGTGGTGTTCGTGTGGGGCCGGGCGACGTGGTGCTGGGAGCCCGGCGACGTGACCGCCCGGCGGCTCGCCGCGGTGCAGTTGGTGGAGACACGCTCCGCCCGCCACGGCGAGGTGGCTGTCGGCTTCGGGACCGACCCCGACACCTTGCGCCGCTGGCGGGGGGCCTATGGCCAAGGAGGGGTGGAGGCTCTCCGGCCGGCCAAACGGGGCCCCAAGGGTCCGTCGAAGCTGACCGAGGACACCCTGGGCGAGATCCGTCGCCTCCGGGGCCTCGGCGCCTCCATGGACGAAGTGGCCGCCGCGGTGGGCCTGAGCCGCAACTCGGTGTCAAGAGCACTGGCCGGCGACGGCCCCACCAGTGCTGGTGGCGACGGCGGCAAGGCCGGCGCCGGGGCCGCCCTCAAGCCCCTGGCCCGGCCCGAGCCCCGTACCGACGAGCGTGAGGCGGCCCGCTGCGGAGAACTGGCCGAGGCGGCGCCGGTGATCACCGAGGGAGGATCGCTCCCCCTGGTCGGGGCCTTGGTGATCCTGCCTGCCCTGGTGGCCACCGGCCTGCTCGATGTGGCCGAGGAGGTCTACGGCCGGGCCCGGGCCTCCTTCTACGGGCTGCGGTCGCTGGTGTTGAGCGTGGTGTTCGCGGCGTTGTTGGGCGAGCCCCGCGCTGAGGGCGTCACTCGCATCGACCCCGTCGATGCCGGGCGCCTGCTGGGCCTCGACCGGGCGCCTGAGGTCAAGACCATCCGCCGGCGCCTCGAGGCCCTGGCCGTCGAGCACAAGGCCGACCTGTTGCTGGCCGGCCTGGCCCGGCGCCACGCCGGCGCCCATGACGAAGCGATGGGCGTGTTGTACGTGGACGGCCACGTCCGCGCCTACCACGGCAGCGCGGATGTGCCCAAGGCCCATGTGGCCCGCATCCGCCTGTCGATGCCCGCCGAGATCGACACCTGGGTGGCCGACGCCAACGGCGACGGGCTGTTGGTGTGGCCGGCTCCGCCCGGGGCGTCCCTCGTCGGCGAGCTGCGCCGTGTCGCCACCGAGGTCCGCGCCCTGCTCGGGCCCGAGCGCCGGCCCACCATTGCCTTCGACCGGGGCGGGTGGAGCCCCAAGCTGTTCGCCGAGCTGGTGGCCGGCGGCTTCGAGATCCTCACCTACCGCAAGAAGCCCTGTGGCGTCGAGCCCCGGTCCGCCTTCAGCCTCCATGTCTTCGTCGACGACCGGGGACGGCGTCAGGAGTACTGGCTGGCCGACCGGCGGGTGCGCATCTCCTACAAGGACCACAACAAGGCCCGGTACTTCGCCTGCCGCCAGATCACCCGGCTGGATCCGGACAGCGGCCACCAGACCCAGGTCCTCACCACCCGCACCGATCCGGGTCCCGCTCCCATCGCCTACGCCATGTTCTCCCGCTGGCGCCAGGAGAACTTCTTCCGCTACATGCGTGCCCACTACGCCCTCGACGGGCTCGACGCCTACGCCACGCTCGGCGACGACCTCGCTCGTCTGGTGCCCAACCCGGCCCGCAAGGAGGCCGACCGCCAACTGGGCGAAGCCCGCCAGCGCCTGGCCGCAGCCGAAGCCGAGGAGGGACGGGCCACCGTGGACAACCGACGAACCAAGGCCGACACCACCAAGATGGGCGTCGCCTTCGCCGATGCCCGCGCCGAGATCGACCGCCTCCAGGCCGCGGCCCGGGCCATCCCGGCCAAGGCGCCCCTCGGCGACAGCCACCCCGCCGCCGCCCGGCTCGACCCCGAGCGCAAGCGCATCCACGACGCCATCCGCATGGCCACCTACAACGCCGAGTCTGCCCTCGCCCGACTCCTCGCCCCCCACTACTCCCGCGCCGAGGACGAAGCCCGCAGCCTGCTGCGTGAGGTCTTCCGCTCGCCCGCCGACCTCCAGGTCGTCGGCCACGATCTCCACGTCGGCATCAAACCGCTGTCGGCCCCCCGCCGCACCCGCGCCCTCGCCGGGCTGTGCGCCGACCTCACCGCCACCCGGACCACCTACCCGGGCACAAACCTCACCCTCATCTACGCCGTCACGGACAACTGAGCGACCGCATCAACTCTGGGGGGATGTCAGGAGCCCTGGA
>JBBSHM010000131.1:0-5305 GCA_038253125.1 Acidimicrobiales bacterium
CAGGTCCACGCCGAACGCTTCGAGTACTGAGGAGTATGGGGTGAGACGTGCCGTTCCCGTCCTGGCCGCCACCGCTGGCGTGCTGGCCCTGCTGGCCAACTTCCACACCAGGCCGATCGCCGGCGGCCTCGTGACGTCGGCTGCTCCCGGCACCGGAACGGGAACGGGCCACGGCTCCAGCGGTGCGGGTTCGACCGGATCGTCGCCGCCAGCCTTGCCACCCTCGACGGTCGGGGGACCGGGACCGGTCGGCGGCCCGACCTCGCGCTCGTCGACCAACACCGGCTCCACCCCGCGGTCGACGTCGCCGGCACCGCCGGCCACTGCCACCCGCTCCATCGACGGACCCGTTGTGGCGACCAGCTTCGGGCCCGTCCAGGTCCGTGTCACCGTCCATGGCAGCCAGATCGTGGACGTGCAGGCCCTCGAGCTGCCCGTCGACCGGGCGAGGTCCCAGCGCATCAGCGCCCAGGCCGGACCGGAGCTCAGGACCGAGGCGTTGAAGGCGCAGTCAGCCAAGATCGACGTTGTCTCCGGCGCCACCTACACCAGTGGCGGCTACTCGCGGTCCCTGCAGGGGGCCCTCGACGCCGCCCGACCCTGACCACCACGGAGGCGGAGTGGTGCGACCCGGCGGCTTGCGCCGCGTCGAACCGCAGTGGGGGACGGTCATCACCCTCGACGTGCGGTGCCCGGTCACGGTCGCTCAGGCCGATGAGGTGTTCGGCTGGTTCGGGGTCATCGACAACCTGTTCTCCACGTGGCGGCCCGACAGTGAGATCAGCCGACTCGGCCGTCGCCAGCTGTCCGTCGAACGGCTCAGCCCCGAGGTCCGCACCGTCCTCGAGCTGTGCGAGAAGGTCCGGATCGACAGCCATGGGGCGTTCGACGTCCGCTTCGCCGAAGACCCGCGGGTGGGGGCCCGGGAAGGGTTCGCGCCTATCGATCCCTCCGGGCTGGTCAAGGGGTGGGCCCTGCAACAGGCAGCCGAGCTGCTGCGGCGCGGCGGGATCACCGACTTCGCCATCAACGCCGGCGGCGACGTCATCACCGCCGGTCACCCCGAACCGGGAAAGCCGTGGCGCGTCGGCATCCAGCACCCGTTTCAGCCGGACAAGTTGGCCGCCGCAGTGGCCGTCTCCGACCTCGGGGTCGCCACCTCCGGCCGCTACGAGCGAGGCGACCACGTGATCGACCCCCGGACCGGCCGGCCATCCACCGACCTCCTGTCGGTCACCGTCATCGCCGATGACCTGGCCCTGGCCGACGGCTACGCCACCGCGGCACTCGCTCTCGGCCACGATGCGATGCCGTGGCTCGACTCCCTCCCGGGCGTGGCGGCCATGGCCGTCAACGGTGCCATCAGCGACGAGTGCAACGTCACCCTGACCGACAGCTTCGCCGCTCTGTGCATCACGTGACGCAAGCGCCGCCCTCACCTGACCCGGTGTGGCGAGACCGTCACCGGGCCGAGTGGTCAGGGCTCAGCAGCCGGCAGCCGGGTCGCTTCCCTGCGGGGGCAGCGTCGTCGGAGCTGCAGCAGGAGCCGTGGAGGCCGGGCTGGGCGCCACGCTGGTGCGCTTGGCCGGCCTGGCGGTGCCGGCCGTGCCCGAGCGGGAGGAGCCAAAGGCGGCGAGCACCGGCGCGGCCGCCACCGTGTCGATCTTGAGGACGTCTGCCCCGGCTGGTGTCGTGTAAGGGGTCCCGGTGAGGGCCTGGGAACTCAGCCCGCTGTCGCTGATCCCCCGCAACTGGTTGGCCAGGCTCCTCATGTCGCTGATCCCGAAGCCGCTGTCGGTCGTGACGTGGCTGGCGCCGGCGTTGATCAGCTTGTAGGCGGTGACCGGGTTGGTGAGGCCGTCTCGGATGGCCTTGTGCAGCACTCGCCGGATGAAGTCCTGCTGGCGCTGGATGCGGCCGATGTCGCCGGTGCCGTCGAACTCCCACCCCTTCGGGGCCTTGACCTCGAGGTGGCGGGCCCGGACGTAGGCGAGCGCCTGATCGCCGTTCAGCTGTGAGCAGCCGGCCTGGCGGATGTCGAGGAGACTGAAGGCGTCGCGGGCCGGGTACTTGAAGTAGACCGACACGCCGCCGATGGCGTCGACCACACCCCGGAACCCCTCGAAGTCGACCTCGAGGTAGTGGTTGACGGGGAGGCCGAAGTCGCTCGTGATCGTGCGGATGAGCCGGTTCGGGTTGCCCTTGGTGGCGTCCTTCGGGTCGGAGAAGGCGGTGTTGATGCGGTCGGTGCCGCCACCTTCGATCTTCACGTACAGGTCCCGGGCGATCGACAGGATCGACGCCTGCCCGGTCCTCGGGTCGAGCCGGACGATCATCATGGTGTCGCTGCGCTGGCTGTCTCCCTGCTGAGCGGCACCGAACTGCTTGCGGTCCTGGGTCGACTTGGCGAAGGTCCGGCTGTCCGAGCCGACGACCAGGATGTTGACGGGCTGCCCCTTCACCGCCGGGGTCAACGCACCCCCGACCTCGCCTGCGTTCTTCGGCCCGGTCAGATCCACCGTGTGCACCCGGGAGCGCTCATAGACGGCGAAGGCCACGCCGCTGACCGCCACCAGCACCACCACGGCGAGGGCGACCGTCAGCCCGATCAGCGCTCGCCGTCGGGCCGGCTTCGGTCGGGGCGGGGACGGGTCGAGCAGAGTCATGGGCGGGGCTGACAGCCTGCCACCCTCCCATCGGCCGGCACGGTCATCCCCGAACCGACAGGTCGCTGGACGGCGGATCCAGGGCCACGGGTGGGCGGGCGTCAGGCCAGGATGTCCTTGGTGGTGAAGCGGGCCCAGGCGGCGGTGGCGAACAGGGCGATGTAGCCGGCTTGGATCTCGAGGTTCTTGACGATCGCCGTCCACTGCACGTGGGTGCGCAGGAGGTCACCGAAGCTCTGCCACTGAGCGGTGAACAGCCAGGGGTGGATCGACGAGAGCTGGGGCAGGGCGGTGAGCACACCGGAGAGGATGAGGACCCCGAGGGTGCCGGCGATGGCCCCGACGGGCACGTCGGTGAGCGTCGAGATGAACAGGCCGATGGCAGCGAGGCCGAGGAGCGACAAGCCGACCAGGCCGGCGGCGGCGAGGATGCGGAGGCTGCCCGAGGCGAGGCTCAGGGTCTCTCCCGAGAGGGTGGTGACCCGGCCGACGGGGAACAGGATGGCGCCCGAGATCAGCCCGGCAGCGGCGACGACGGCGGCGGCCACCATGCAGAACACGCTGATCGTCATGGCCTTGGCGGCCAGCAGGCGGGTGCGGCCGGCCGGCACGGTGAGCACGTAGCGCAGCGTGCCGAGGCCCGCCTCGCCGGCGATGGCGTCACCGGCGACGACGCTGACGGCCAGGGGCAGGAAGAAGGGCAGCGTGACGGTCAGGGCGGCCAGGGCCGCGAACACGCCGTTGTGGGTGACCTGGTTGAGGAAGCTGGGTCCCTCGCCGGCGTCGGGGCCGCCGGCGAAGCGCAGCACCAGGACGATCGCCGTGGGCACGATGGCCAGCACGATGAGCAGGGCCTGGACCCGGCGGCGACGGAACAGCGTGGTCAGCTCACCGGACCACATCGAAGCCCTCCCCGGTCAGCGAGACGAAGGTGTCTTCCAGGCTGGGTCGCTCGACGGCCAGTCCGGCCAGACCGACGCCGGCTGACACCAGAGCCCGGGCCACGTCCTCGGGGCGGGTGCGGTCACCTTCGACCGGGGCGACCACGGCGCGAGGACCGTCGGAGGTCGGACGCAGGCCGAGGCCCTGCAGCACCTCGGTGGCCATCGCCACGTCGGCAGTCTCCACCCGGAGGCGGGTGCCGGCCCTGGCCTGGAGCTCGGCCAGCGAGCCCTGGGTGATCAGCCGGCCGAGGTTCAGCACGGCGACGTGGGTGCAGACCTGCTCGATCTCGGCCAGCAGGTGGCTGGAGAGGAAGACGGTGGCGCCGGTGTCGGCCAGCTGGCGGACGAGGTGGCGGATCTCCCTGGTGCCCTGGGGGTCCATGCCGTTGGTCGGCTCGTCGAGGATGAGCAGCTGACGGGGCTGGAGGAGGGCGCTGGCCAGGCCTAGGCGCTGGCGCATGCCCAGGCTGTAGGCCTTGTACCGCTTGGCGGCGGCGGCCGTGAGCCCGACCCGTTCGAGCGCCTCGCCCACCCGCTTGTCGCGCCCGGCCCGGCGCCCGTGCGGCAGGAGCCGGTCGAACCGCAGGAGGTTCTGGGTTCCGGTGAGCCACGGGTAGAAGGCCGGTCCCTCGACCAGGGCGCCCACGTCGACGAGCACGTCGGCCGCCGATTCCGGCATCCTCCGGCCGAACAGCTCGGCGTGGCCGGCCGTGGGCGAGAGCAGGCCCAGGAGCATGCGGATCGTGGTCGTCTTGCCCGAGCCGTTGGGGCCGAGGAAGCCGAAAACGCTGCCGGTCGGCACCGACAGGTGGAGCTCGTCGACCACGGCCACCGAGCCGAACCGCTTGGTAAGCCCGAACGTCTGGATTGCCGTTGTTGAGCCGCCCGGACGAGGCGCTCCGGCCGGCCGGTCGGCGGCCTCGTCCAGCACGGCCGCCTGGGTCACGGCGCCACGGCGGCCGCTTGCAGGGCGGCCGGGGTGACGGCACCGACGATGATGCGGCCGTCATCGAGGACCAGGGCGTTGACCAGGGAGGTGGTGATCAGCCGGGCCGAGCCCGAGCCGACCGGCACCGTCGGCGCTGCCCGCAGAAGGCTGGCCAGTGCGGCCGGGACCTGCTGGCCGCTGATCACGGCCACGCTCGTCCACGACGAGCCGACCACCTTGACGCCACCGCTGTCACCACCGGGTCCTGCGCCCTGCGCTTCGGGGGCGGCGGGGCCGCTGGCGGGGCCGTTGGCGGGCCCGTGCTCATGGCGGCCGCCGGTGCCGAGGAGGTCCTGCGGGCCGACGGCCTGGACGACCTTGGCGCCCGGCGGGGGCGTGAAGCTGAAGCGCGACGCCGGGGGGGTGGCGAAGCTGACCTTGGTGAACGCCACCTCAAGGGCCGGGTCGGTCCTCTTCGAGGCCACCCGCACGTCGAGCGGCACACCGGTGGCGGCGTCGACAGCGATCGTCACCTCCTTGACGGTGGAGGCGGAGTCGTTCGGGGCCAGGACCAGCTCGTAGGCGGCTAGGCCCGCCACGTAGCGGGGCGAGCGGACCGAGACCTGGGTGGTGGGGGTGACCTTGGCCAGCAGCTCCTGGGCGGCGGCCACCGGGTCGGTCGGGGCGCCAGCGTCAGCCGGGTCCTCGGGCTTGGCCTCGTCCGGGGCATGACCCGCGTCGGCGCCGTCGGGCCCATCCGGGCTCAG
>JBBSHM010000132.1:0-5299 GCA_038253125.1 Acidimicrobiales bacterium
CAGGGGCCGTCGAAGCCGCCCAGCGCGAGCTCGTGGTCCAGCTCCAGGTCGGCGTCGAGAGCCCGCACCAGCCGGATGAGCCTCGGCCCGGACTGCTCGTCGTTCAGCAGGCCGTCCCAGCACAGCACCCGGCCGCCGGCGTGGCGCAGCACCGTCCGGGCCGTCGGACCGGCCGGGGGCCCGGTCGCCTCGGTCATGCGCACCCCTGACCATCGGGCGGCGGCGCCGGCCGGGTCCAGCAGCGACCACAGCACCGGCCGGTCGTCGAAGGCGGGGGCGCACCACCAATCGACGGTGGCGTCAGGTTGCAGCAGCGCCGCCGAGGTGCCGGTGCCGAGGAGGCGATGCGACCCAATGGCCGGCGGGGGAAGCACGGCCACGACTGCCCTGTACCCAGCAGACATGGGCGCTACCCGCCGGGCCGAGGGGCCTCCCCGGCTTCGAGGGTTCGCCGCATGCCCCGGCGGACGGCGCTGATCAGGCCCGGGCGCAGCTCGACGGCCGGGATGATCGAGTGGACCGAGCCCACCTCCAGTGCCCGCTCGACGCTGTGGATGGCGTCGAACTCGTCACCCACCTCGCCCAGCTTCTCCAGGCGGATGGCGGCGGTGACCTCGACCAGCCGGGTCCGCAGGTCGGCCCGCTCCTCCTCGCTGGCTGCCGATATGCGCGCCTCGAGATCGACGACCCGCGGGTCGGCCCGCACCCGGGCGCTGACCTGTCCGCCGAACACCACGGCGGCGGCGGCCGAGCCCCCGATCACCGAGGCGAAGGAGCCCTCGACCGCCAGCACCTCCATGGAGTCCGAGAGCGTGGCCGAGAAGACGACGAAGGCGCCGCCGTGGTATCGGGAGACGACGCAGAGCACGATCGGGCCGTCGAAGTTGACCACGGCCCGGCCGATCTCGGCCCCGTACTCCAGCTGCAGGCGGCGGAGGGACTCGGGAGACCCGTCGAAGCCCGACAGGTTGGCCAGGATCACCACGGGCCGGTTGCCGCTGGCCCCGTTCAGCGCCCGCGCCACCTTCTTCGAAGACAACGGGAACAGCGTGCCGGCCGACCAGGCGTCCGGCCCGTCGGCGGCAATCGGCCCGTGGCGGGGCAGTGGCCGCGATTCCACCCCGAGGAGGGTGACGGGGTGGCCGCCCAGGTGGGCGTCGAAGACCACGGCGGTATCAGCATCCAGCATCGCCGCCCACCGCTCGAGGGGCTCATGGTCAGCGTCGATCACCGCTCTCATCAACGAGCGGATGTCGAAGGGCTTCTTGCGGTCGGGGTTGGCCGCCGCCGAGAAGATGTCGCCGACCGTGCTGAACGGGATGCCCTCGACCTGGTGGGGGGCGTCTCGGACATCGCGGTCGTCGGGGTCGGTGGTGGCCGCCGGCCGGGGAAAGCGCTCGCCCGGGGCCACGTAGGCGTGCTCGTAGTGGTCGAACAGGATCTGGCAAGCCCCGGCCACGTCGGGCGCCCAGTACTGGGCCTGGCCGTTCGGGCCCATGATCCGCTCGTAGCCGCCGAGGCCCAGGTTGTCCTCGGCCGACACGCCGCCGGCGTAGTCGAGCGCCTGCTTGCCGGTCAGCACCATGGCGCTCTCAGGGGTCATGACCAGGATGCCGCGGGTGTGCATCAGCATCGTCGCCTCGGCGTTCCAGTAGGGCTGGGCGCCGACGTTGATGCCGGTGACGACGACGTTCACCTCTCCGCCCTGCTGGGTGTGCTCGACCAGGCGGCGCAGCACCCGGCCGACCCAGTCCAGGTTCTCGCTGCCGCTGTCCATCGAGATCTTGGCGCCGGCCGACAGGGCGAACCACTCGATCGGAGCACCAATCTCGGCTGCGAGGTCTAGGGCGGCGAGCAGCAGGCGACACTCGGCTTCGGCGATCGAGCCCAGGGCCCGGGTGGGATCGCCGAGGACGGCCACGCGGGTCATCCCCTCGGGGTGGCGCAGCGTCGGGGTGCTCACCACGCCCACCACCAGCGCAGCCTGGTTGCCGCCAGGCGGCCGGGCTACGGGAACCAGGCGCCCGCCGCCATCCAGGTCGTGCTCGGCGAACGCGCCCCCCGGCCCGGCCAGCATCCCCACAAGCTCATAGGGGTAGGGGGCGCCGCGGCGCTGGGCCTCGATGACCTTGCGGGTGTAGGTGTCGAGCGGCTGCATGGGTGCGGTCGGCGGGTCGTCGAGGCGCACGCTCAGCCCGGCTGCGGCCTGCCGACCCAGGCGGACCACCAGCTCCCTGCTGCCGCCCGGTGACGCCGGGTCAGGCACCCGGCAGTGCACGAGGATCTGGTCGAGGCCCAGCCCCTCGGTGCTCGGGGCCACCCGCCGGGCGACGGCCAGCAGCTCCTCTATCGGCGTCTCGACCACCGGTGAGACGTCCAGCTGCACCCGGTTCCAGGCCAGACGGGCGCCCAACGGGTGGACGGCCTGGGCCAGCCGGAGGCTGTCCAGGCAGGCGGCGAGGACCTGCTCGAGCTCGGGCAGCGACGTGACGGCGCCCGACGGGTCACGCACGGCCGTGAACTCACGGACCTCGGCGATGGCTATCAGACGCTCGTCGCTCGGGTTGTCGCGGGCCACGCAGTCGAACAGGTAGACGTCGGGCTCCGAGGCGAGCCTGGTCAGCTCGAAGCTCTCCAGGCGCCACAGGCGCAGCCTTCGGCCGATCATGGGGTGGAGCCCGCGCACGATCGGGTCCTCGACGAAGCCTGACGCCGAGCGGTGGAAGGTGAGCTGCTGGGTCGGCTCGTCGGGCTCACCGACGGGGCACACAGCGATGGCCACACGGCCCACCTCGGCGGGGAAGCCGGCCCCGTCGAGGACGGGCGCCACCGCGACTGCCAGCTCGTCGTCGGTGAGCCGCGGCCCGGGGCGGGCCAGGTAGAGGTCGACGACCACGGTGTCGGCGGGGCCCGTCCCCGAGGCGCCCGGTGCCCCGGCCAGCCACGGCCGGGCGGCGGCGGCGCACGCCCTGGCCATGACGTCGAGGCGTGCCATCTCGCCTCGCCCGGCCACGACGAAGACCCGACGGCTGCGGTGCACGTACTCGGCGGTGATGAGCTGCTCGCCCTCCACCTCGACCGGGGTCAGGTTGCGGAGGTCGCGGATCTTGTAGAAGCGGCGGGTCAGCACCTCGAGCATCGGCTCCAGCGCAGCGCCGTCGGCGAAGCGCGTCCCGAGCAGCGGCAGCAGCGGCTGCGGCGTCGCCACCAGCTCGTCCAGGAGCCGGTCACGGTGCGGGCCGGCGGCTGCTCCGGTGAGCTCGTCCAGATGGCGACAGGCGTCGGCAAGAGCCTCAGCCCGGGCCTGGGCGATGAGCGGCAGGTCGAAGCAGCGGTAGCGGATGCTGCGGGCCAGGTTGCCAACCACCGGGAACCGCCGCTGGGTGGCGACGATCAGGCTGTCGAGGATGCTTCGCAGCTCGTGGCGCGACGAGTCCGGCAGGCCATCCGCGCCGGCGGCGAGGCCTTCGAGGAGACCGAGCGCCACCGGCACGTGAGACGGGGCCCGCTCGTGGGCCAGGACGATCGAGTGGAGGGCGTCGTGCAACTCGGGCGTGGGCTCCAAGCCGGTCACCCCATAGTGGCCGAGGGCCCGGAGGAGCGCCACGCCGAAGCGGTCGGGCAGACCCTCGCGGTCCACGTCGAGCGAGCGCAGGTACGTGCGGAAGTGCTCGCGTTGGCTCCTCGGGCCATCGGCGCCTCCGGCATCGTCGTCCCGGCGGTTGCGGGTCAGCGCACAGAGGTCGGCGAAGGTGGCCAGCACGGCCAGCTCGCCCCGGAACAGCTCGGGCTCCCGGACACCGGTGCGCTCGGCCAGGTAGCGGTCGAGCACCTGGCGGGCCTCGGCCGCCGTCAGGTCGAACCCTGCGACGAACGATCCGAGCGTCTCGAGGTCCTCGACGGCGCGGGCCAGGGGATCGTCCTGCGACGGCGTCCTCACCTCGTCGAAGCGAAGCCGGGTGCCGGCGGCGTCGGCGGCGCCCGTGGTGACCGCTTCGAGGCGCACCAGCGGGGAACCAGCCTGCACCTGGGTGTTGTTCGCGACGAAGACGCTGCGGACCCGGCCGTCAACCGGGGCGGTGATGGCCACCTCCATCTTCATGCTCTCAACGACGAGGAGGCGGGCCCCGGCGACGACCAGGTCGTCCGGCGCCACCAGGACCGCAGCCACGACGGCGGCGCCCGGTGCCCTGACCACGCCGCCGTCCTCGCCGGACAGGCGGTGGGCCCGTCCGTCGACCTCGACGATGTGGTCGGTGCCCGAGGTCGACGACACGATCCGGTGGTTGCGCCCGCCCATTGTGAGCCGGCTGCGGAAGCGGGCCAGGCGCTCGCACGCCACGTCAACCACGTGGCCGTCGACCTCGAGCCGGTACCAGCCGTTCGGCCCAGCCCGGGCCACCCGCATGGCGTAGGTCTGGCCGCCGTAGACCAGCTCGACGATGCGGCCGACCTCGCGGCGGGCCTGGGGCCGGCCCCGGCTGGCCGAGGCCAGGAACCGGCTGCGCTCCAGGGCCGCCTCGGCCTCGTCCGCGTCGATGGCGGCGACGACGAGGGCGACGCGGGCACTCGTCGCGTCCTCGGGGGCGAGGCGGGCGCCGTCGGCGGTGCAGCGGTCAAGCCAGCCGGTGTCGAGGTTGCCGGAGATGACCTCGGGGGCGGCCAGCAGGTCGAGCAGGAACGACTTGTTGGTGATGCCGCCGCGCACCACCACCGCGGTGTCGAGCAGGGCCCGGGCCAGCCGGGCCCGGGCCTCGTCGCGGTCCTGGCCCCAGGCCAGCACCTTGGCCACCATCGAGTCGTACAGCGGCGAGATGACGTCGCCCTCGGCCACACCGGTGTCCACGCGCAGGCCCGGCCCCGTCGGCAGGTCGAACAGGTCGACGATGCCGGGAGCGGGGGCGAAGCCCCGGTCGGGGTCCTCGGCGTTCAGTCGGGCCTCGATGGCATGGCCGAACGACGACGGAGGATCCCCGACCAGTCGACCGCCCCGGGCGACGTGGATCTGTAGCTTCACGAGATCGAGGCCCGTGGTCATCTCGGTCACGGTGTGCTCGACCTGGATGCGGGTGTTCACCTCGAGGAAGGCAAACGCCCGCTCGGCCGGCTGGTACAGGAACTCGACTGTTCCCGCCCCCTGGTAGCCGGCCAGCTCGCACAGGCGGCCGGCGGCGGTCCGCAGCTCGGTCTCCTGGTCGAGCGACAGGGCCGTCGAGCGTGACTCCTCGATGACCTTCTGGTTGCGCCGCTGGATGGTGCAGTCGCGCACCCCCACCGCCCAGACCGTGCCGTGCTCGTC
>JBBSHM010000133.1:0-5126 GCA_038253125.1 Acidimicrobiales bacterium
CGATCCGCCGGCGCCGGCCCGACCTGGCCGTCCTCAAGGTCCTCGGCCTCACCTCGGCCCAGGTCCGGGCCACCGTGGCCTGGCAGGCCACCACCCTGGCCGTGGTGGCCGCCGCCCTCGGCGTGCCCCTCGGCGTGGCCGCCGGTCGCCTGGTCTGGCGGCTCTTCGCCGAACAGCTCGGCACCAGCGCCGAACCCGCCGTCCCCCTCCTCGCCCTCGGGGCGCTGGCCGTGGCGGCCCTGGCCGTCGCCAACCTGGTGGCCGTGCTCCCCGCCCGCTCGGCCGCCCGCACCCAACCAGCCGTCGCCCTGAGATCGGAATGACCATGGCCACCACAGCCGCCCCTTCGATCCACGCCCACCCGCCGCCGCGGTCGGGCGGGGGACAGCCACTGGGCTCGCTGGCTTTGGCCCTGGTGGCCGTCGGGCTCTCGGTCGCCGGGGCCGTCGTGGCCGCCGGCACCGGCGGCGGCTCAACCCGGATCTTCCAGGCGGCCCTGGTCGGAGCGTGGAGCGTGGCGGGCGTCGTCATCGCCCTGCGCCGGGGGGACGAGCGGATGGGCCCGATCCTCCTGGCTGGCTCCGCGGTGGCCGGCGCCGCCACGCTGGCCGGCGCCCTGGTCCGGGCCGACCGGGTCGGAGCATCAGCGAGCGAACTGGGAGCAGCAGCCCGCCTGTTGCTCGCCTTGGCCCTCGGCTGCCTGCCCGCCTTCGGGCTGCACGTCCTGCTCAGCCTCCCCGACGGCTCGTGCCGGGTAAGCCGCGCCGTGGTCCGGGGCGGCTACGCCTGCGGGATCGCCGTCGGTGTCGCCCTGTGGACCCAGCGCCCGCGGCTTCCCCTGTGGCCTGTGGCCCTCGAAGCGGCGGCCGCCGCCGCCGTCGGCCTGGCCGGGTCCAACCGCCGCTACCGGCGCGCCCGAGGCGTCGAGCGCCGCCGGATGCAGTGGTTCGGCTGGGCGCTGCTCGTGGCCGGCGAAGTGGCCCTGGTGACCGGGGCGCTCCGCCTCCTGACGGGCTGGCCGCCCCACGGGCTGTTCGTCCTGGCCGCCGCCACCCTCCCCATGCCGCTGGCGTTGGCGGTAGCCACCTCGCCACGCCTGCTCACCAGCATCGACCGTGTCTTGACCTTCACCGTCTCGGGCGTCGGCCTGAGCGGGGTCGTCCTCTCGGTCTACGTGGTCGTGGTGCTGGGGCTCGGCCGGACCCCGAGCGCCCACGAACGCTCACTGCTTGTGCTGTCCATGGTGGCGGCGGCGGTGGCCGCCCTTGTCTTCCTGCCCGCCCGCGACCGGCTGACCCAGTTCTCCAACCGCATCGTCTACGGCGACCGGGAGGCGCCGGACGAGGTGGTGCGCACGTTCGGGTCCCGGCTGTCGCGGGCGGTAGCCCTCGACGAGCTGCTCCTCCAGGCAGCCGAGTCGCTGCACCAGTCGATGGCCCTATCGGCCGCCGAGGTGTGGACGGGCTCGGGCGGCATGCTGGACCGGGCCGTGTCGATGCCGACGGCGGCCGTCGCCCGGCTGGCCCTTTCACCCGAGGAGGTGGCCGTGGTGGCCCGAGCCGGGGTGAGCGGCCCGGCGTGGGTCAAGGTGTGGCTGCCCGCCCTGCTGGACGGGCGCCACGATGCCGAGCTGCGGGTGGCGCCCGCCGTCCACTCGGGCCAGCTCCTCGGGCTCATCGTCGCTGTTCGCCCGGCCAACAGCGACCCCTTCCGCTCAGAGGACGACATCGTCCTGGCCGAGCTCGGCCGTCAGGTCGGCCTGGCCCTGCACAACGTCGCCCTCGACTCGGCCCTCCAGGCATCACTGGAAGAGGTACAGCGCCAGGCCGACGAGCTGCGGGCCTCCCGGACCCGGATCGTCGCCGCCTCCGACGCCGCCAGACGCCAGATCGAACGGAACCTCCACGACGGCGCCCAACAGCACCTCGTTGCCCTAGCCGTCAACATCCGCCTGGCCCGCCAGCTCTCCGACATGGACCCCAACGGGGCCAAAGAGATGCTCGAGCAGATCGGCCACGACCTGCAGGACGCCGTGCAGGAGCTGCGGTCGCTGGCCCACGGCATCTACCCGCCGCTGCTCGTCGACCGAGGTCTGGGCGAGGCGTTGTCGGCGGCGGCCGGCCGCAACGCCCTGCCCACCGAGCTTGAGGCCGACGGCATCGGCCGCTACCCCCAAGACGTCGAAGCCGCCGTCTACTTCTGCTGCCTCGAGGCGCTGCAGAACGCCGGCAAGCACGCCGGCGACGACGCCACCGCCACCATCCGCGTATGGGAGGAGGCTGGCGGCCTCCTGTTCGAGGTGGCCGACAACGGCGCCGGCTTCGACCCCGCCCAGCGGACCAAGCCGGGAGCCGGCTTTGTCAACATGGGCGACCGGGTCGGCGCCATCGGCGGCCAGATAGGCGTCGAGTCATCCCCCGGGACGGGCACCCGCATCACCGGACGCATCCCCCTGACCGGCGCCAACCGCCTGCCCCCGGGCTGAGCCTGCGGGCCCGGAGCGGCTCAGGATGCGGCCGCCGCCCCTTCCCACACCTGACGCAGTACGAGGGGGCCGAACTCGTCTTTGTTGACATAGGCCGCCATGCCTGAGGCCGAGGCGTCCCCCGGCAGGTCGTCGACGTGGTAAGTCGACAGCAGCACCACAACCACGCCGGGATGGCTGGCGGTGATGCGGCGGGCCGCCTCGATGCCGCTGATGCCACCCATGTTGATGTCCATGAGCACCAGGCGGGGCTCCAGGGCGGCGACCAGGTCGACGGCCGCCTCGCCCGACTCCGCCTCGCCGATCACATCGAACCCGGGCGTCATCCTGACGACCATGGTGGCAGCGCGCCGGAACGGCTGCTGATCGTCAACGATCAGCACCGGGACGGTATCGCTCATGGCGCCATCATCATCACACCTCGAGGCGCCCGGCACCACCGTGCCAGCCCACCCTCCTCGCCCCGTGCTAACCCTTCCGGTCGGCCAGGAACACAAGCACGGCCTTGACCCGGCGGTGGCTCTCCCGCTCCTCGGTCAGGTTGAGCTTCGAGAAGATCGAGCTGATGTGCTTCTCCACCGCCCGCTCCGACAGGATCATGCTGGAGGCGATGGCCAGGTTGTTCTTGCCCTGAGCCATCTCCGACAGGGTCTCGATCTCCCGGGCCGTCAGCTGGCGAAGCGGAGACGAACGCGACCGGGAGCGGGCCGCCACCAGCGCGTCGATCACCTTCGGGTCGATGACCGAACCCCCGCGGGCCACCTCCTCGATGGCCGCCAGGAGCTGACCCACGTCGGAGACCCGTTCCTTGAGCAGGTAGCCACGCCCCCTCGACCCGCCCTCGAGGAAGGCCAATGCGTACTCGGGGTCGGCGTACTGGCTCAGCACCACCACGCCGCCCTCGGGGTTGACAGCCCGTTGTCGCTCAGCTGCCTGCAGCCCCTCATCGGTACCCGTGGGCGGCATGCGGATGTCGGTGAGGACCACGTCCGGCCGCTCGGTCTCGATGGCCTTCAGAACCGAAGGAAGATCGCCGCACACCCCGACGAGCTCAAGCTCGGGCTGGCTCTCGATCAGCCGACGGACCCCCTCGCGCAGGAGGTAGTTGTCCTCGGCCAGGACCACCCGGATCGGCATGCCCGAAGGAGGATACGGCTAGGATCGGAGCTTGACGCCCCGGAGGAGCACGCTCACATGGATGCAGGACCGGATGCGGAGGTGGTCAGCGAGCAGGAGTGCATGGAGCTTCTGGCTGCCGGTGAGGTCGGTCGGGTCGGAGTGGTGCTTGACGGCCAGCCCCTGATCTTCCCGGTGAACTACGTCCTGGAGGGCAGTTACGTGGTCATCCACAGCGATTTCGGGGCCAAGCTGAGCGGGGGCACGTTCGCCCGGGTCGCATTTGAGATCGACGAGTTCGACGCCGCGTCGCACAGCGGCTGGAGCGTGCTGGTCCAGGGGATGGGATACGACGTCACCGACGCCGTCGACCAGACCTCGGAGCACCTCCAGAGCGTGCCGCTGTCGCCCTGGGCCCCGGGTCCCAAGGGGCGCCTGCTCCGCATCGAGGCCAAGACCGTCACCGGGCGGCGCTTCGCCGGTGCCGGCCCGCCCGCCTAAGTTAAGTAAGCCTAAGCGGCATCGCCGGGACCGAAGCGACACATGCGGAGAACGATCGTCGGGTTCAGCCAGGACGAGAGCGGCGACTGGGTCGCCCGCCTCTCGTGCCTGCACCGCCAGCACGTGCGGCACCGACCCCCGTTCCAGGACCGCGCCTGGGTGCTGAGCGAGGCGGGACGGGCGGCCCAGGTCGACTCGGACATCGGCTGTACGCCATGCGACCAGGCCGAGCTGCCCGACGGGCTCCGGGCTGCCCGCACCGCCGGGCCCTTCGACGACCACAGCCTGCCCGCCGGTCTTCGACGGTCGCACCGGGTGGCAGAGGCGACGTGGGGGGTCCTGCGGGTGATCGAGGGCTCGATCGGCTTCACCATGGCCACCGACCCGCCCATCACGCGCCACCTCGCCGGCGGAGACCACCAGGCCCTGCCCCCCGGGGTGCCGCACTCCCTCAGCGTGGAGGGACCGGTGCTCCTCGCCGTCGACTTCCTCGTCGGCGAAGCTGGTGCGGCGCCTTCAGGCCCAGGCGGCCAGGCTTAGGGTTCGCACGGTGAGCATGAGGGACAGCGGTGGTCCACCCGCCGACTACCAGTCGGGCACCGAAATCGAGACCTACCTGCAAGCCATGGCGGCCCGGGATGCCGGCTTCGAGCTGGGGTCGTTCCTGCGGGAGGCGCAGGGCGTGTTCGAAGACGTCACCCGGAACTGGTCGGAGATGGACGCCGGGGCCAGCCGCCCGTTCATGCTGCCCGAGCTGTGGGACGCCCACCGCGAGGGCATCGACGCCATGAAGTCCGAGGCGCTGCGACCCGTGGTCGAGCACCTGTCCGTGCAGGACGTCCGCCTGACCGGCGCCTGGCTGGAGGACGCCTGGGACTGCCTCCTCGTGCGCTTCACGGCCAGCAGCACCGACTACAAGCTGAACCGCCGAGGCAAGAAGGTGGGTGACAGCGCCGAACGCAGCTGGGTCGAGGAGTGGACCTTCGCCAAGCCCATGACCGACCTCACGCCGGCCTCGGTTCCG
>JBBSHM010000134.1:0-4969 GCA_038253125.1 Acidimicrobiales bacterium
CGAGTTGCGGCTGGTGTCGCTGGTGGCGTAGCGCCGGCGGCCCATGACGTGGGCCAGCGAGTTCACGGTGAAGGTGCCGTGCCACAGCAGGACGGTGGAGGCGAAGAAGCCGATCACCAAGCCGCTCCAGCCGGCGACGAGGAGGCTGGCCCCGGCCACCAGCACGGCGGCGACCCAGTCGTAGCGCTCGAGGAGGCGCAGCTCGGGGAAGCGGGCCAGGTCCTTTACGGCGTTGACGTCGGTGGCGGTGTGACGGTCGGACATGATCCAGCCGATGTGGCTCTGCCAGAAGCCCCGCAGGGGGGTGTGGATGTCCTTCTCGGTGTCGCTGTAGCGGTGGTGGTCGCGGTGGTTGGCGGCCCACCACAGGGGCCCCTTCTGCAGGGCGCTGGTGCCGCCGAAGCCGAGAGCGAACTGCACGGCCCGCGATGCCTTGAAGCTGCGGTGGGAGAAGTAGCGGTGGTAGCCCGCTGTGATGAAGAACATCCGCACGATGTAGGCGACCACGCCAAAGGCCACGGCTCGCCAGGTGACCCCGGTCCACAGCGCCAGCAGAGGCACCAGGTGGAAGGCCAGGAACGGGATGGACCGCACCCAGTTGGGACGATCTTCAACTTCGAGCGGGATCGAGTGGGCCACAGACGCCTTCCGAGCAATGGTAGGGCTGTATGAGAGGTGCTGGCCCAAGGTCCAGCCTAGCCGTGCTCACCCCCCTAAGAAGGCTCGGCCTGAGGCCTCGGCGGCCTAGCTGGCCTTGCGGCGGTCCCGGGCCAGGCGCCGACGGTGGCGGCGTCGTTCCTCTTCGGTCATCCCGCCCCACACGCCGCTGTCCTGGCGGGTGGTGAGGGCGAAGGAGAGGCACTCCTCACGCACGGGACAGCCGGCACACACGGCCTTGGCCTGTTCGATGCGCTCGACCGACCCGGGGCCTTCGCCCGGGGGGAAGAACAGGTTCGTATCGAGATCGCGGCAGGCGGCGTGCTCTCGCCACGTGTACCGGTTCGGGATGGAGGAGGACTCTGCTCGTACCGCTGACATCGTTGTTGCACCTCGTTCCGGGTATCTGGGGGGTTTGCACGGCACCGCCGGGACAACATCACAACGTCACCGACACGCACCTTGTTCCCCATCGGTACCCAGCCGCACCGTCGGAGTGAACCCGGTACCCGATTTTCTGAATCAGATCCACACTGGGGCGACCTCAGGCCGGGCGCATGACCACGGCGCTGTCGCCGGCCAGGGCCTCCGGCGTAGAGGTGCCGTCGCTGGCCAGCTCTACGGCCCAGGCACCGGTCAGGGCCACCTCGGCCCCCTCCGCGCCCTGGTTCACGAGCACGATGCGACGGTCGGCGCCGCTGGCCCGTTCGTAGGCCAGGACGTCGGGAGGCGAGTCCAGCCAGGCGAAGGTGCCCGAGCGCAGGGCCGGCGACGCCCGCCGGGCGGCCAGGAGCCGGCGGTAGAACCACAGCGTCGAGCTGTCGTCCGCCCGCTGGGCGGCCACGCTGCGCGCCGACGCGTCGGGCGGCCACGGGAGCCAGGCGTCGGCCGTGGCCCAGCCATGGTCCTCCTCTGGCGTCCAGGGCAGCGGCGCCCGGCACCCGTCCCGCCCGCCGGGGTCCACAGCCCGGTCCGGTGGGACGACGGCGTCCTGCAGCCCCAGCTCCTCGCCGGCGTACAGGAACGGCGTGCCCCGCAGGGTGGCCAGCAGGACTGCGGCGGCCCGGGCCCGGCGCTCCGACCCGTAGCGGGTGCGGTGACGGGGGACATCGTGGTTGCTGAGCACCCAGGTGGGCCACCGGGGCCCGGTCAGGTTGAGCTCGACCTCGTCGATCCGGGCCCGCCACACCGCCGCCTCCCACGGCGCCCACAGCCCGGGGAAGTTGAACGACAGGTGCAGCTCGGGCGCCTCGGGGGTGCCGTAGTAGGTGGCCACCTTGGCCGTGTCAAGCAGGTAGACCTCGCCCACGCTGGTGGCCCCGTAGGAGTCGAGCACGGCGCGGATGCCCTGCAGCAGCGTGTGGGTGAAAGGGACGTCGATGGCCACCACCGGCGCCCCCTCCTGGCCGGGGAGCAGCTGTGGGAGGTCGTGGCCCTTGCCGATGCAGTGCACCACGTCCATGCGGAAGCCGTCCACCCCCCGGTCGAGCCAGAAGCGCAGCGTGGCGTGCATGGCGGTGACCACAGCCGGGTTGCTCCAGTCCAGGTCGGCCTGCTCGGCCAGGAACAGGTGCAGGTACCACTGGCGGCGGCCCGGGTCCCACGCCCACGCCGGCCCGTCGCCGAACGCCTCGATCCAATTGTTGGGCGGGACGTGTGGGTCGCCGTCGACCCATACGTAGTAGTCGGCGTGCTCTCGGAACCACGCGTGCTCGGTTGAGGTGTGGTTGGGCACCCAGTCGAGGAGGACCTTCAGGCCGACGGCGTGGGCCTCGGCCACCAGGCGGTCGAGATCGGCGAGGGTGCCGAACAGGGGGTCGACATCGTCGTAGGCGCTGACGTCGTAGCCGAAGTCGGCCATGGGCGACCGGCAGATCGGGCTGAGCCACACCGCGTCGACACCCAGCCAGACGAGGTGGTCGAGGTGTGACCTCAGCCCTTCCAGGTCGCCGACCCCGTCACCGGTGGTGTCGCAGAACGAGCGCGGGTACACCTGGTACACCACGGCCTGGCGCCACCACGGCCCGGCGTCGTTCATCGGGTGGTCAGGGTGGCGGCGGCCCAGATGACGCCGATCAGCCCGACGGCCATGAAAGCCAGGCTGCGGGCCAGCGGCGGGCGCTCAAGCTCGCCCTCGCGCAGCTCGGCCCGCGGGCGGACCAGGGCCAGCAACGGCCCGACGAGCATGGCCCCGCCGAGGGCCAGCACGAGCAGGGGCAACAGGTCGGCGACCGGGAACACATCTCAACTCCACCACGGTCGGAGGTGATGTGCGGCCGACGTGCGGTTCGGCCTGTCGCTCCAGGGGTAGTGGGGCCCTATGCGCATCGGTCGAAACGTCGAGGTGAGGCCCCTGGGCGGCGGCGCCGGCTGCCTCGGGATGGTGGTCGTCTCGGTGGTCGCCTCGGTCGTCCTCACGCTCATCGTCAACCTGGCGTTGCGGTAGGCGCCGAAGGGGATGACCCTGCCAGTCTTGCGGTCATGACGGCGACCGGGACCGGCCTCGACTTCGCCCCGCTGGTGGGCGAGCTGCGGGCCACCTACGACGAGGGCGCCACCCGCCCCCTCGGTTGGCGGGTCGACCAGCTGAAGGGCCTTGTGCGGCTCCTGGACGAGGGCGAGGACGAGTTGCTCGACGCCCTGGCGGCCGACCTCGGCAAGCCCCGGGTCGAGGGGTGGAGTTCGGACCTGGCCGTGACGGCGGCCGAGGTGCGCTACGCCCTGGCCCACCTGAAGCGCTGGTCGCGCCCCGAACGGGTCCGCCTGCCGCTGATGGCCCTCCCGGGCCGGGCCAGGGTCCGCCCCGAGCCGTTGGGCGTGGCCCTCGTCATCGCCCCCTGGAACTACCCGGTGTACCTGTTGCTGACCCCGATGGCGGCCGCCATCTCGGCCGGCAACTGCGTGGTCGGCAAGCCGAGCGAGCTGGCCCCGGCCAGCTCGGCGGTCATCGCCCGCCTGGTCGCCCGTCACCTCGACCCCCGGGCCGTCGCCATCGTCGAGGGCGGCGCGGCCGAGGCCACCGCCCTGCTGGCCGAGCGCTGGGACCACATCCTCTACACGGGCAACGCCGAGGTGGGCAGGGTGGTGGCGCGGGCGGCGGCCGAGCACCTGACGCCGGTGACCCTGGAGCTCGGCGGCAAGAGCCCCGTCCTGGTCGACGCCAACGCCGATCTCGAGGTGGCGGCCCGGCGGATCGCCTGGGGGAAGTGGCTGAACGCCGGTCAGACCTGTGTCGCCCCCGACCACGTGCTGGTCCACGAGGCGGCGGCCGACGAGCTGACCGAGCGCATCTGCAACGCCACCGCAGAGTTCTTCGGCGCCGATCCGCAGGCCAGCCCCGACTACGCCCGGATCGTCAACGACCGCCACTTCGGGCGGCTGGTCTCGCTGGTCGACGACGGGGGCCACGAGGTGGTCAGCGGCGGCCAACGCGACTCCGCCGAGCGCTACCTGGCGCCCACCGTTGTGACCCGGGTCACCGACGGGGCGGCGGTCATGGCCGGCGAGATCTTCGGGCCCATCCTGCCGATCCTGAAGGTCACCGACCTGGACGAGGCCATCGTCCGGGTCAACCGGCACGACAAGCCGCTGGCCCTGTACGCCTTCACCCGCTCGTCAGCCACCGCCGCCCGCATCGTCGAGCGGACCTCCTCGGGCGGGGTGTGCCTGAACGGCACCGTCCTTCAGATCTGCGTCCCGAGCCTCCCCTTCGGCGGCGTAGGCGCCTCGGGCACCGGCAGCTACCACGGTCGGGCCGGTTTCGACACCTTCAGCCACAACAAGGCGGTCCTGTCCAGGTCCGTGCGCCCGGACCTGAAGCTGGCCTACCCGCCGCTCACCAGGCTGAAGGCGAAGCTGCTGCGCCGCCTGCTCTGATCCAGTCTGAGCCGGCGCCGCTCCGCGCTAGCGGACCGATGCGAAGATCTTGCTGACGCGGGTGCCGTTGCCGTGGAGGGGCAGCGGTGTGAGGGCGCCGTCGGCGGCGCGGCTGGCCTTCTCGAACGTGGTGGCGATGGCGTCGGGCGACTGGAAGCCGCCGGTGGTCGGGTCCTTGGCCAGCTCCTCCAGCCAGGCCCGCCACGCCAGGTTGTGGTCGACGTAGCGGTCCCGGAAGGTGCGCAGGCTGGCGTGGAAGCTGGTGATCCGGGTGGCGCCCACGTCGTCGCCGGCTTGGCGCAGCTGGGGAAGAGCGTTCTCGGCGCCCTGTCGGATGGCGACGGTGTCGCACGCCCCCTGGTCGCCACCGGCTGCCTCCTCCAGGCACAGGTCGAGCAGCGGCCCGATGTCCTGGATGGCCGGCAGCTGGGCCCGC
>JBBSHM010000135.1:0-4928 GCA_038253125.1 Acidimicrobiales bacterium
CCTGCCCGACGCCGCGAGGCGGTCCTTGAGCTGGGCCATCGCCCTGGGCTTGTCGATCCCCTCCTGGAAGCGGACGAGGATGGTGTCAAGGGGCTGCGTCACGTTCGGGATCAAGCGACGCAGGCCATCGGGGGTCAGCGCGGCACCCTTCCCGAGGGCGAGGTTGTCGCCGAGGGGCGGGAGCACCGCCGTTCCCACCACTCGTAGGGGGAGCGTCCCAGGCGTGACGTCGGCCACGCTAGCCTGCACCGTGGCCCCCAGGTGGGTGCCGAGGGCCGCCATGGTGCGGCTGCCGAGCATGACCTCGTCCGGGGCGCTCGGGCGGCGGCCTTCGACGGCGACAGGCTCCAGTGATATGCCCTTGTCCGGCGAAACGGCGACGCCGCCGGCCGGCACTCCGTCCATGGTGATGGGAAAGTCGGCGTAGCCGACAGAGAAGTCGGAGATCGCTCCGTCCTGTCGCACTGTCGGCAGAACGGTGTTGATGTCGCTGGACTCGCCGTAGTTGCCGACTCGGGCGTCCCAGGTGACCCCGTAGAGCCGAGGGGTGGCCAGCAGGTGGCTGAGGTTGGCGCTGAAGGTCAGGCCGGCAGCCAGCGCCATGACGCTGACTACTGCACCGGTGATCGTGCTGCGCACCGGCACCGTGGTGCCGGCCCGGCCCGGTTCGAGGGCCAGTCGTACACCGGTCGTCACCGGGAGCGGGACGGCGGTGTGGGCGAGCACCCGGGCCAGAGCAGACGGCCGGTTTCCGCCGGTCATTCCTGCCCGACGGGGGCCGGCGGCGGCCGTTGCGGTCCGCCACGAGGGCCAGGCGGCACTGGCCAGCACCAGGACGGCGGTGGCCAGGGCACCCAACCCGAGGACCGCTCCGTCGAAAGCGAAGCCAGGACGGGGTTCGGCGACGCCGGCCAGTCCCACCGGGGTCAGAGGCGAGGCCAGCGCGGCCAGAACGGCCGCCACCGCGGCCCCGAGGCCACCGATCAGGACGGCCCGGGCCAATCCCAGCATCCACAGCTGATTGCGGCTCATGCCCAGGGCCCGCAGGGCCGGGTGGTCACGCGACCCCAGGTGGGCCTGGCGGGCCAGGAGCTGGGAGATGACGAGGACTCCTTCCAGCGCCAGCAGTGCAGCCAGCAGCCACAGGGCGAGGGTCTGGAGGTGGATCGAACGCTGGGTGTTCGCCTCCTGCTCGGCGATGGGGACGATGCTGGCCGGCGTCCCGCCGGACAGCTGTGCGATACCGGCTTGGAGATCGGCTGTTCCCTTGCCTCGGACGCGTACGGCGATGAGGTCGTCGTGCTTGGCCAGCTTGACATGGGCCGAGTAGAAGGCCGGTGTGGTCCAGGCCAGGTTGGTCGCGCTTCCGTGCTGGGGTGGGAACTCGCCCGCTGACGCCTCGATCCCCACCACCCGCAACGCGACCTCAGCCTGAGGGGGTCCTTCATCAGCGACGGCGGCCAGCCCGAGGCGGAGGGTGTCGCCCACGCCCAGATGATGCGCTGTGGCCAGCGTGAAGCTGATCATCGCCTCGTCGATGGCCTCGGGCCGGGGCTGGCGGCCGGCGAGGAGCTTGTGCCGCTGCATCGAACCGCCAAGGCGGCCGTCGACGCCGGCGATGACACCGACATCGGACATGCCCACCACGCTGAACAACGAGCCCTCGGCCACCGAGTCGACCGACGGGAGCTGGGCCAGCTGGCCGGCCGAGATCTGGGCGAAGCTGGCGTCGGTGGGGCTGGAGAAGACCACAGCGTCAGGGGCCTTGGTGGCGACCACGAAGCGGGCAAAAGCACTGTCGGTGCGGCGCGCCCCGGCGGCGGCGGCCAGCACGGCGCCCCCTATGAGCCCGACGATCAGGGCCAGCCCCACCGAGGCTCGCCAGGAGCGGCGGAAGTCGGATCGGGTCCGGAACCAGACAGCTTTCATGTCATTCCGATCGCAGGGCGACAGCGGGTTGGGTGCGGGCGGCCGAGCGGGCGGGGAGGATGGCGACGAGGTTGGCGACGGCCAGGGCCGCCAGGCCAAGGACGCCGAGGGCGAGGAGGGGGACGGCAGGTTCTGCGCTGGTGCCGAGCTGTTCGGCGAAGAGCCGCCAGACCAGGCGGCCGGCGATCACGCCGAGGGGCACCCCGAGGGTGACGGCCACCACGGCCAGGGTGGTGGCCTGCCAGGCCACGGTGGCCCGGACCTGGGCCGAGGTGAGGCCGAGGACCTTGAGGACGGCCAGGTCGGGCCGGCGCCGGCGGATCGAGGTGACGAGGAGGTGGGCCAGGGTGGCGGCGGCAAAGGCGCCGAGGAGGATGCCGAGCACCAGGGGGAGGCTCTGGACCCGCCCGAAGTTGACCAGGTCGACGGGCCGCTCCGGCTGGAGCACGGCGAACCTGCCGGTGGCGGCCACCCGCTCCTCCAGTTGGGCGAAGGCCCCGGAGGTGTCGACGCCCGGGCGGAAACGGACGAGGACGGTGTCGGGCGGCGGGCCGCCACTTGGGACCATGCGCTGGAGGCCGTCGGGGGTGAGCGCCGCCCCCTCGCCGAGTCCGATGGCGTCGCCCAGACTGGGGAACACCGCCCGCCCGACGACCCGCAGCGGGAGCGGGTCGGCGGTGGCATCGGCCACCCTGCCGCCGACGGTGTTCCCGATGTGGGTGTGGAGGGCGGCCATGGTGCGGCCGCCGAGGACGACCTCGTCGGGGCCGCTCGGGAGGCGACCCTCGACGGCCAGCGGCTGGAGCGATGCGCCGACCAGGGGTTCCACGGCGATGCCGTCGGCCCGGACCCGTCCGATGGTGATGGGGAAGCCGGCGTATCCGGTGGAGATGTCGCCGATGTCGGTGTCCTGCTGGACGACGGGGAGAACGGCCGGGATGCCATCGTCTCCGCCCGTCTGGATGACCCGGGCGTCCCAGGTGACCCCGTAGAGCCGTGGGGTGCTCAGGAGGTGGCCGAGGCTGGCGCTGAAGGTCACGGCCGCAGCCAGCGCCACGATGCCGATGACCGCACCCGTGACGGTGCTGCGGACAGGCACCGAGGTCTGACCCCGGCCTGGTTCGAGGGCCAGGCGCACCCCGGTGGTCACGGGGATGGGGGCGACGGTGCGGGAGAGGACCTCGGCCACTGCGGAGGGTCGGCCTTGGCCTCGCGGCGATGGTTGCCGGCCGGCCCCAGCCGCCCGCCAGGCGGGCCACGCCGCCGCCAGCATCACCAGGGTGATCGTGGCCAGAGCGCCCACGCCGAGGGCGACGGCGTCGAGGGCGAACCCAGGACGGGGTTCGGCGATGCGGGCCAGCCCCACCGGCGTCAGCGGCGAGAGGAGCGACGCCACCGTGACAGCGGCCACCGCCCCGACGCCGCCGATCAGCACGGCGCGGCCCATGCTAACGGCCCACAGCTGCGTCCGGCTCATGCCCAGGGCGCGCAGGGCCGGGTGCTCAGCAGCCTCGAGCCGGCTCTGGCGGACGAGGAGCTGGGCGATGACGAGCAGCCCTTCGAGCAGGAGCAGGGCGGCGAGCAGCCACAGGGCCAGAGCCTGGAGGTGGATCGACCGTTCGGTGTTCACCGACTGGTCAGCGATCGGGTAGGAGTTCACCGGCTTGTCGCCGGCGAGACCGCGGATCTCGTCCTGGACGGCGGCGGCGTCGCCGCTGCCCCGCCGCAGGCGCAGCACGACCGTCGCGTCCCGCTTCAGGTCGTCGGTGTGGGCCCGGGCGAAGGCGGGTGAAGCGGTGGCCTGGTTGATCCCGGAGCCGTGCTGCGGCGGGAACTCACCCGGCGATGCCTCGATCCCCACCACCCGCAGCGCCACGGGGACGGGCGGCGGGTTGTCGTCCCCGGACGCCGTGAGCGCCAGACGGAGGGTGTCGCCCACGTGGAGGTGGTGCACATCGGCCAGGGTGAAGCTGATCATGGCCTCGTCGGCCGCCTCGGGTGCGGGCCGGCGGCCGGCGAGCATCTTGGGTCGCTGCATCGTCCGGCCGAGCTGATCGTCGTCCGGGGCCAGGAGGGCGATGTCAGCCACGTCCTGGACGGGAAAGTACGAAGCCCCCGCAGAGGCGACGACCTCGGGGAGCCCGGCCAGGGTGTCGTCGGAGATCTGGGCGAAGGTCGGATCGGTGCCGCTCGAGTAGACGACGAAGTCGGCCGCCTTGCTCGAGACGGCGAACCGGGCGTAGGCGTTGTCGGTGCGGCGGGCGCCGGCCGCGGCGGCGATCACTCCGCCGCCGATGAGCCCCACGAGCAGGCCGAGGCCAACCCAGGACCGCCAGGAGCGGCGAAGGTCGGATCGGGTTCGGAGCCAGACGGCGTTCATCTCACTCCGACCTCAGGGCGACGGCTGGTTGGGTGCGGGCGGCCGAGCGGGCGGGCAGCACGGCCACCAGGTTGGCGACGGCCAGGGCCGCCACGGCCAGGGCGCCGAGGGCGAGGAGGGGGACGGCAGGTTCGGCGCTGGTGCCGAGCTGTTCGGCGAAGAGCCGCCAGACCATCCGGCCGGCGGCCACGCCGAGGGGCACGCCGAGGGCGACGGCCACCACGGCCAGGGTGGTGGCCTGCCAGGCCACGGTGGCCCGGACCTGGGCGGAGGTGAGGCCGAGGACCTTGAGGACGGCCAGGTCGGGCCGGCGCCGGCGGATCGAGGTGACGAGGAGGTGGGCCAGGGTGGCGGCGGCAAAGGCGCCGAGCAGGACGCCCAGCACCAGGGGGAGGCTCTGGACCCGGCCGAAGTTGACGAGGTCATCCGGGCGTTCGGGCGCCAGGACGGTGAACTCGCCGAGCGGGCCGACCCGTTCCTGCAGCCGGGCACGGGCCCGAGCCTTGTCGGCCCCGCCGCGGAAGCGTACGAGGATGGCGTCCGGTGGCGGGGCGCCGCTTGGGATGAGGCGGCGGACGCCGTCGGGGGTCAGGGCCACCCCCCGTCCAAGGCCGACGCC
>JBBSHM010000136.1:0-4840 GCA_038253125.1 Acidimicrobiales bacterium
AGGCCAGGCGCTGGACTGCCACCGTGCGGAACACGGTGGTCAGGGCCCGGGTGTGGCCGGCCTCGACGCTGCCGTGGGTGACACCGTTGCCGGCGGTCACATCGACTCGCTCCTCTCGGGCGGTGCGTAGGTTGAGGTGGTCCTGGAGGAGTCGGCGCAGCAGTTCCCGGCCCCGTCTTTCGAGGTCGTCCTCCAGTGGGCCGTGGTCCAACGAGGCCGCGTCCGAACCTGCCAGCCAGCCTGCGATGTCCTCGAAGCATCCCCTTCACTCCTGGAGCGCCGCACCCAAACCAGATGGTGAACCCGGTCTCGCCCTGGCGGATGCCCTTGCGGCCCCGAGCAAACCAGGCGAGTTCGAGGCGGTCATCAGCGACGGCCGGGTGGGGGCGGGCGGTGCGGGCGAGGACGAGGTCGACGCCGATGACGTCGGTCACCGGTACGCCCAATGGTAGTCGAACAGCGTCTCGGCCAGTCGGTGGGCAGCGCCCGGGTCTGCGGCCACCGCGTCTAGGAACGATTTGCCGTCGAACACGCGGGCCGGGCCGGGCCGCGGACGACAGTCGGAATCGCGCCCTTCAGGTACCGCTCCAGTACGTCGGTCGCCCGGGCAACCGCAGTGGACGCCGGCTGCCGGTCGACAGGGTAGCCGTCGCGGTCCCACTTCCCGCTCGCCTGCCCGGGTCACCCCGAACAAGTTGCCCTGCTCGGTGATGGTCAGCCCCCACACTCGCCGGTGCCGGCCCAGCGGAGACTTGCCGGCGCTGCTGAGCGCCCTCTGAAGGTCCTCGACCCAGGCTGCGGGGAGCGCGGCACGGATGGCATCCGCGACTGCTGTCGCACCGAGCCGGCCGAGAGCCCGTCGAGCACAACAGGAAGGCTGCCCGCCCCCTGCTCGGCCGTCGCCTTAGCGGATCCTGGTGTCCTTTCAGCAGCAGGGCCGGGTCACGGCGGTGCGGGCGGTGGAGGCCGGGTGGCGGGTGATCGGCTACGACGTCTTGAAAGGCCCGAACGTCGAGCACCTCTGAGGCCCGTACGTCGGGAACCTCGGGCCTGCGGGCCGCCTGCTCACTGGCCGGTGTACAGCCGGTCGAGGTCGATCAGCTCCACGTCGGGCCGGCTCGCAGCGGCGCGCCTGAGGGAGCGGTCGAAGCCGTTGGCGGAGAAGAGCAACAGCTTCGCGTCGCTGGCGTCTCGGCCTCGGGTGGTGACGAGAGCGCGAATGTGTTCGAGGCGGCCAAGGTCGGCTGGGCCCATGCTCTTGGCCGTGTGCTTGGCCTCGCCGATAGCCAGGATGCAGGCGGTCGGGCCGCCCGGGCCGCTCGGGCCGCTCGGGCCAAGGGCGACGACGTCGAGCTGGTGTTGGGCACGGCCCTTGGGATCGTTGATCACAGCTGCTCCGATGATCGCCGCCACGCCTCCCGTCGTCTCAGGCCCGGCGTGCCGGAAGGAAAAGGCGCGGGCCAGGTCCTCGAAGTGGGGGCCGAGGACGTGGGTGGCGAAGCGGTCGCGGGCGGCTGCCCAGGCCTCGGCCGTGCGGCGGTCCTCGAAGCGGGCCAGGTCGGGACGGGTAACGACGTGGTGGAAGCGCAAGATCGGGTCTGAGAGCCGGTAGAAGGGCCGGCGGGCTCGCAGGACATCGTCGGTTCGGTTGACGAAACCTGCGTCCTCGAGCGCCCGCAACGGGTGCTGGACGGCGCGTTGCTCCCGGCCGAGAGCGGCGGCGATCGCTCCTTGTGAGGTGTTCCCACCGGCGATGGCGGCTACGACGGCGTGGTAGAGCGCGCGGTCGGGCAGGGACCGGTCCTCGGTGAGCAGGTAATCATCTTCGCGGAAGAGCGCACTGGAGGGGTTCAATGGACCGGATTCCAGCCAGCTGGCCACATCGGACAGCCGGGCGGGCGCTGGCCCTGAGATCAAGTCCCGGTAGCCGGGCGTTCCGCCCAGGACGGCATGTACGGCGAAGGCCGCCGCCGGTTCGGAGATGTTCCAGAACCGTGCACTGTCGCGGTAACCGAACGGGTGCACGACGACATCGGCGATGGCTCGGCCCCGCAGGGCCTGGGCTCCGGTGAGCAGATTGGCCATGACTGAAAGCGCCGAGCCGCACAGCACCAGCCGCAGGGGGGACCCGCCATCGCGGGAGGTGTCGATCACCCGTTGCAGGGTGGAGGGCAGCTCGGGCGAATGGCGCAGGAGGTAGGGAAGCTCGTCGATCACCGCTAGGGACGGCTCGGCCCGTTCCGGCTGCATGAGCCCACGCAGCGCCGCATCCCAGTCATCGAAGCGAAGGTGACCCCCCGGCACGCCCAAGTGGTGGCCCAGGGCCGCCCCGAAGCTGGCCAGGGCCTGCCCGCGCTCCTCCTCGAGCGCCTGGTAGTAGAAGCCACCTACCGCGGCCGCAAGGCGACGCAGCAGGAACGACTTGCCCTGCCGGCGCCGGCCGCGGACAAGGGCAAGCTGGATGCCAGGGCCTTCCCCTGTGGCGAAACCGGCCAGGGCATCCCACTCTCGCTCACGATCAAACAGGTCATCCGGTCGCTTCACCCGGCAGATAGTGTACATGGTGCGCTTTGTATTAGCCAGGCACGTGCTTCGGGTTTGGGTGGGCCGACACGCCCAAGTCGCCGTCGAGGAGCATCGGACGCAGTTCGAGCGGATCACCATCAACTCGGCGCAGATGGGCGGGCTGCCATGCATCCGTGGGCTCCGCATCCCGGTGATGACCGTCAGCGGTGGCCTGCAGGCCCGGACCTACGACGGCATCGTGGCGCTCTAGCCGCCTTCCTTCTTGGCGCGGACGATGAGGGTGCGGGGGACGTACTGGAACGTCTCGCGCCAGAACATCGAGCGGGGGCCCGAGGGGAGGGGGGCGGGCTCGAGGATGGTCTCGAGTCGGTAGCCGCTGCGGACCAGGCCGGTGACCAGGTCGCCGATGGTGTGGCGGTAGTCGGTGAAGGGCACCCCGTTCCACTCGTACTCGATGGGGTCACGGTCGAAGTAGGAACGGCGGATGCGCAACGGCTCGAGAGGGTGGTCGTCGACGATCATGTCGTAGGCCGGGTGGGGCACGCTGAAGACCAGCATCGACCCCCGGTTCAGCACCCGGTGGGCCTGGCGGAACACCCGTTGCAGGTCCTCGACGTAGCCGAAGGTGTAGGCGGAGAACACCAGGTCGACCGAGTCGCCCCGCAGGAACGACAGGTCGGCCACATCGCCCAGGCGCAGCTCGACCTTCACCTTCTCGCGGTCGCACAGCTGGCGGGCGTAGGCCAGCTGCTCGGCCGAGAAGTCGACCCCGATGGCGGTGGCGCCGGCCTTGGCCATGGCGATCGAGCACTGGGCCCCGCCGCACCCGAGCTCGAGCACCCGCTTGCCCTTCAGGTTGCCGAGCAGGCCCAGCTCTGACTCTGAGGCGATGTCGGGCCCGTAGTGCACCACGTCGGTGGACAGGAGGGAACCGGCCTGGTAGGCGGCCGAGTGGCGGTCCCAGGCCGCGGCGTTGTCCGTGGGCATCGCCCGCAGTCTTGCAGGGCGGCCGGTCGTGCGGGCGGGTGGGCCCAATGGCGTCCCGCTCTGGGCCGCTCGGGTCCAGGTGCGCTGGCGGTGTTGGCGGGTGAGGTCGGCGTCTGCCACCATCGGCAGGCGGCCCGGGCGGGACATCGGCCGAGAGGAGGCTTGAGCGTTGAAGGCCCAGAGCGACGGGGCGTCGCCGCGTACGTCGCTGCTCGCCGCCGGCGCCATGCTGGTCAACGGCCGGCGCACGGGTGAGGTGCTGCCGGGTGTGCGTGAGGTGTGCCTGCGGGGGGGCCGGTCGACCGCGGTCTTCTACGCCTACTTCGACAATTTGGCCGCCTATCACCAGGCCCTGCTGGACCATCTCCTGTCCACCGACGTCGCCTTTGAGGTGATGGCCCGGACGATGGACCTGCTGGCCCAGGTGACCCAGCAGATGAAGGACTGCCCGGCTGAGGAGATCCCCCGGCTGATCGGTTCGGTGGCCGCCGCCAACATCGACGCCCAGCTGGCCATCGGCATGCCCGCCTTCAAGACCCGGCTCCTCCTGCTGGCCACCGCTGAGACCGGTCCCACCGCCACGCCATGGCCGCCATGAGCCAGCTGTACGAGCACGTCACGCAGGTTCAGGTCATCGGCTACGAGGCCCTGCTCGACGCCTGGGGCCGTGAGCCCCGGCCGCCCTACGACCTGCGCACCGTGGCCGTCACGATCACCGCCGTAGCCGACGGACTGCTCCTGCGCCGGGGCTTCGAGCCCGACCTCGACGTCACCACCCTGTTCGAGGATGCCGTCCGCTCCCTCATCCCCACCCTCTCCCGCCGGATCGGGGCCCCCGACGACCTGGACGAGGCACTGCGCCGTTCCTACGGTCCAGCGGCGGACGGGTCGCCCTGAGCCGTTCCCCCGTTCGCCTGTTCCGCTACAGGTGTCGCGTGCCGATGGAGCACCTTGTCTTTACTGTGCGGTTTGTCAGGCAGCGGCGAGGTGGCGAGGGGAGATCGACGGGCGTCGCCCCGCGCTGCTGGCACCAGCGCCGCCCACACCAGCAGGGACGCGCCGGCGCCGGCCAGAGCGCCTCCGATCACGTCGGTCCAGACGTGGGACTGGGTCCAGATGGCACCGAGGGCGGTGGCTACCGGCAGAAGTACGGCGATGGCGGCCACCAGCCGCCGGGTGCGACGGCCGGGGCGGCGCAGGACCAGCACGGCGAGCACGTCGATGGCGGTCGATCCGGCCACGTGGCCGGACGGGTAAGCCAGGCCGCCGTTTAACACGGTGCGGTCCGCCAGCCGCGTGCCGACCACGACGACGCCCACGGTCACCG
>JBBSHM010000137.1:0-4832 GCA_038253125.1 Acidimicrobiales bacterium
CAGCCTGACGCCGAGGTTGGGGCCGACGACGCTGGCGCCGATGCCGGTGGCCACGGCCGCCACGAAGGCGGCCCGGACGACACCGCTCAGCTCGACCGACACGACCCGTCTCACGTGCTCGCGGTAGAGCTGGCGGGCGGCCAGCGAGCCGAGGGTGGCGGCCACCGCGACGGTCGCCAGGACGGACACCTCGGCGACCGACGCCCGCAGGTTCGACGACAACAGGGCCAGCACCCAGGCGACGACGGTGGCCAGGGTGTCGAGGGCGACCAGCACCAGCCACGGCCGGAGCCGCCAGCGTGACCCGGCGGAGCGTAGCCTCCTCCCGCCGGTGCTCAACTCGGGCGGAACGAGTTCAGGTGCTCTGGTCGCCATCGGCATCTCGTCGGGCGGAGGGGGCGCCGTCACGGGTCGGGTTTTCACTCGACTCCGCCCGAGGGGTCGAGCGGGCGTACACCCCCGGCGCTCCGACCACGCCGGTACCCGGCGCCGCAGGGGCGGCGACGCCCAAGGCCACCGGCACGGGACGCTCGGTCCGAAGCTCGGACAGCCGCTCTCGCAGCGGCCAGCGGTCAGTCATCACCACCCGAGCCACGCCGGACAGTTGAGCACGTACGGCACCAGGGCCGGAGGCTCCGGGGCCGACGGCGTCGGCGCCTTCTGACCGGACCATCAGCGGGTCAGCTCCCGGTACAGCGTGGCGATGTCGGCGACGAGGCGGTCGGAGGCGAAGCGGGCCAGCACCTCGGTTCGGCCGGTGGCGGCCCGGCGGGCGCCCTCGCCGGGGTCGGCTAGCGCCGCCTCCAACTTCTCGGCCACCGCCGCCGCATCGGCGGGGGGCACCACCCAGCCGGTGACCCCGTGACGCACGACGAAGGGGACGCCGCCGACCGCGGTGGCCACCACTGGGCGGCCGGCGGCCAGGGCCTCGATCAGGGCGACGGGTGTGCCTTCGTTGCGGCTGGTGAGGGCGACAACGTCGAGGTCGGCCATCCAGGCGGCAACGTCGTCGGCCCAGCCGGGCAGGTGGACCCGGGGCTCGACGCCGAGCGAGGCGACGAGCGCCTCGAGCTCGGCCCGCTGCTCACCCTCGCCGATCAGGGCCAGGTGCACCCCGTCGAGCCGGGCGACGGCCCGGACCAGCGTGGCCAGGTCCTTTATGGGCACGAGGCGGCCGACGGCACCGACCAGCGGGACATCAGGCCCCAGGCTCAGCCGCTGGCGCAGCCGCCCGGTGGGCCCGGTGACGGCGGCGAAGCGCCCGAGCTCGAGCCCGAGCGGCACCACCCGCCAACGCTGCGGGGCGCCGACGCCGAGCTCGACCAGGGCGTCGCGGACCTGGGGGCTCACGGCGATCAGCACATCGGTGCGGCGGGCCAGCAGGCGCTCGGCGGCCAGAAAGGCGCGCTCCACCGCCGGCTTGAAATACCCGTCGAGGACGTGGCCGTGGAAGGTGTGAACGGTGACGGGCCGGGGCCGTACCGTCTCGGCGGCCACCCGGCCGATGGTGCCGGCCTTGGCCATGTGGGTGTGCAGGATCGCCGGGCGGACCTCGCGCAGCAGCGCCCGCGTGGCCGCCAGGGCCCGCAGGTCGGTGGCCGGGTGGAAGGGCCGGGCCAGCGGCAGGCGGCGCACGACGACGTCGGGGTCGGTCATCTCGCCCTCCTCGGGTGGCGGGGTGCCGGCGGCGAGGGTGGTCGGGAACTCCTGGCTCAGCGCCCTGGTGAGCAGCAGGCACTGGCGGGCCGGCCCGCCGATGTTGAGACGGGTGGCCAGCCGCACGACGTTCGGCACCTTGCGATGCGACCACGGCGGCCGGGCCGAGACAAGTCCGGGCCGGACCAGGCCGCCGGTAGTCTCTGCCTGGTGCGTCGGCCGTTGTACCGCCACCGACCCGGTGCCGAGCGTCGCCCGGCGGGGCCGGCATGACCGAGGACGCCATGACAGAAGACGGCGTGACAGAAGAACCCGTGACCGAAGGCGGCGTGACAGAAAGCGGGGCGGCTAAAGACCCCGTGACAGAAGACCCCGTGGCCAAAGGCGCCGTGGCCAAAGGCGCCGTGACAGAAGACGGCGCGGCAGAAGACGCCGCTGCAGAGGGCGGGCCGTCAGCCGCACCCGTGATCTCGTGGATGGGCAAGGACGACCACGAGAAGCTGGTGGCCCACCGGCTGGCCGGCCACCGGGGGCGGCACCGCAGGCGCCCCCGGCGCTCGTCGATGAGCCGGGGGGCGGGGGCGGCGGTCGTGGCCGCAGCCGGCCTGTCGGGAGCGGCGACGGTCGGCTCGGCCACCGGCGCCCCGGCGATGGACCGGGTGTTGCGGGGCGGCCTGGCCGCCACGATCACCGCGGCGGCGGCCACCGCGCCCACGTGGGCGGTGGTGGTGCTGGCCACCGGCGCCGCCGCCCTGGGCTGGACGGGCGGCCCGCTGGCGGCGGCGAGCGGGTCGGCGGCATTGGTGCTGGCCCTGGTCCTGTCGGCCAAAGAGGACGTCGACCGCAACCTGCTGAAGTCAGCCAGCGGCGGCCTGGCCGCCACCGCCCTGCTCCGGGTCCCCGGCGGGGTGCTGGGGGCCACGGCGGCGGCGACGGCGGTGCTGGCTGGCCTGATCGTGCTCACCGGGCTGCGCGGCGGCGGTCGTCGGTGGCGTCGGCGGGCGACCCTGGCCGCCGCCGGGCTGATGGGCCTGGCCGCGCTGGCCACGGTCCTAGGCGCCCTGGCCGGACTGGGCGCTCGGGGATCGTTCGAGCGCTCCTCGGCCGCGGTGGCCAGTTCCCTGTCGGCGGCCAAGGCCGGTGACGCCGCAGGGGCGGCCGGGAGCGCCCGGGCGGCGGCGGCAGACCTCCGCCGGGCCCGGACGTCGGTGCGGGTCTGGTGGGCCAGGCCGGCATGGGCCGTGCCGATCGTGGGGGCCCACCTCAGGGCCGCCGACCAGGTGGCCGACACCGCCGGTCCGGCCGTCGAGTCCGCCGCCGGCTCGGCCGACGCCCTGCGCGTCGACGTCCTACGGCCGGCACCCGGCCGCCTCGATCTCGACGCCGTGGCCGCCGCCGAGCCGCGGCTGGCCGGACTGAGCGGCGCCCTGCACGCCGCCGAGCGGGGCTCGGCCCGGGCCCGGTCGCCCTGGCTGCTGGCGCCGTTGCAAGGGCGCCTCGACAGCTACGACGCCCAGCTCGGCGACCTGACCGTCACCGCCGACCGGGCGCTCCTGGCCGTGCGCACCGTGCCCGGGCTCCTCGGCCGTGACCGCCCCACCCGCTGGTTCGTCGCCGTCGCCAACCCGGCCGAGTCGCGTGAGCTGGGCGGCTTCCTCGGCGACTACGCCGTCGTGATCGCCGACCGGGGCCGCCTGCACCTCGAGCGGTCGGGCGGTGTGTCCGACCTCGGCGCCTCCGTCGCCGGGCGCGACCTCGGCGGCCTGGACCTGCCCCGCCGCTACGCCGACCAGCAGCCCGAGCTCTACTGGCAGAACCTCACCGGCTACCCGGACCTGCCCACGGTGGCGGCGACCGCCCGGGTCCTGTGGGACCAGCAGGAACCAGGATTCCCGCTCGACGGGGTGGCCTATGTGGACCCTGAGGGGCTGGCCGCCCTGCTGCGCCTGACCGGCCCGGTCGAGGTGGCCGAGCCCATCGGCACCATCAGCGCCGACAACGCCGCCGACCTCCTGCTGTCGGGCCAGTACACCCGCTTCAACGAACAGGACCAGCGTCACGACGCTCTCCAGGACGTGGCGACCGCCACGTTCTCGGCGTTGTCGACGGCGTCACTGCCGGGGCCCGAGGCCGTCGGCGCCGCCCTGGGCCCGGCTGCCCGGGCCGGCCACCTCGTGGCCACCAGCTTCTCGGCCGAGGGGCAGCGGCTGTTCGACGACGTGGGGGCCGGGGGACGGCTGCCCACCGCGGACGGGGGCGACCTGGCGTCACTGCGCACCACCAACCTGGTCGAGAACAAGCTCGACGTTCACGTGCAGCGCTCGGTCCGCTACCGGGCCGTGGTTGATCCCGCAAACCACCGGGTCGAGGCGACGGCCACCATCTCGCTGCGCAGCGACGCCACCGCCGAGCTTCCCGACTACGTGGCCGCCAACCGCCGCGGGCTGCCGAAGGGCACCGACCTGCTTGAGGTGGCGTGGTACTCAGGCCTCGGGCTGCAGGACGTCGAGGTCGACGGTCGTCCGGCCACCGCCACCTCCGACCAAGAACGCGGGTGGTGGACCCACTCCACCACCATCCAGGTGCCGCCGGGCGGCTCGACCACCGTCGTGCTCCACCTGGCCGGCAAGCTGGGGTCCACCAGCCCCTACCGCCTGGCCGTGGCCCCCCAGGCGGCGGCTCAGGACGACGACTACGCCCTCGAGGTCGTGGGAGGCCGGGGGTGGACGGCCGGCCCGGTCCGCCAGCCGGAGCGGGCCCGAAGCACCGACCTGCTCGTCACGATGAAGCGGCGGTGAGGGCGGCGGTGAGGGCGGCGGTGAGGGCGGCGGTGACGCTGCGACACGCCCGAACCGGGTTTGATGTATGATTCGGGCGATCCTCGGCCAAGGAGTCCACTCTGATGATTCGCCGTATTCTTCTCATCGCCGGTTCGCTGCTCATGCTGTCGGCCGCGCCTGCCGCCGCCCAGTCCTACGGAGACATCCTGGGCAGGGGCGAGCGCACACCCAACGTCGTCGTCAACGGTCCGGGTGCCGGACGCGGCGGGGTCAGCGCCGCGGCCAACGGCGGTGAGCGGGCCGTCTCATCCGGCGGCTTGGCCCGCACCGGCTCGAACGAAGCCGTGCCCATGGCCGAGGCGGCCATCGTGCTGATCGGCGGCGGTTCGCTTCTGC
>JBBSHM010000138.1:0-4772 GCA_038253125.1 Acidimicrobiales bacterium
CGGGGGTTTTGCTGTCGGGGTCCCCTCCGTCGCTCTCGGCCCCGACGGGTCGGTCACCGCGGCATGGTCGGTGGCCACGAGCCGTGGCGTCGGCACCCGCCTCCTCCGCCGCTCCGGCGTCACACCGACGCGGGGCTTCAGGGCCTTGGACGCGCCCGAGGACGCCGCCGCCACCGAGCTGCTTCCCACCTTGGCAGCCGACCGGGCTGGCGGCGTGTGGCAGGCCACCGCGGCTGCCAGCCCGGGGGGCGTCGCCTTCCTGGTACGCCGTTGGGAGGGCATGTGGGCGCCGACCGTGACGTTGGCCGCGGGCTCGGCCGGTCGCTACGCCGAGCTTGGTGAAGGCCTCGGCCTGGCTGCCTCTGGCCCGGTTCTGGCTGCCGCTGCGCCCGTCGACGGGCCTGGCGCCAGCAGGCTCGTCGTGGGCACCCAACCCGTGCCCGAGATCCCAAAACCTCCGGCAGCGGTCACACCCACCACGGAGCCGGCAACCACGACCGCTCAGCCCAGGCCCGCCGCCGTCGACCCACCGGTGGTCCCCCCGGCGCCACGGTCTCGATCGGGTTCTACCTGGGCTCAGGCGGCCCTGGTCGCTGGCGCAGCTGCCGGCGCCCTGGCGACCGCCGGTGCACTCGTCGTTGCGGCCCGGCGGCGGCGGCGGTCACCAGCGCCTCCGTGAGCACCAAAGAGCAGTAGAGATCGGGGAGCGGTTGTCGTTTTCCTACGAAATGCCGCCATTACCGCGCCTCTTCGGGGCTGTCGTGGAACCGGTGGATCGTCACCGGTGGTTGCTGCCTCTCATCCTCGGGGGCGGCGTCGTCGCCGTCGCGCTCGGGCTGTTCGGGCTACCGGCGGTCGACACCATGGGCTGCTCGGGTGCCCCTCGCTGACATCGATGAGGACGCCGTCTGGCGGGTGCAGCTAGGCGGCCGCACCGACATCGCCCAGTCGAATCGCGACTGCCAGCCCCTTGTGGGCCGGCCCGCTGGCACCGTGCTGGTTCTGGTCACCGACGACCTGGCCGCCCGGCTGGCGGCGTTCGGGCGTGCCCTGCTTCGCCTGCACGCCCGACCTGTCCCGCCGCTTGAAGCGTGTGGGGGATCAGATGCCGCGGCCCCGGCGCATCAGCATGAAGACGACGACGATGAGGAGGATGACGATGATGGTGCCTGCGCCTATGTACATGCCGTCACACTACCGCCCAACCGCCTCGCTCAATCCTGGCGGAGAGCTTTGGCCGGAAAGGGCGGGCGGTCAGCTGGGGATCTGGCGCATCGGGACCTTCGTCACGCGGCCGGCCTTGATGCAGCTGGTGCACACGTGCAGGCGGGTGGGCGAGCCGTTCACCAGAGCCCGCACCTTCTGCACGTTGGGGTTCCAGCGGCGCTTGGTGCGCACGTGGGAGTGCGACACCGACATGCCGAAGGACGGCTTCTTGCCGCAGAGCTGACAGACAGAAGCCATCGGGCTTGGCACCTCGTGCACGTGGGGGGCGGGGGACCCGGAAAGGTTAGCATCGCATCTCATGCTGACGTCCACCCGGCTGGCCGCCACCGACCTCAGGGCCGCCGTCGTCGCCTACCGGGATGCCCTTCGCAGCTGCGCCCCGGCGCTCAACCGGCTGAACGTCTACCCGGTCCCCGACGGCGACACGGGCAAGAACATGCTGGGCACCGTCGAGCGGGTGGTGGCCGAGCTGGACGGTGCCGACGACACCATGGCCGGGGTGTGCCGGGCCGTCGCCTACGGCAGCCTGATGGGAGCGTCCGGCAACTCAGGCATCATCTTGTGCCAGGTGCTGCGGGGCTTCACCGAGGTCCTGAAGGGTGCCGACGCCGTCGGTCCGGCCGAGGTGGCCGCCGGTTTGAGCAATGCCTCCAGGCAGGCCGACGTGGCGGTGTCGCGACCTATAGAGGGGACCATCCTTTCGGTCGTGCGGGCCAGCGCCGCCGCCGCCGAGGAGGCGGCGGGCGCCGGTCAGGACCTCGAGGGGCTGCTGCGGGCCAGTCGGGCCGCGGCGGTGGAAGCCCTCGCCCGCACGCCCGACCAGCTGCCGGTGCTGGCCCAGGCCGGGGTGGTCGACGCCGGTGGCGCCGGCTTCTGCCTGCTCCTCGACGGCCTTCTCCACGTCGTGGCCGGCGAGCCCCTGCCTGAGAGCCCTCCCGTGCCCGAGGGGATGCTCGCCGCCCTCGGCGACGTCGGCGATGCCGGCGATATCGGCCTCGACTCGCTGGCCGAGGTGGCCCACGCCGCCACCGACGGCGAGAAGGACGTCAGCGAGCTGCGCTATGAGGTGATGTTCCTCCTGGAAGCCGAGGATGCTCGGATACCGGCCTTCAAGGACGTGTGGAACGGTGTGGGCGACTCGATCGTGGTGGTCGGTGGTGACGGGCTGTGGAACTGCCACATCCACGCCGACGACATCGGCGAGGCGATCGAGGCGGCACTCGAGACCGGCCGGCCGCGCCGCATCAAGGTCACCGACCTCCTCGACCAGGTCGAAGAGGAGCGCTGGGTTCGCCAGGGGGCGGCGGCGAGCGAGCCGGTGGTGGTCGATCCGGTGCCCTGCGCCGTGGTGGCTGTGGCCACCGGTGACGGCATCCGCCGGATCTTCCACAGCCTGAAGGTGCACCGGGTGGTCACCGGTGGCCAGACGATGAACCCCTCCACCGAGGACCTCCTCGAGGCGGTGACGGCGGTACCGGCCGATGAGGTGATCCTGCTGCCCAACAACAAGAACATCGTGGCCGTGGCCCGACAGGTGCAGGCACTCAGCAGCAAGACCGTGAGGGTGGTCCCGACCACCAGCGTGACCGAGGGGTTCGCCGCCCTGCTCGACTACGACCCGCACGGAAATGCCGATCACAACGCCCGGTGCATGTCGGCCGCCGCCCAGCGGGTCATCACGGGCGAGGTCACCAGGTCGGTGCGCAGCAGCGGGTCCGAGGTGGGGGCCATCTCCGAGGGCGACTGGATCGGCCTGAGCGACGACCGCATCTCGGTGGTGGCGCCCAGCCTCTACGGCTGCGTCGAGGCGCTGCTGGCCAAGCTGCTCCAGGACAGCCACGAGATCGTCACGCTCATCGAGGGCGACGGCGCCACCCACGGCGACACCCGTCGAATCGAGAGCTGGATCGAGGAGCGCTTCCCGCAGGTGGAGACCGAGGTCCACCACGGCGGCCAGCCCCTCTACCCCTACCTCCTCAGCATCGAGTAGCAGCAGCGTGGCGACGGGTCCGACGGAGGCCGACGCACCCGGTCGGTGACCCCCACGGTCACCGACCGGGTGCGTCGCCTGGTGCACACCATCGATCAGACGGTGTGGTCGAGCGCCGCCCTCGTCGTCGCCCTCGGCAGCCTCGGCCCCGATGCGCACCGGCGGGCCGCCGCCGCGGTGCTGCAGGCGCTCGGCATCGATGTCGACGGCGATGTGGGCGACCTCGATCGCTCAGCGAACGCCGCCCAGGCGATGGCGCCCCTGCTCCAGGCGGCCGACCTGCTCGGCGGCAAGGGGCAGGTGTGGGCCCAGCAGTCGGACGAGGCGCTCCTGGCGCAGGGGAGGGCGAGCGCTGGCGGCGTCACCCCGTTCGCCGAGCTGGGGCTGCTGTTGCTGCCCGGCCTGGGCGAGGCATTGGCCCGGCCCGGCGCCCGGATGCTGGATGTCGGCGTGGGCACCGCCGCGCTGGCCGTGGCCTACGCCGAGCTGTTCCCGGCGCTGACCGTCGTCGGCCTGGACGTGATGCCCCGGGCCCTCGCTCTGGCCGCCGGAACCGTGGCGGCCAGCCCGGCAGCCGATCGCGTCGTCCTGCGCCACCAGGATGTGGGCGCCCTGGATGACGAGGCGAGGTACAGCCTGGCGTGGCTGCCAAGCCCGTTCGTGACCGAAGAGGCACTGGAAGCCGGTGTGCCTCGTGTCGCCCGGGCGCTGTCGTGGGCGGCTGGGTGCTGCTGGCCCACGGCCAGCCCTGCGATGATCCGCTCACCGATGCCCTCGACCGCTTCAGGACGGTGATTTACGGCGGCACCGCCATCTATGACGGACAAGCCCGCGGGCTGCTGGAGGCCGCCGGGCTGCAGGACGTGAGGACGCTCCCCACCCCGGCCGGAGCTCCGGGCATCACCGTTGGCCGTCGCGGGGCTGAGGCCGTCGGTGGAGCGCGGCGGCCCGAGGTTGATCCTCCCCGAACGCATGTTCCCCTGTGTTGCGGGCCCAGTTGGTACGATCCAGGGCGTGTTGCGTCGTGCGAGTTGGACCAGACCAGCGGGTGGGATTCCCGTCCGGGTAGTCGTCGGTGAGCCCGGTGGCAGGCCCCGGTTCGTCGCCGGGAGAGTGGCGGGCTGAGGGTGGGGCGGCTCAAGCGTCTTGCGATCAAGCAGCGGGTTCGTAACCTGCGTTCCGGCCGGGTGGACCACCAGGACCTGCACAGGCTCATGGGCACCATCTGCTACTCAAAGGCTGCGTAACCATGTCCAGTCGATCGGTAAGCCGTGTGCGGGAGAACCGCACGCACGGATTGAAGGGGGGATGGGGAAACGCACCGGCAACGGCACTGCGCCCCTGACTACCAGTGGCCGATGCTGCCGACGCGCTGTACCAGCAGTTCGACCCGTTGCGTCCGCTGGCCGCCGATGAGAACCGCCTCTACGTCGACTGGCAGCTGCAGGTCGGCATCGAGGACGTGAAGGAAACGCTGGTCAACGCGTTCGTCCGGGCCGGCGACCAGAACGTGTGGCGGCTGTTCAGCGGGCACCGCGGTGTGGGCAAGACCACC
>JBBSHM010000139.1:0-4729 GCA_038253125.1 Acidimicrobiales bacterium
GGGGGTTAGGTTGTCGCTAAGCTAGGCTCTGTGTGCGGGCGGCGGTTGTCGCTGTCTTGGGACGGGAGTCGGGTGGCGAGTTCGAAGGTGGAGGGGTTGGCGGGGCGGGCGGCGGAGCTTGCCGCGGTGGGGAACGCCAAGTCGTCTCACACGGTGGCGTCGTATGAGCGGCGGTGGCGGCAGTGGCAGGCGTTCGCTGATCACCACGGTTTGGTGGCGTTGCCGGCGGACCCGTTGCATGTGGCGGCGTTCGTGGTGGCCCGGGCCAGGGCGGGTGTGAGCCCGTCGGGTGTGTTGGCCAACCTGTCGGCGGTCGGGTGGTGCCACGCCCGGCTGGATCCGCCGGCGGCTGGCGTGGTCGATGCGGCCCGGTCGGTGGCTCGGGTGTTGGCCAAGTCGGGCCCGGCGCGGCCGCTGGCGCCGGCGCCGGTGCTGTCGGTGGGGGCGCTTGTGGCGATGGTGCGGGTGCCGGTGCAGATGTCGCGGGTGCGGTCGGCCCGGGTGGTGCGGCTGCTGTCGGGGGCGCCACCGCGGCGGCTGTTGGCGCTGCGGGGGGACGGTGTGGTCTTCGACGCCGAGGGTCGGTGGGTGGATCTGGTGTTCCCGGCGGTGGCGGCGTCGGGGACGTGGCCGGCGGTGCCTGCGGGAACGATTCGTCTGGAGGCCGGTCGGACGATCGTGGACTGCCCGGTGGAGGCGATGCGGGCCCTGATGGCGGTGGCGCCGGCTGGTGGTCGGCTGTTCGACCACAAGGTGCTGTACGGCAACAAGGTTTTGCAGGTCGACCCGTTCGACCCGGAGAACGCGGTGGGGGCGCGGTTGACGGCGAGGAACCGGGCGCTGGTGGGTGTCGGCTACGGCGGTGCGTTGCGGGTGGAGGAGCTGTCGGCGGCGCGGGTGGAGAACCTGGAGCCGGTGGGTGACGCCTACCGGCTGGTGTTCCCTCGGTCGAAGACGAGCCGGGACGGTCGGGCTGAGGCGGTTGTCCTCGAACCGACGGGCGGGGTGCTGGACCCGGTGCGGCTGCTGGACGGGTGGCTGGCGGTGCGGGGCGATCACGACGGGCCGCTGTTCCACAACGTCCATCACCACACCGACCTGAACCGGGGCCTGACGACCGATGAGATCCGGGGCACGGTCCGGGACCTGGCCGTGGCCGTCGGGCTCCCCAAGACTGTGTCGGCCTACTCGTTGCGCCGGTCGTGGGCGACCCACACCTACCTGGGTGACCGGGACTCGATCGGGCGGATCTCCCTGCAGCTGCGCCACGGGCAGATCGACACCACGATGCGCTACATCGAGGACTTGGGCACCCACCTCCTCGACTCGGGCCAGGTCCTGTCCGGCGACGTCGTGCTGGCCGGCCCCGGCGGCATCACGGCACCGGCGAAGAACCTGGGCTTCGCCCTCGATCCGCTCGACTCGCTCGTCGGCGAAGCCATCACGGCGTTGGGGGCGCCGGCCGGGTTGGCGCCGGCCACCATCCACCAGATCGCCCACTACTGGGCGGCGTGGGAGCGGTGGTGTGCCGAGCACGGGTTCCCGCCGTTCCCGGCGGACCCGTCGCATGTGCTGCTGTTCGCCGCCAAACGGGCCGAGGACGGGGCTACGGCCAAGACGGTGCGAGCCCAGTTGAAGGCGATCCAACGGGTGCATGACGACACCGGGGTGGCGACGGTGGGGTTCACCCGGATCGCATCGGAGATCATCAACGGCCTGGAGCGGGGCCACGTTGCCGCCCGCCGCCAGGCACCGGTCATCGCCCTCGGCGACCTGGTCCGCATGGCCGAAGCGGCGAGAGCCGACGGGGAGACCGACCTGCGGGCGTTGCGGGACCTGGTGATGGTGTGCGTCGGTTACGCCGGTGGCCTGCGGGCGGACGACCTGTGCCGGGCCCGGCTGGAGTGGATCGAGCGGGTCCCGTCGGGCTGCGTGCTGCGCCTGGCCGCGTCGAAGCTGAACCAGGCCGGCCGCCGCCCCGAGGGAGTGCTGCTCGCGACCCGCGATGACGCGTTGGACCCCGTCGCCGCCCTCGAGGAGTGGGCCGGACGGACCGGGCTCACCGACGGGCCGCTGCTGCCGTCGCTGCCGTTGTGTGAGCCGACCCGGCCGATGAGCAAGGACAGCATCGCCGATCGCCTCCAGCGGCTGGCGGCCCGCGCCGGCTGCGCGGTTCGCCCGACCGGGCACAGCCTGCGCCGCAGCTGGGCCACCCACGCCTACGAGGCCGGCCTCGACCTCCTCTCGATCAGCCGCCAACTCCGCCACCGGCGGGTGACCGGCACCCGCACCTACGTCGAGTCGCTCACGCCCTGGCCCGACAACCCCGCCACCGCTATCAACGACGGAGAGGAGGGCGGCGAGTGACCCGGCCGAAGGAGTTCTTCTGCTCGGGGACCAACCGGTTCGCCCGGCCCTGCACCAACCGCGTGGTCGACGACGGCGGCCGCTGCGGCCGCTGCGCCGGGCCCGCCACCTACCCAGCCCCGACATCGGCACCGCCCTCCAAGCCCGCCGGCCGTCCGCTGGGTGACGACTGGACCGTCGCCCCCCAGCTCCGGGACCGCCTGGCCCCGCTGGCCGCCGGGAACCCGCAGCTCGAACGTCTCGTCGAGGTGTGCGTCGGCCTCGCCCACAACAGCCGGGCCGATGGCAGCAAGGTCGTCTACGACCAGCACTGGCGCACCTTCATCGCCTTCTGCGGCGCCGTCGGGCTGTCGCCCGAGCTGCCTGTGCCGGCCGAGACGGTCGCCTGCTTCCTGGCCTACCTGGCCGACGCCGGCCGCGTCGACCGGACCACCGGCGACCGGACCGGGACCGGTGACCCGCTCCGCCACGGCTACCTCCGCCAGGCCATCGCCGCCCTCGGCTACCGCCACGAGCTCAACGGGCTCCCCTCCCCGCTGCACGACCCGCTGATCCAAGCGGTCCTGCGTGGCTACGGCCGCGTCCACGGCACCGACGTCCACGGCAAGGACCCGATCCGCCTCGACGGGCTCACCCGCATCGCCACCACCCTCACTCGGCCGCCCGGCCACGCCACCCGCGACCGGGCGCTCGTGCTCCTCCTCACCCATCCCGACCTGGCCGTCAACGCCGGCCAGCTCGCCGGCCTCAACGGCGAACACGTCCTGACCGACGGCCCGCACGACCCGGTCGTGCTCCTCGTTCACCCCGGGGGCCGCAGCATCGGCCTGCAACCCGTCGACGTGCCCCTCGACGACGAGGCGCCGACCGCTTGCCCCGCCCGCGCTCTCACCGCCCTGGCCCCCGACCCGTTCGGGCCGGTGTTCCGCTCCGCCCCCGCCCGGCGACTCTCCCGGCAAGGCGTCCTCAAGATCGTCCGGACCGCCATCGGCGACGCCGGCCTCGCCGACCGGGCCGTGAACCACGGCGGGATCCCGAAGCTCTCCGACCGCCAGGACCGGGCCCGGCTCGCCGTGCACGTCACCGCCCCTGTCCTCGATGATGTCCGGGACCTCGCCCTCATCCTCAACCTGTACTGGGGCGCCTTCCGAGGCAGCGAGCTCGTCGCCATGCGCTGGGCCGACTGCCGCACCGTCGACCAAGGCGTCGAATGGACCGTCCGCCGAGCCAAGAACGACCAGCTCGGCCGCAGCGAGACCGTCGGCGCCGCCCGCAACCCCAACCCGCTGCTCTGCCCCGCCACCGCCCTCACCGAATGGCGCACCGCCCTCACCGGCATCCTCGGCGGAGAACCACGGGCCGGCGACCCGGTGTTCATCCGCCTCGACCGTCACCTCGACAGCCCGGTCCCGCTCACCCGCGACGGCGCCTCCCAGATCGTGAAGCGGGCCGCCCGGGCCGCTCGGCTCACCGGCGACCACGCCAGCCACTCCCTACGGGCCGGGTTCGTCAGCGACGCCCTCGACGCCGGCGCCACCCGCGAACAAGTCCAACGCCACGGCCGCTGGGCCGCCGTCAGCAGCATCGACTCCTACTACCGCAAGACCAACACCTGGGGCCGCAACAACCCCTCCCAACGCCTCGCCGGCGGCACAGCCGAAACCTGAAGCTTAACCGCCCTGGCCAGTGTCCGGTCAGTTGGCCAACTACGGCGGAGGCATCGTCGGGAGCGATGGTTCGGCCGGATCCGACTGGTGCCGGCTGTTCCAGTCGCGTCGGCGGTGATGGGCGGTGACGGCCGTCCAGACGAAGCAGGCCAGAGCGGGAACGACCAGGGCCGCGATCGCGAGTCTGAAGGGAAGGACGGCCAGGAGAAGGATGCTGACGATCTCCGAGCCCAGCCATGCGGCGAGAAGTGTCTTACCGGAGGGCCCGACCTGCGGCTGTTGCTGAAGCTGGTACTCAGCGATCCGCTGGTTCCTCTCGTCCCAGCGCTCGTCCCAGCGCTCCAACAGGGCCACCGTGCCGATCTACCCGCTCCGGCTACTCCGCAGTCGGAACCCGTCAGCGGGCGTGTAGACCGAAGCGCATGGAGACTCGTGGTTCCTGGCGGAAGCGGCTAGCAGCCCTGGACCACTTGGCCCTGCGTGGGGGCTTCCTCACGAGCAGGCAGGACGTCGCAGAGATGCTTGCCCCCCTCGCCCAACGGATCGATGGTTTGGAACGCGAGCTTGAACAGCTCCGGAGGCATGAACACCCCGACGCTCAAGGGTGACGTCAGCCCCTGGTCCCTGTTCGCCAGAACCGGGGCGAGCCGGAGGCAGGCGCCTGGGCTGGATTGGCCAAGTCGGTGCGGAACCTA
>JBBSHM010000140.1:0-4700 GCA_038253125.1 Acidimicrobiales bacterium
CGCCGTCCCGGCGCCTGGCAGCCGGCCGGCGAGCACGGTGATGGGCAGGTTGCCGGCCTGCCGGAGGTCGACGCCGACGATCCCCTCCACCGCGGTGCCACTCCGCAGTGCGGGAGCAGCCGGCGCCGCCCCCGGCGCGGCCTTCCCGCCGGCCGTGCCTCCGCCGTCGGTGGCGACGAGCAGCCGGGTGGTGGCGATGGGCACCACCGCCGCCACGTGCGGCAGCCCGCGCACCTGCTGCAGCTCGGCGTCGCCCACCGGCTTATCGACCCGTATCCCCGCCAGCGGCCCGCCGCGTGACAGCTGGTCCAGCACGCGAGTGCGGCCGGTCTCGGCGATCATCATCAGCGCCGTCAGCAGGGCGGCGGCGAGGGCGACGGCCATGAGGGTGAGCACGGCCCGGCTCCGGCGGCGGAGCAGGCCGCGGCCGGCGAAGAGGATGGCGTCGGCCCACGTCACGGCGCCTGGAACCGCCCGTCCGCCAGGTGGAGGCGGGTGGGGGCACGCTCGGCGACAGCCCGGTCGTGGGTGACGACCACGAGGGTGCAGCCCTGCTCGGCGGGGAGGCGCTCGAGCAGGTCGAGCACCCGGGTGGCGGCCCGCTCGTCGAGGTTGCCCGTGGGCTCGTCGGCCAGGACGAGGCGGGACCGGTTGGCGAGGGCACGGGCGATGGCCACCCGCTGGCGCTCGCCGCCGCTGAGTGCCGCCGGGCGGTGCCGGGCCCGGTCCCCCAGCCCCACGGCGGCGAGCAGCTCGGTGGCCCGTGCCCTGCGGGCGCCAGCCTTGGTCCCCGCCAGCGAGAGCGCCACCTCGACGTTCTCGCTGGCCGTGAGCGTGTCCAGCAGGCCGAAGTGCTGGAAGACGAAGCCGACGGTGCTCCGCCGGTACGCCGCCAGGTCATCACCGCCGAGCCCGTGGAGGTCGGATCCCCCCACGTGGACGTACCCCGACTGGGGCTGCTCGAGGCCGCCGAGGATCGACAGGAGCGTGCTCTTGCCGGCCCCCGAGGCGCCGGTGAGGGCGACGTGCCCACCGGGCGGGACGCGGAAACTGATGCCGTCGAGCACCACGAGCGGGCCCTCGGACGTCTCGTAGCGGTGCGACAGGTCGCGCACCTCGACGGCGGCGCCAGTGGACGCCGTCGCCATCGACACCACCGCCAGCGGTGCTACGCCGGGCGTCGGCGAAGGCGAGGTCACCCCGACCAGTGTTGCAGGCCCCTCGCCCAATCCAACCGCGCCTCCCGGGAGTGTCGCCCAGAGGCGCACGGCCGCAGCCACCCTCTTCGACGCGGGCCGCGAAGCCCGTCCCGGCGAAGTGTGACCGCCCCCGGGCAACACGGCCGGGTGACTCCCGTTGGGCTACCTGAGGGTCTTGAAGGTGGAGATCGGGCTCACGGTGGTGTTGCCGGCGGCGTCCCTGCTGCGAACCCGGTAGGAGTACATCGTCCCCCGGGAGAGGTTGGCCAGCGAGAGACTGTGTGAAAGCACCAGACGGGAATCGGCGACCTGGGGCTTGGGGTTGCCGCCCAATACTCGACCTGGGAGTCGGACACCTCGTTCGTGGCGAACTCACCGGGACGTTGACGCGCGATGCAGGCGACGAGCAGCTTCGACAGGCCGTCGATCGAGCCCAACGCCTGCAGGAACCGCTGGTCCTGGCGATCCTCGACGTCGACAACCTCAAGCTGGTCAACGACACCCAAGGCCACGCTCGCGGGGACCGCCTGCTCCACGAGGTTGGTGCCGCGCTGCGGCAGGGTCTGCGTTCCTACGACATAGTCGTCCGTTACGGCGGCGACGATTTCGCATGTGCGCTTGCAGGCGTCGGCCTGTCAGAAGCGCACGCTCGGTTCACCGACGTCTCCGCGCTCTTGACCAAAGCGATCGACGGCGCCTCGTTCAGCGCTGGCCTGGCCCAACTTCAGGCCGGTGAGACCGCCGAGGAGCTGATCGCCCGCGCCGACACCCAGATGTACGCCGACCGGACGATCAAACGGAACGCTCAACTGCCAACCGGGAACTGAGCCCCCGATGCACTCGCGCCCTCATAGCGGTGTCACGCAGCTGCGGAGCAGCCGAGCTGCCTCCCCGGCTCGCCACCATGTAGGCGTTCGTGGCCGGGTAGGATCGGATTGCCTTCGACAGCGAGGGATCCCTCGGGTGCCTGGCGCCTGACGACACTCGGAAGGCGGCTTCGTGCCGAAGACCTTCGCAATCGAGGAGCTACAGGCGCAGTTGGTGGCCGTGCGGAGTCGGCGGCAGAGGCTGGAGGGCCAGTTGCGCAACCTCGCCGACCATGATCCCGTCACCAATCTGCTCAGCCGGCGCAGCATGGAGGACGAGCTCGAGGTCCACCTGGCCCGCTGCGCCCGCTACGGCCCCGAAGGGGCGTTCCTGCTCGTCGGCGTCGAAGGGCTCAATGGCCCCGAGAGCGAACTGGATCAGCAGGACGCCGACGAGTTGCTGGCCAACCTCGCCGAGGAACTCGTCCGCCGCATGCGGGCGACGGACGTGCTCGGACGATGGGAGTCAGACGAGTTGGCGGTAATCATACCGAAAGAGCAAGGCAGCGGCGCGGCTGTCGTGGCCGAGACAGTCGGTCGGATCGTGGGCGCGGCGGGCACCTACCGTGTCCCCGCAGGACGGTTGAGGGCCTCTGTCGGCATAGCCCCGGTGGTTGACGGCTCGATGGCGTCGGGGCTACTGACGGATCTGGCCCGACGGTCGATGATCGGCCGCCGGCTTGACGCGGCCTAGCTACTTCCGCCCCGAAGTGTGTCCTGAAAGTGAAGTGATGACGATGTAGAAGATCGCTGAGAACATCCTCCTAGATTGCTCGGGGCGCTACGACGGGCCCCCAGGGATGTGACGCTGCGTGGCAGGGAGTCGACTGGACGGGGAATGGCCGATTCGTGCCGGGAGGACAGTCGACGAGGTCGCCCAGGCGTTCGCCCGGAGTGCGCTCAGCCTGGGGCGAAGCTCAGAAGGCGCCGGTGCCGTTGGGGGTGCCGAGGCCGGTGGGTCCGTCGTAGCCGGCCCCGGCGGTGCACAGATAGGCCTTGCGGCAGCGGCCGTTGCTGCCTGAGGTGACGTCGAGCAGCGCCGAGGTGTGGCTGTACGGGTAGGAGCTGGCGGTGACCGAGTTGCCGGCCAGGGAGTAGATGCCGGCCACCACGGGGGCGGCCACGCTGGTGCCGCCGAACACCAGCCAGTTGGCGCCGCCGGTCGAGCCGTAGCTGTCGTAGACGGCCACGCCGGTGGCCGGGTCGGCCACGGCTGAGACGTCGGCCACCGTGCGTCGCACACATCCGCCGTCGGTCTGCCAGGCGGGCTTGGGAACGTAGGCCGAGCACCCGCTGCCCGCCCCGCTCCACGCCGTCTCGGACCAGCCCCGGGCCGACCCGTCAGCCCGCAGGCTGGTGCCGCCGACGGCGGTGACGTAGCGGGAGGCGGCGGGGAACTCGACGCCGTAGCCGCTGTCGCCGGAGCTGACGGTGATGGCGATGTCAGGGTGGTTGTAGGCGCCTTCGGACGAGGTCTCGCTACTGAACTCGCTGCCGCCGTAGCTGTTGCTGATGGCGGTGGCCCCGAGGGCGGCGGCCTGGTTCACGGCCGCCGACAGGTTGGCGAAAGAGCTGGAGTCGGCCTCGACCAGCAGGATCTTGCAGCTGCCGCACACGGCAGAGGCCATGTCGACGTCGAGGGCGATCTCCTGGCCCCAGCCGACGTCGCCGGCCGGGTAGGCGGTGCCTCCTCGCTGGTTCACCTTGCGGAAGCAGCCGTTGGCCGTGGTGCAGCCGGGAAGGCCGAACCGGGCGCGGTAAACGGCGAGGTCGGCTTCAGCGCTGGGGTTGTCGTGGGCGTCGATGATGGCCAGGGTCCGGCCGTCCCACGCCCAAGGGCCGCCGCTGGCCGGAAGGGTGTACTTGTAGGCACTAGCCAGGTCGGCGGGGCGGAGTCCGCTGGTGTAGCTGGCCGAGGCCAGAGGAGCGCCGCCCGAGCCCCTGGTGACGACCTGGGCGTGACAACGGGTCATGCCGGTGGCGGGCGGCCCGCACACCGGGCGGTGGGCCACCGCGGTCGGGCTCGGGGCGAGCGTCTGAGCGCCCGCCGCCTGCGGGACGGTCACGGCCGCGAGTACGGCACAGATCACGGCGAAACGGCCAAAGCGCATCGGGGTCCCTTCGGTTCGACATCCACAGTATCGACCGCAACCAGATCCAGCTGATGCGATCTGCGGAGGGTCCGGCGACGGCGGCGGCCGGGGCTCCTGGTAGACCCCGAGTAGCGTTCGCGGCTCCGGGCCTGGCCGGGGATCACCTGCATCCCAACCGGCAGCAGCGTGATGTCGGCGGTGGGCTTACGGGGTCTGCCCGGGCGGCGCGAGGCCCTTGCTGCCATGTACGCATTCGGGCATGACGCCAGCGACATGCACGATCAGGCGGTCGAGAGCCTGAGGCGGGATCCGGAGGAAGGACGTTCCCGGTGGGGCAGAGATCTGATGCACGAGTCTCACGTCGGGAGCCAAGGACCCTCGGAGGCGGCCAGCCGCCGAGTGGACCCGTCCCTACAAGACCCAGAAATGAGCGGTGAATCGGTTCACGTTGCATTTTCGCTGGACCTACCTTGCTTGGGAGGCGGCGGGTAGTGTGCGGTCATGGGAGCGCGTTCGCCACGCTTCGCGGTCGAGGCGATGTC
>JBBSHM010000141.1:0-4619 GCA_038253125.1 Acidimicrobiales bacterium
CAGCATTCCGCAGAGATCGACGACCGGGTCGAGGAGACGTTGGCGTGGTGGCGCGCCTGGGCCGGCCGGGTCAGCCTCGCCGGGCCCTACGGCCCTGGCGTCAGACGCTCCGCCCTGGTGCTCAAGGCGCTCACCAACGCCCCCACGGGCGCCATCGCCGCTGCGGCCACCACGTCGCTGCCGGAGAGCATGGGCGGGGGCCGCAACTGGGACTACCGCTTCAGCTGGGTCCGCGACTCCAAGTTCACCGTGCGGTCGTTGACCCAGCTCGGTTTCGAGGCCGAGGCGGATGGCTTCCGGCACTTCATCGAGCGCAGCGCGGCGGGCAGCGGCGAGGATCTGCAGATCATGTACGGCCTCGGGGGCGAGCGCAGGCTGACCGAGGTCACCCTCGATCTCGAGGGCTACCGGGGCTCGCGGCCGGTGCGGGCCGGCAACGCCGCCTCGGGCCAGCTCCAGCTCGACGCCTACGGTGAGCTGTTGGATCTGGCCTGGCGCTGGCACCAGCGCGGCAGCTCGCCCGACGACGACTACTGGCGCTTCCTCCTCAGCCTGGTGGACGTGGCCGCCGCCCGGTGGCAGGAGCCGGACTGCGGGCTGTGGGAGATGCGGGGCCGGCCCCAGCACTTCGTGCATTCCAAGGTCATGTGCTGGGTGGCGCTGGAGAGGGGGCTGGCCCTTTCCGAGCAGTGCATGCGCAAGGCTCCCGAACGTCGCTGGCGGGCGACGCGCGACGACATCCGGGCCGCAGTCGAGTCGCAGGGTTACGACACCTCGGCCGGGACTTTCGTCCAGGCTTTCGGGAGCAGCGCCCTCGACGCCGCCCTCCTCCTGCTGCCCAGCGTGGACTTCGTCGCCTACGACGACGAGAGGATGCTGCGCACGACCGACGCCATCCGTGACCAGCTCGGCGATGGCGGCCTGCTGCGGCGCTACCGGGCCGAGGACGGGCTCGAGGGCGAGGAGGCGCCGTTCCTGGCCTGTTCGTTCTGGATGGCCGAATGCCTGGCCCGCCAGGGCCGGGTGCCCGAAGCGCGGGAGGTCTTCGACCGCACCATCTCGACCGGCAACGACCTGGGGCTGTTCTCCGAGGAGTACGACCCGGGCACCGAGGAGATGCTCGGCAACTTCCCCCAGGGCCTGACCCATCTCTCCCATATCGCCGCAGCCGTGGCCCTGTCGGGCGTCGACGAGACCGACTGACGCGGTCCCCCGACGAGTGAGACCCGGCTCAGCGTCGGCCGGAGGCGCCGCTGCGGGCGCGACGGCGTCGACCGAGGACGGCGGCGGTCAGGGCGATGACGAACCCCAGGGTGCTGCGCAACCAGGAGCGGCCGGGCCTGGGCGGCCTCTGGGGGCCGGCGGAGCTGGCCGGGTCCGGTTGTCCCTGGAGGCGGCGGCGTATGCGGTCCTTCTCCTCTTCGAGATCGTCGGCCTCGGACAGATCCCGGCACAGCCTCCACGTCCGGGCCATCGCGGCCAGGGGAAGGGCGAAGACCAGCACGTCGAAGACCCTGGTGACGGTCGGGATGTCGGTGGCGAACTTCTGGGCCGCGATGTCCTGGGACCCGGCGGCGAACAGCACGAAGTAGAGCACCAGGGTGCCCACGCCGATCGCGGTGCGGGCAGGGCGGTGGCGCGGGCGGTCGAGGAGGTGATGGACACCCCGATCGCCGGTGACGCGGCGCTCGAGGAACGGCCACAGGTAGAGCAGGCCGAAAGTGATCCCGGGCAGCACCACTCCGGGCCAGAACACCTCGGAGAGGGTGTAGCCGAACAGGTGGAGTCGGACAGCCGGGGACAGGCGCAGTGCCCCCTCCAGCCAGCCCATGTACCAGTCGGGCTGCGAGGCGGTGCTGACCGCTGCTGGGTTGAACGGCCCGTAGAGCCAGATCGGGTTGACCTGGGCCAGCCCGCCCAGCAGGGCGATGACCGCGAACACCCCGGCGAAGAGCCCGATGGAGCGGGCTGCGTAGGTGGGCCACAGGTGGGAGCCGACGATGTTGTCCTCGGTGCGGCCGGGACCGGGGAACTGGGTGTGCTTCTGTCTCCACAGGATGGCCAGATGGGCGCCGAGCAGGCCGGCGATGAGGGCCGGGACGATGAGGATGTGCAGGACGAACAGCCGGGAGGTGATGTCCGGCGAGGGAAACTCGCCTCCGAAGACCAGGAAGGCGGCCCACGTCCCGACCACGGGGACGGCCAGGGCGATGGGCCTCCGACATGTGCAGGCCCTTGAGGGGCACATAGCTGCCGTTGTGGACGACTTCCTTGGCGCTCGGGCTGAAGAAGAAGGTCAGGTACGTCCCGGTCAGGACCAGGACGACGAAGCAGTACATGGCGATCTCGCCCAGCATGAACGACCAGTTGTCGGGGAAGATCTTGTCGAGGGCACTGCGGGTGAATGGGCCACCCGGAGCCGGTCGTCGAACCAGCCGTACAGGCGGTCGATCACGGTGCCGCCCTCGCTTCCAAGGTCCGCTCGCGGTCGGCGACGGCGACGGCGACGGCGACGGCTACGGCTACGGCTACGGCTACGGCTGCGGCGACGGCGCAGGCGCTGAGGGGGCGGCCAGGTGAGTCCCGCTCGAGACCGGCCAGCCACAGGCCGAACAGCACGGCGGCGACCACGACGTAGGCCAGGCCGGCGAACGCCCACATCACGACCCCGGCGAGCTGCTGGTCGGCCGTCGACGGGTAGCCGGCGTACCACGGCGTCCGGGCCAGGGTCATCGTCGCCCCGAGGGCGGTGCCGGGCAGGCGGCGAGGAAGGTCATGGCGACGGCGCCGCCCCGCGGTCGGCCCGCGCCGACGCCCAGCGCCCACCAGAACGTCGTGGCGGTCAGCAGGAAGCTGGTGTGCTCGAGGCGTGGAGCGCCTCGTGGTGGAGGGCGGCGTCGTAGAGCGCGGGCGCGTGCCACAGCACCATAACCGCACTGGCCACGGCCAGGGATGCGCCGGCCCAGGCCAGCCACCGGTCGGAGTGGCTGCGCAGGACCCCGCGCCGCAACGGCGCGACCAACGCCATCCCGCGCCGGGGCAGGGCCCGGGCCATGACGGACAGCGGCCCGCCGGCGGCCAGCAGCGGCGCGGCGACGACGAGGAGCAGGACGTGTTGGACCATGTGGAGGGCGAGGCTGTGCTCGGCCCGGTCGGCGACAGGCCCCAGCAGGGCCACGGCCAGGGTGGCCATGCCCCCTGCGAAGCAACCGGCCCGGGTCGTTTGCAGCGGCTCCGGTACGGCGGCCCGCCGCGCCCGCGCCGCGCCAACGCTGTAGGCGCCGCCGCCGGCGACCAGCAGGGCGATCACCCCGGGGTCAGCCACAGCGCCTCGATGCCAGCACGAGGAGGTACACCTCCTCCAGGAGGATGAGGGCGAAGTTGAGGACACCGATGAGCAGGCCCAGGCGGCCCAGGAACTGCGCCCGGCCGCCCTCGTCGTCGGCCGCCTCGTCGCCTTGGCTGGACCGCAGCATGCGCAGGCAGAGGGCGATGGCGACTGCGGTCAGGGCCAATGTGGCGACGGTGGCCGCGTGCATCACCCAGAGCGAACCGGCCCGGTTGCAGCTGTAGCGAACGTAGGCCACGAACAGGATCAGATGGATGGCCCACGCGCCGATGCTGCCGAGGACGGCATACCAGACGAGGATGGCCTACTTGACCGCGGAAGCGATTGTGCGCCGGCGGGCCTCCTCGGTGTCGACGCTCACCGGATGTGGGGCGACAGGAAGAGGGCGGGAAACACGGCCAGCCACACCACGTCGACGAAGTGCCAGTAGAGGAAGAACACCTCGGCGCTGGCGTACCGGCCCCGGTCATAGCGGCCCAGCCAGGCCTTGAGTTGCACGACCAGGTTCATGCCCAGCCCGATGACGACGTGCAGGGCGTGGAGCCCGACGATCGTGTAGAAGACCGACCCGTAGGCGTTGTCCCGCCAGCCGAAGTGCAGGTCGTTGAAGTCGTACAGCGTGTACGCCAGGAACGAGGCGCCCATCACGAAGCTGAGGGCCACGCCGATCTTCAGCCTGAGCACCTGACCCTTGCGGATGCCCGCCTCGGCCCAGAAGATGGGCAGGCTGCTGCCCCACAGCACGAAGCTGAACGGGATGGCCAATGCCAGCTTGGGCACCTCGATCCCGCCTAGCGGTCACTCCTTCGACGCCGCCCGCAGGAAGAAGTAGGCGGCCAGCAGGATGACGAAGACGATGGCCTCGGTCATGATCAGCACGGCCATGCCCCACCACGCTGTCGGGTAGCTCCGCCGGGTCGACGGCCGGGTGGCCCCGGGCGTGACCAGAGCCGCGGTCGCCGTCACTCGGCGTCCACCGGGACAGGCGCCTCCGCCCGTCGCTTAACCTGAATCCACCGATTGGGCTCGGCCGGCCGACGAGAAGGCCAGGAAGCTGATCCAGGTGGCCGATGAGAGCCAACGGCGGTCGAAAGCCTCTGCGGGCCGCTGAGGAGGCGTGGTGGTCCAGGGCGTTCCGGTGGGTCCTGTGGTGGGGGTGCTCGACGGGTCGGCCCGGTCGGCCGCCGCTCTGTCCGTGGTCTCAGGTGACCATGACGACGGCACGCAGATTGGCGAGGGAGGAGTCGAAGCGCTCGGCCCACGGCCAGCG
>JBBSHM010000142.1:0-4607 GCA_038253125.1 Acidimicrobiales bacterium
CCTCAGGGGCTGGGGCCGCCCAGCCCCGCCCCGGGCTTGGCCGTGGTGGTGGGCGCCGGCCGGGCCGTTGTGGTGGGCGAGTGCCGGGTGGTCACGGTGGTGGCCGCGCCGCCGTTTACCGACGTGGAGGTGGACGACGACGCCGGGTCCGGCCGGGTGGTGGAGGAGCCCCCCGAGCCGCGGCCCGAGCCCCCGGACGAGTAGGTGGTGCCCGGCCCCGACCGGTAGCTGGGCGAGGTGGTCAGGTCGTTGCTGGAGCCCGCCGCCCGCTCCCGGCCGCTGGCCGCCGGCAGGATGGTGCCGCCGAGGGGGGGCGGCGGGTCGAAGTCGCCGGGGGCGGCCCCCTTCGTAGCCTCAGTCATGTACTGCTGCCAGATCTGGGCGGGGATGCCGCCGCCGCTCACGGGCTTGCCCCGCACGCGGTCCATGGGGCGGCTGCCGTCGTCGGGCCAGCCCATCCACACCGCCGTGGTCAGGCGAGGGCTGGCCGTGTAGCCCACGAACCAGCCGTCTGTGCTGTTGTTGGTGGTGCCGGTCTTGCCGGCGGCCGGATGGTCGAGGCGGGCTGCGGTGCCCGTCCCCCGCTCGACCACCTGGCGCAGCACGCTGGTCACCACGTCGGCTGTCTCCTTGCGCACCGCCCGGGTCGAGCCCTCCTGCTTGGCATCCATCACCCGGCCGCCGGCGTCGGTGACCTTGCCGATCAGCCGGGGCGGGATGCGGGTGCCGCCCCGGGCCAGGGTGCTGTAGGCGGCGGCCATCTCCATGGGCGACACCTGGGCCGTGCCCAGCACCAGGCTGGCATCGGGGGCCAGAGGGCTCTGGACCCCGAGGGCGCCGGCCCGGTCCACCAGGCGTTGTGGGCCGACCGACTGGGCCACCTGGGCGTAAACGGTGTTGACCGACAGCCGGGTGGCGTCCACCAGGTTCATCTGGCCCGGGAAGCTCTCGCCCTGGTAGTTGTCGACCTCGTAGTCGGCCCCGCCCTCGCCGCCCTTCCAGACGTACTTGGCCGGCGCCGGGAAGGCCGACTCCACCGAATAGCCCGAGTCCACCACGTCGGCCAGCAGGAACGGCTTGAACGTCGAGCCCGGCTGCCGGCCACTGCCGCCCCCCAGCTTGCCGAGGGCCAGGTTCACCTGGCTCTTGTCGTGGTCGCGGCCGCCGACCATGGCCACCACGGCCCCGCTGTCATCGATCGAGACCAGCGCCCCGGCCGGCTCCTTCGGCTGCAGCGCCGGCAGCGTCGGCCCGTACACCGCCTGATAGGCCTGCCGCTGACGCTCCAGGTCGAGGGTGAGGGTGACCTTCAGCCCGCCGCCGAGGGCAACTCGCTCGGTGTAGCGCGAGATCAGCTGGCGGCGGACCTCGTCGACCACGTAGTCCACGCCGATGTCGGTGTTCGTGACCGTCGACGGCCGGTCGAAGCGCTTCACCACATAGGTCTGGATGGGCGTGGCCCGCACCAGGTTCGCATGCTCGACGCTTAGCGTGCCGCTGCGCAGCATGTTCACAACCACGCTCTCCCGCCGCTGGGTGGCCAGCGCCGGGTTCTTGTCGACCGCCCCCGTCTCGGGGCTGCGGATGAGGGCGGCCAGGTAGGTCGCCTCGTTCGGGCCCAGCTCGGCCACGCCCCGCCCGAACCACGCCTTGCTGCCGGCCTCCACCCCGTAGGCGCCCCGGCCCAGGTAGATGGCGTTCAGGTAGCGCTCCAGGATCTGGTCCTTCGACAGGCGCTGCTCGAGCTTCACCGAGATGATGGCCTCGCGGGCCTTGCGGGCGGCGCTGCGGTCCGAGCCGACGTAGGCGTTCTTCACGTACTGCTGGGTGATGGTGGAGCCGCCCTGGCGCACCCCCTGGTTGCGCAGGTCGGCCCAGGTGGCCCGGGCGACGCCCAGCGGGTCGATGCCGCCGTGCTCGTAGAACTTGCGGTCCTCGGCGGCCAGCACGGCGTCGCGCACCACCTTCGGCACCTGGTCCAGCTTCACCTGGGTGCGGTCCTGGCCCCCGTCCAGCGACGCCAGCCGGGTGCCGTCGGCCGCGTAGATCACCGTCGTGCCGATCGTCGGCGTCTCAGGCGGGATGGGCACCCGCGAGGCGTACCAGGCCAGCGCCCCCACCCCGACCACCCCCAGGAACAGGCTCAACAGGAACAGCCGGGCCACCCACCGCCGCAGCCGCCGCCGCCGCTTGGGCGGCGCAGCTTCCTCGGTGGCCATGACCCGACGACGCTACGCGGCCTCCCCGGCCAAGGGTCCGCGGCCCACGAGCCGCTCCGCTCGTCAGGACCGACCGCCCGTCAGCTGGCGTGACGGTGGATGTACTCGGCCAGTGCCTCGCGGCTCACATCAGCGAGCCGCCGGCCCTGAGTGGCCGCGATGGCTTCGAGCGCCTGCCGAGTCTTCAGCGGGACCCGGAGGGTGAGGCTCGGAGTTCGCTGCGCTTCACCCGTCACCGAAGGGCGCCCAGGATGCCGGGCCAGCGCTCGTTGCGCGATCTCTGCGGCCAGCTGCTCGGTCAGGCGGCGATCATCCGGAAGGCGGATGTCCTCACGCTCAAGGTCGACGTCCGGTCCAATCGGCCCGGGCTGGACTCGGCGGCTACGGCTGGTCATCAGCGGTCCTTGCGGTAGTGGGTGGGCATGACGTGAATGACGAGGATGCAATCGGGCCGTTCGACGGCGACGATCTCGAGCTCCCGTCCCCGGTCGTCGTCGCCGATCCAGCTGAACATGACAGCCTTCGTCTCGGAATCGACTGTGATGGCGGCCATCGAGGTCGCCATGACGTACTGAGCTCGTCCCTTGCCGATGCGGTGCTTGCGGCTACCTCGTGTGAACCGGGTCGGCTTCACTCCGCTTATTCTCCCAGCCGTCAGCCAATAGTGCAAGACACAATCAACCGGTCATCGAGTCGTCGGCCGAGCCAACCCCCTGCAGCAGGGCGGCGAGGTACGTGGCCTCGTCGGGTCCGAGCTCTTCCGCACGGGAAGGAGGGCCTGCTACCCGGCCGGGGAGAACACCTTGAGCCCAGACGTGAGCGCGAGTCGATCAAAGTCGGCGTCAGCGTGCATGATCGCCACGTTCTCGCGCACGCACACAGCTGCGATCAGGCAGTCCAGCGTGCGGCGGATGCGGTGGCCGGCCGCTCGCGCCGCCCGGTACATCGACGCCGCACGTCGGGCGTCGGCTGCGCCTTGAAGCTCGAACAGGCCGTGTGGCGCCATGTGGCGTTCGATCCGCGCTGCGTCCAGATCGTTGCGGGCTCCCTGCAGCAGCTCCGCCAGCACAACGTCGGTGATGGCGATCCCCGCGTCGCCTTCGATGAGGTCGGCAAGGGCGGCGACGTGCGCCGTCTGGGCGTCACGAAAGAAGTCGATCCACACAGATGTGTCGACCACGATCACTCGGCGCGACCCCGCCGGCTGTCGTCTAGGTCGCCTTGCCAGTCGACGCCGCCTCGCAGCTTGATCACCGCGCCGCGCTCGTGACGCCGGGCCAGCTCCCGCAGTGCGAGCTCGACGGTCGCCCGCTTGGTGTCGGTCCCGGCGATGCGACGGGCAGCGTCAAGAAGATCGTCGTCGATCTCGATGTTGGTGCGCACAGGTCGACCATACACATAGATCAACAGATGATGTGTATCAAACCCGCCCCGGCGACCGTCCTTAGCGTTCAATCCTGCGCCATTGCTACTCAGACCCGAACCTTCAAGCCGTTCACCACGATGTGTGATCGTAGTAGGATGCCCGTATGACCAGGACCAAGGTGCGGAAGACACTGACCCTCGACCCCGAGATCATCGACGCACTCGGGGGCGACGACGTGGCCCTCTCCGCCACGATCAACGAGATCCTGCGCCACGAGGTTGAACGGCGACAGCGAGCGACCGCCCTCGCCGGGCTGCTCGTCCGCCTCGAGGACGAACGTGGCCCCGTGGACTCTGACGAGGTGGCGCAGTTCCGTCGCCTCCTGGCATGAGCGCCCTCGTCCTCGACGCCGAAGCGCTCTCAGCCCTGGCCCGAGGCGGGGCCCACGAACGCACCGTCCGGGCCGCCCTAGCCGCGGCGCTAGCCGAGGCGGCAGACGTCGTCGTACCCGCCGCCGTCCTGGCCGAGCTCTACCGCGGCGGCGGCCACGACCAAGCCGTAGACGCATGCCTGGCCCGCGAAGGCGGGGTCGCCGTCGCTCCCACCGACCGCGCCCTGGCCAGACGCATCGGCCACCTCCTCGCCGCAGCAGCCCGACGGTCGACCGACCACGTCGACGCAGCCGTCATCGCCGTCTGCGCCGCCGCCGGCGGAGGCGTGGTCCTCACCGCCGACCCAAAAGACCTCTCGATCCTGTCCGGCGGAAGCCCGGCAATAACCTTCCACCGGCTCGGCCGACGCTGACCAGCCCGTCCAACCGCTCCGGTCTGCCGCAGCCGTCAACCACCCACCAGCCACTGCATCTTTCGGCCCAATCTTGGCAGTACCCCTCTGAGGTCGACGGCCCCCAGATGATCGTGCCATCGGCCAGCGGTGGTGAGGGGCGGGTCGTGCTCGGGGGGACGAGGGGTCGTGTTCGCCGGCACAAGCCGGCCCGCCGCCGGGGGGCTCGGGTAGGGGTC
>JBBSHM010000143.1:0-4596 GCA_038253125.1 Acidimicrobiales bacterium
ACGGCGTCGGCGCCGGCCGGCATCGGGGCGCCGGTCATGATCCGGATCGCCTGGCCGGGGCCGACGAACATCCCGGTAGGGTCGGCGCCGGCGGGCAGGTAGCCGACCACACCGAGACGGCCCGGGGTGTCGGCGGCCCGCACGGCGATGCCGTCCATCGCCGAGTTGGGCCACGGCGGCACGGCCTCGCCGGCCACCACGTCGGCGGCCAGCGTGCAACCCACGGCGTCCGCCGCCGGCACCTCGGCCGGTCCCAGCGGCATGCATGCTTCGAGCACCACGCGCTGCACCTCCGCTAGCGGTGTCACAAGCCGATCCCACGACGTCGCACCAGCTCGATCAGACGCTCGGCCAGGGGGCCGCCGATGGTCGGGTGCCCGAGCGCCATCTCAACGTTGGAGCAGAGCCAGTCGAGGTGGTTGCCGACGTCGAAGTATCCGCCCTCGAAGATCTGGGCGTCAACGCCCTCCTCCTGCGCCAGGATGCGGATGGCGTCGGTGAGCTGAAGCTCGCCCAGAGATCCCGAGCCGATGCGGTCGAGGGCGTCGAACACCGCCGGGGTGAACACGTAGCGCCCCATCAGCGCCAGGTCTGAGGGGGCGTCGGCGTACGCCGGCTTCTCTACCACGTCGACCACGCGGCGCCCGTCGACGGCCGCCACCCCCTTAGTCGAGATCTCGGGCCCGGCGATGCGCATCAGGGCGACGGTCGACCGGCCGCTCGCCTCGGTGCTGGCCACCATCTCGGCCAGCAGGGTGGCGGGCTGGAACACGTCGTCGGGCAGGAGCACGGCGAACGGCTCGTCGCCCACCACGCTGCGGGTGACGGCGACGGCGTGGCCGAGGCCCCGCGGCTCGCCCTGGCGCACCAGGATCACCTCCGCCAGCCCGGCCAGCCGCTGCACCTCGGCGAGCAGCTCGTGCTTGCCCGACGCCTGGAGGGCGGCCTCAAGTTCGGGGGCCCGGTCGAAGTGGTCGGCGATGGCCTCCTTGCCCCGGCCGACCACGATCACGATGCGGGTGCAGCCGGCGGCCACCGCCTCCTCGACCACCCACTGGATGGCCGGCCGGTCGACCAGGGTGACCAGCTCCTTCGGCATCGCCTTTGAAGCCGGGAGGAACCGGGTGCCGTGACCGGCCGCGGGGATGACAGCGGTGCGGAGGCGGCCCATCCCTGATGTGCTAGCAGGTCGGGTACGATTTGGCACTCGATCAGTTCGAGTGCCAACCCGGGAGAGGATGCGTCGGTGCCCACCTACGAGTACGCCTGCAAGCAGTGCGGCGAGCACCTCGATGTCGTGCAGCGGTTCACCGACGACGCTCTCACCACCTGCCCCACCTGCAGCGGATCGCTCCGCAAGGTCTTCGGCAACATCGGCATCTCGTTCAAGGGCAGCGGGTTCTACAAGAACGACAGCCGCAGCTCGGGCAACGGCGCCAAGAAGGACAACAAGGACGAGTCGTCCGCCAAGTCCGAGCCGGCGCCCGCCTCCGGCGACAAGGGCTCCTCGGACGGGTCTGAGAGTTCGAAGCCGTCCACGGACTCCAAGGACTCGAAGGGCGCCAAGGACCCAAAGGGTGCCAAGGGCTCCAAGGAGTCCGCCGGTTCCAGCCCGCCCAAGGCCAAGACCGCCGCCTCGTAGGTACCCTGCCTCGTAGATCCCGTACTGTCGGATCACCCGGGGAACCGGGTCGCCGCTTCCCCCTGCTGCGCCGCACGCCCTCCGCACCAGGGGGTTCCCATGCCGCTGTCACAGGTCCCGCTTCCCCGCATCCTCGTCGCCCTGGCGCTCGGCGGGGCCACGTTCCTGGTCGTGCGCCCGGCCCTGGCGCCGCCATCGGGCGGCGGGCCCACGGTCGAGGTGCCCGTGGTGGCGCGACGGGTCGCCGCCGGCACGACGTTGGTGGCGGCCGACGTGGTCACTGCCCGCCTGCCGGCCCAGGCCGTGCCCGACGCCGAGGCGGCGCCGACGCCGGTGGGGAGCACTGCCCGGGTCGACCTGGTGCCGGGCGAGGTGGTGCTGGCAGCCCGCATCGGGCCTCGGGGCCTGGCCGCCCTGTTACCCGCGGGCGCCCGGGCGCTGGCTGTCCCCCGGGCCGCCGGCACGCCGCCGCTCGAGCCCGGCCAGCGCACGGACCTGCTCTCGGCCGGACGGGTCGTGGTGCCCGACGCCGCCGTGCTGGCCGTGGACGACAGCGGCACCACCGTCGCCGTCCCCGAGCCGGCCGCCCCGGCCGTGGCCGAGGCCATCGCCGCCGGTGCCGTCACCCTCTCCCTCGCCGGCTGAGAGCCGCCCACCCGATCCAGCGGCCTTCTTGAGTTTTCGTGTATCAGACGGCCCGGTGCGCGCTCGACTTGATGTCAAGAGGCGGCGCCCCGTCCGCTTGAAGCCCGTCCGAGGGAGGCTTATGGCAGCGCCACCTGCTCGACAAGGAGTTCGCCATGCCCTGGGGCCGCCAGCCGGACGCCTCCTTCGACGGCCCCGCCTTCCATGCGTCGCTGGCGGCGATCCTCGCCGGTCAGGCGTCGCCGCCGATGCGATGGACGGCGGCCCTGGAGTCGTACCCGGCCCCCGGCCAGCCCGCACCTCGGCCCACGCTCAGGCGGAAGCCAAGGGACTCTCGTCGCGGGGGTGCAGCGGGCGGCCGGCGTCTCCCCGGCCGAGGGGTGGTTCGGCCCCCGCACCGAGGCCGGCGCGCGGGTCATGCAGCGTGGGCGGGGCCCGGTTGCCGACGGCATCGTGGGCCCCGCACCTGGGTGGCCGTCGACGCTCTGCGGGAGCGGTCCGCTGCCGCACGCTACGGCCACCGACCCGCTGCTCAGGAGTGCTGCCGCCGGTGACGACGTACGGCGCCTGCAAGACCGGCGCGGGCCGGCGGCTTTAGCCACGGACCGACCGGCGGAGACTTCGGGGCGGCCACCAAGGACGCCGTGCGCCGGTTCCAAGGTGCCGCCGGGCCGGCAGCCGACGGCGTCGCCGGGCGACAGACGTGGGCGGCGCTGGGCTAGCCGCGGCGGCGGGCCCTTCGCCCTTCGTCCAGGTGCCGGCAGCCAAGGCGATGGCTTGCCCACTCCATCAGCGGACCTTCCTGCGCCCTCATTTTGGTTGCTCGCGGCATCAGGCTAGGCTAGAGCGAGTGTGTCAAGGAGCGGCAATGGATCCACTACCTCCGACGAGCCGCAAACTCCCCTGGTGCAGCCAAGGCTCGGCCTCAAGCGCCAAGCGGCGTCGATGCTTCGGCACCGAAGAGCACGGCTCAACCGCCCGTCAGTGAGTCTCCCTTGCGCATCATGCCCTTCTTGACAGTCACACGCAGGTGACGCATGGTTGACGTATGGCGATGCCTGGACCCGCCAACGGTCGACTCACACTCCCAGCAACCGAGGTTTCAGCCCCTTCCGGCCTCATCGAATGGGGATCGGCTCCTACCTACGACTGGTCCGGCCTGTTCGTCCCCGACCATTCGGCCCTTCTGGTCCTCGATGTCCAGCGCGGGTTTGCGCGTCCTGCAACCAGTCACGTCCCCGGCCGCATCAGCGACCTACTCGGCCAAAGAGGACCAGATTTCGCGCTCACTGTGGCAACGCGGTTCCGCAATGCGGAAGGCAGCAATTTTAGAAAGCTCATTCGCTGGGAGCGCCTCGGGGGCTCGCCGGATACGGATCTTGATCCGGCTGTGGAGCCAGTCGAGCTGGTTATCGATAAGTTAACTTATTCGGCCATGCTCCTTCTAGGGCCCATATTGACAGAGAGACACATCACAACAGTGTTCGTTTGTGGTATCGATACCGATGTCTGTGTCCTCCAAAATGCTTCCGATCTATTTGACCTCGGGCTCACGCCCATAGTGCTCGCAGACGCGTGCGGTACTACCGCCGGTGATGGGCTACACCGGGCTGCCTTAGATATCCTTCGTCGCACCATAGGAGGAGCTCAAGTAGTCAGTTTCAGCGAACCGCAGGCGCGAAGTGCTCTCACTTAGCTGGTCAACGTTCGCCCCTATCGACCTCGGGGCGCGCCTGCGTGGTATCCGTGGAGAAAGGACGCTGGACAGATATCTCACCGAATCACGCTGGAGCCTCAGAGACAATGCTCGCGACGAGTTCTCTATCCTGGGAGCGGACACCGCTATCTTCGAGCAGAGAACGGGCGACGAGTTAGCTACGCTGTATGTACCCACCTCTGGTTTTGCGGTGTTGCGACTAGATGGCACACCCATAAACTTCGAGGCGCTCGAGGGCTTCTCCGCAACTATTCACCTCCGAAACCGACGCGACAGGCATAGGAATCTCATTGCATGTCGACACTATTCCCTCCCTACTAACCTCGGTCTTTCACGGATTCCCCCTGAGGCGGGTGGTGGGGCTTGAGGCGTCTTGTCGTGGCCGCCGGTGACGGGGCTGGGGTGTCGGGGAGGACGGTGGGCCGCGGTCGGTCACGAGTTCGTGTTCAGGCTGGCTGTCTGTGTCGGCCGTGAGTGCTCGGGTGGAGGGCTCGGGCCGGTGCCGGTTCAGGTGAACGCGGCGCGGAGGCGGTTGAAGCCGAGGGCGAGGGTGCGGGCCCAGGCCCAGGTTCGGTCGATGCGGAGGTGGGTG
>JBBSHM010000144.1:0-4535 GCA_038253125.1 Acidimicrobiales bacterium
GTGACGATCTTGTGCTTGCGCTCGAGCGCGTTGGCCGACGGCGACACCGGCACGAACGTGACCGAGGTCACCTCGCCCTCCAGAATGAAAAAGACGCGGTCGCCGTAGTGGAGCGCCTCGGGGGCGAGCTTGAGCGCGTCGCTCAAGCCGTCGCCGGCTCGGGTGATCGAGACGGCTGCCTGGACGACGGGCACTCCCTCCTGCGAACCGAGGGGGGCGGTTTTGGAACCTGCACGGCGGGGGGGCATGATCCTCCTAGAACGGTTCGTCAGGGGCGGCGGCGAGCTGGGCTGCGGGGTTGCCGAGATCGGCCGGGGCCGGGGTGTCGGGGACGTCGTCGGCGACGATTCGGGCCAGGGCGGCGGCGTCGAGGGAACCGGCCGGCTGCCACGGACGGGAACCGTTCGGCACGGGCGACGGCTTCGGCTCGGGCAGGGCGCCGAATGCCCAGATGGACAGTCTGGCGTCGGCTGCTCGGATCTCGGGGCCCTCGTAGGACTCCTCGGCGAGATGGAGAACTCGGATGGCCTCGGTCGGCGTGGCGGGCAGGGGGAGACTCAGGACTTCATGGCGACGTCTGCTCATGGTTGTGCCGTTGCCTCCTTGGGTGGCGTGAGGTCGGTTCACCTTACCGGGCTGTGGTCGCTCACCGCAACAGGGCGGCCACCGCGTCGAAGTCGGCCGGGCGGGCGATGACCGCCGAGCAGCCGGGCACAGTGTCGAGCAGGGCGATCCACTCGCGCTGGGCATCGGTGACCGGCGTCCTGGCGCCCTTGCACTCGACGAACACCAGGCGCCCGAGGCGAGCGAACGTCAAATCTGGCCAGCCGATAGCCGTCGTCGGAGTGCGCCAGCCACGTTTGCTGTCGATGCACGGCCGAACGTGGTTCGACCGCCATCCCAAGATGTGCCCCAGTTCGACTAGCTGGGTTTGGAACTCCCGCTCGCTCAGGTCGATCACGGCGCCTGCCCAGCTCGGAGCAGCCAACCCCGCTCGTAGCTCAGCGCCGGGTTGGCGTGGACGAACGCGTGACACTCGCGCGTGAGCGCCAACAGATTGACCAGGTCGTCACCGCCGCCCTGCGACCTGAGCCGGCGGTGGTGCACGTCGGAGGGCTCGCGGCGTGTGCAGGCCGGGGTCGCCGCCTCACACCGGCCGCGGGCGCGCTCGAACACCTGCTGGCGTGTCTCCTCCCAGGAGCGCTCGGCGTCATGGTCGCGGGGGGTCTGGCGGATGCCTGAGCGCTTCATGGCACCCGGGGATACCGCTCACCGAGCACTCGGGCGTAGTCGGCGAGACGGAGCGCACACACCAGGCAGGGCAGGGGCTTACCGGCACAGCCAGAGCACCACTCGAACCCACTGACGGCGTCGGGCAGCTCCTCGGAGCGCACTAGATGATCCCCGCCGCTCGGATCATGACGGCGGCGATGCCGGCGAGAAGCACCAGGGCGAGGGCGACGGCGGTGAGCCCTGCGAGCGCTCCCTCCCACGGGCTCAAAACTCCGGCTCGACTTCGGCCGGGCGCGCCTCCAGCGGGTCGACGCCCTTGCGGCCGCCGGAGCCGTCGATGCCGGCCAGGATCTCGGCGGCGCGGTTGCCGTAGTGGCACCGCAGGCAGGAGCACGCCGGCTTGTGCTCGTCGACGGGCAGCGGTGGCCGCTGGCACTCGCACCGGGTCACGGCGTCGCGCCCGCTGGCCACCTCGACGGTCCGTCTGCCAGTGCCGAGGCACAGCAGGCAGGGTCCGCCCGTCTTCGGGGCTCGGGTGCGGCGGGTAGAGCGCTTGCGGACAGCGGCGGCCACGGTGCCCGGCGGGGGAGCGAAGGCGGCGCCCTCGGCGGCGATCTGAGCCAGGACGACGGTGCAGTCTTCGTAGCCGAACTGGTAGAGCTGCTCGTGCCAGACGGCGACCACCGCCTTGCGGGCGTCGTCGTCCTGGTCGTCGTCGAGGCCGGTCCAGCTCGGCCACAGGGCCTTGACCTGCGCGAGCAGTGCGGGGATGTGTTCAGCCTTCATCGAGTGCTCCTTGGTCGGGTGGGCCGCCACCAGGGCGGAGGGCGAGGGTGCCGTCGGCGATCTCGGCCGCGGTGCGCCGGAGGTTGTCGAAGGCGCGGGAGGTGCCGGTGCGGTGGCGGGCGCCGTTGGCAGTGGCCGGCGCCGTCTCGGAGGCACGGCGCATCCAGTTGCGCCAGGTAGCCACCCAGTCGAGCTTGGTCGCGCCCGAGCCGCGGAAGTGATCCGCGAACTTGGCCGTCTCGGCTCGCCAGTCGATCGAGCGGTCGAAGTCGGGATTGCTCTTGAGCCACTCCCGCATCGAGGCGTCGACGATGAAGGGCTCGGGGATTCGATGCCGTCGCTTGGCCGGCCCCCCCGCCGGGGGGGCTACAGGGGGGGTCTTGGGTTCTACTTGGGTTCCCTTTGGGTTCTGTGTCCGCTCCCCGGACGGTTTACTGTCCGCTCCCCGGACGGTTGGCGCGCCCTCCCCGGACGGTTGGCGTCGAGCAACTGTCCGCTCCCCGGACGGTTGAAATCGGCTCTCGAAGACGACGGGCACGTCAGGGAACAGGAACCGATAGCGGCTCGCGTGGCGGCCGCCGGAGTCCTCCAGCAGCTCCAGAAACCCGTCGGCGAGCATGGCGTCCACGGTGTCGGAGACGGTCGATCGAGAGCACCGGGCCTTGGCCGCCAGCTTGACCTTCGTCATCCAGAACTCGTTGTCATTCTGATCGTTCACCGAGTCGGCCATGGCGGCGTGGATCAGCAGGGCGGCCCGGTCGTAGGGTGAGAAGCGCCAGACCCAGCCGGCGGCGTCGTTGCTCATCGGACGTGCCTCAGTGGGCAGGCGAGGCGGGTCTGCCACGACTCCCAGCCGATGACGCGGCCGGCCCAGCCTGGCCAGTCGGAGGTGCCCTTGCGGCCGCCGGAGACGTGGACGGCCTCCCAGCGCCGCAATCGCCGGCGGTCGGCGGGGCTCAGTGCCTCAAACGCCTGGACGACGCAGGCGTAGAACGCCTCGGGCGCCGGGCGCCGGTGGTCGGGGATAGTGCACCGTGCGTTGCCAGTGTCACAGGGTGTCGCTACCATCGTGGCTGCCTCCTTGATCTGGGGCGTTCGTGTGAACGGAGGGCCGACTCTTGTGACGGGGGTCGGCCCTCACCGCGAGGGTAGTGACGGGCCCGACCTGGCGCCAGGGGGCCCGAAAACCTCCGCACAGGAGGCCCAGGAAGCCTCTCGGGGGCCCAGATGAGGGGATCGGGTCCCGGGGCGCTCGCAGGCCGAGATTCGCCCAGCGGTGGCCAGATCCGGCCGATTTCGCCGGTTCAGGCCGCCACCCGCACACCTCCTCGACGGTGGGGATGCGCCGGCCGTCCCGGCGGGCCTGGTCGAGCAGCTCCTCGCACCGCTCGACGTCGACGCCGGGGCCGACCATGAGCCCGTACTGGTAGCAGGAGTCCAGCGCCAGGGAGAACACCGCTGCGCCGATGGCCTCGGCCTACTCGTCGTCGGAGCTGGGCCAGGCGTGCCGCCCTCGAATGACGGCCATCAGATCGAAGCGGCCTCGGCGGTGGCCCGCGCCGTGGCCAGCAGCTCGGCCAGCTCCTCGGGCTCGGCGAACAGGGAGACGAGGCTGATGTCCAGCTCCCGGCGGGCGCGGGTGCAGGCCACGTAGAGCAGGCGCAGCTCGCTGGGGCCGGGGGGCTCCTCGGCCGAGCCGGGGAAGTCGCCGGCGACCTGGACGCTGTCCCACTCACGGCCCTTCGCCTTGTGGGCAGTGGAGATGACGATGTCGGCGCCGGCCTCGGGGATCATGCCCGAGAGGGCGGCGATGATCGTGGCCACGCCGAACTCCTCGACCAGCTTGACCATGAGCCGCAGCTCGCCGCCCTGCTCGTCGTGGTCCACGTAGTCGAGCACCTCCTGCCAGTCGTCGAAGCAGGCCAGCTCGGGGTGCCAGGTGCGGCCGTCGTTCATCAGCTCGCCGGCGGCCCGAGCGAAGCGGACGACCTCGTCGCCGCCGCCTACCAGGTGCACGGACTGGCCGGCCTTCTGGCGGGTGAGCACCTCGCCGACGGCGATGGCGTTGGTCCGGCACAGGATGACGTCGGGCGAGGCCACCGGACCCACGACCGAGGAGATGGCGGGCGAGCCCAGCAGCTCCAGCTCGGCCCCCAGCAGGCCGAGGATGTCGTTGGCCACCTCGGCGACAGCGGGACCGAAGCGGAACGACTGGCTCAGGAACGACCGGTAGCCGGTGAAGCCGGCGAGCGCGTTGACCGCGCCGGTCCACTCGTAGATGGCCTGCTGGGAGTCGCCGACCCATACGCGCTGTGCGTGGTTCTGCTCGGCCACGATGGCGGACAACACCGGGTTGGCGTCCTGCGCCTCGTCGAAAAAGATCACCTGGGCGCCGATCTTCGGGTGGCTCAGCGCCCAGAGCTTGAGGTAGTGCTCGTGCTTGTAGGGCAGGACACCGTCGACCCGCTCGAGGTCGGCCCAGGCCCGCACCAGGGCCGGGGCGAGGAGGGCGGCCA
>JBBSHM010000145.1:0-4424 GCA_038253125.1 Acidimicrobiales bacterium
GGCCAACTGGCGCGCCAGAACACCCCGCCCCACCAAGGCCAACTGGCGCGACAGAAACCCCGGCCAACTGGCGCGCCAGAACACCCCGCCCCACCAAGGCCAACTGGCGCGCCACTTCCCCAGGCGGGTCAGCAGTCTGAGCTGAGATCCGTGGCCGGTGGCCCGCCGGGGCCATGAGCCTCTCGGACCACCTCGGTCCGCATGGTCGGAAAGAGCAGGACGTCGCGGATCGACTCGGCTCCGGTGAGGAGCATGACGAGGCGGTCCATGCCTATTCCGAGGCCGCCGGTCGGGGGAAGGCCGTGTTCCAGGGCCCGGAGGTAGGGCTCGTCGACGGCCATGGCCTCGTCGTCGCCCTCTGCCTTCTGGCGGGCCTGGTCCTCGAAGCGGGCCCGCTGCTCGTCGGGGTCGACCAGCTCGGAGAAGGCGTTGCACAGCTCACGGCCGGCGACGATGCCCTCGAACCGCTCGACCATGCCCGGCTGGGAGCGGTGGTCGCGGGCCAGGGGCGACACCTCCTTCGGGTAGTCGCACACCAAGACCGGCCCCCACAGCTGTCCCTCAGTGGTCTTCTCGTACAGTTCGAGCAGGAGCTTGCCCGGGCCGTGCGACTGCTTCCACGCCACGCCGTGGTCATCACAGATCCGCCGCAGGTCGGCGATGTCCGTGCCCAGGTCGACCTTCACGCCGGCGTGCTCGGCCACTAGGTCCACGAGGGTGGCCCGCCGCCACGGCGGGGTGAGGTCGAGCGGGCGGCCGGCGTAGGTGAGTTTGGTGGTGCCCAGAAGCTCGTTGGCCAGGTGGGCCACGAGCTGCTCGGTGAGGCGCATCATGTCGCCGTAGTCCCAGTAGGCGGCGTAGGCCTCGAGCATCGTGAACTCGGGGTTGTGGCGGGTGGAGAGCCCCTCGTTGCGGAACACCCGGGCAATCTCGAAGACCCGTTCGAACCCGCCGACCACCAGCCGCTTCAGGTAGAGCTCGGGGGCGATGCGCAGGAACAGCTGCGCATCGAGGGCGTTGTGGTGGGTGGTGAACGGCTTGGCCGCCGCCCCTCCAGGCACCGGGTGGAACACCGGTGTCTCGACCTCGACGAAGGCCTGGTCTTCAAGCCAGCGCCGGGTGAGCGAGATGGCCCTGCTGCGCAGGAGCATCCGGCCGCGCACGCCCTCGTTGGCCCACAGATCGACCTCGCGCTGGCGTAGGCGCACCTCGGGGTCGGTCACTCCCCGCCACTTGTCGCCGAAGCCACGGCGGGCCTCGGCCAGGACCTGCCACCGGGCCACCTTGACGCTCAGCTCGCCTCGCCGCGTCTTCACCACCTCCCCCTCGACCCCCAGCCAGGTGCCGAGCGGAAGGCCGGTGAAACCGGCGAAGTCATCGGTCCACGAGGCTCCGGCGAACAGCTGCACCTCTCCCGTCCAGTCCCGCAGGGTGCCGAAGGCCAGCTTGCCCTGCTCCCGCCGCAGCATGAGCCGGCCGGCGACGGTGACCACATCGCCGCTCTCCTCGCCGTCGGCCAGCCCGTCGTGGCTGGCTCTGACCTCGGCGGCGCCGGCGGTGGGCTCGTAGCGGTAGGGGACACCGGTCACAGAGCGAGCAACCTACCGGTGGAGACGAACCCGCCCGGATCCGGGCGGCCGATGTCCCGTGCGACCCTTAGGTCTCGCGCCGCCACAGAAGGAGGGTCCTCCGTGGACGAACCAGAGGCGGTCTTGAAGGAGATCGGAAGGGGGATCGGCCTGAGCCACGGGGGTGACCGCCCGGCCGCGGCTCGTCTCTTCGCCGAGATCTGGGACACCATCGGCGGCAAAGGCGGAGACCCCCTCCACCGGTGTGCGGTCGCCCACGCCATGGCCGACGTGCAGGACGACGTCAATGAGGAGCTGGCGTGGGACCTGCGGGCCCTGGCCGCCGCCGACCTGATCACCGACGAGCGGGCGGCACAGGCCGGGGTAGCGATTCCGGCCAACGGGTTCTACCCGTCTCTGCACCTGAACCTGGCTGAGTGCTACCGCAAGCTGGGCGACCCACAACGTGCCCGCCAGCACCTGGAGCTGGGTCGCGCCGGCGCCGGCACGCTCGGTGATGACGGGTATGCGGCGATGATCAAGGAAGCCCTGGACAGGCTCGCAGCGCGGCTGGGACCAGGCTGAAGCGACTTGGGGCTCAGGGCCGACTGGTCCCCCGAGCACGCCCAGGCTGTGAAGATGCCCGGCGTGTCGTCGGAGTTGCCCCTGCTGGGACGGGTGGCGTTGGTAACCGGTGCCAGCCGCCGCATCGCCATCGGGGCCGCCGTCGCCCGACGCCTGGCGGCAGACGGCGCCGCAGTGCTGGTGCACTCGTGGTCGCCGCATGACCAAGCCAAGCCGTGGGGCGCCGACCCGGACGGAGCCGAGGCGGTCGTCGATGAGATCCGCCACCAGGGCGGTCGGGCCGAGCACGTGGCCGCCGACTTCGACGATCCCGACGCCCCGGCACGTGTGGTGGATGCCGCCCGGCAGGCGTTTGCCGAGTGCCACCTCGACGTGGCGGTGGCCAACCATGCCCGCAGCAGCAGCCAGAGCCTGGAGGAGCTGACGGCGGCGGAGATCGACCTCAGCTTCGCCGTCAACACCCGGGCCACCCTGCTCCTGGTGCAGGCCTTCGCCGCTCAGCACGACCGCCGGCCGGGCGGACGGGTGATCCTGTTCACCTCGGGCCAGCACCACGGGGCGATGCCCGCCGAGCTGCCATATGTCGCCTCCAAGGGGGCGCTGCACCAGCTGACGCCCAGCCTGGCCGCTCACTTGATGCCTTGTGGCATCACCGTGAACTGCATTGATCCTGGTCCGAACGACACCGGGTACGCGGACGCCGACACCCGCACCACGGTAAGTGCCCGCAACCCTGGCGGCCGCTGGGGCCGGCCGCTCGACACCGCCCGCCTCGTCGCCTGGCTGGCCAGCGACGAGGCCGACTGGGTGACGGGCCAGGTCATCGCCTCCGATGGGGGCTGGTCGAGCGTCGGGTGACGGACCGGTTCTGTCGGGAGAAACCCGCCGCCAGCCGACAGCTACTCCCGACAGAACCGGGGGTGGCGAGGGTCCGGGTCAGGGGAGGTTGCGGCGGTAGATGAGGCGGAGGCCTCGCAGGGTCAGCCACGGTTCGATTCGCACGTCACGGGCGACCACCGGGGCGATCAGCGGGGCGATCGGTCCGGTGAACACGATGGTGGCCTCGGCGGCGAGAGCTTCCTCGAAGCGGTCGCACATGCCCTCGACCATGCTGGCAAACCCGAGCACGATGCCCGACTGGATCGATTCGGTGATGCTGCGGCCGATGACGTTGGCGGGGGGCGCCAGCTCGACGCGGCGCAAGGCGGCGGCCCGGCCGAAGAGGGCGTCGACGCTCACCTCCAGACCGGGGAGGATGGCCCCTCCTAGGTACTCACCGGCAGGTGAGATGGCATCGAAGATGATCGCCGTCCCGAAGTCCACCACGATGGTCGGGCCGCCGTAGCGGTCGAAGGCGGCGACGGCGTTGGAGATGCGGTCGGGGCCGACCTCGCGGGGGTTGTCGTAGCGAACCTTCATCCCGGTGCGCACCCCGGCCTCGACCACGACCACAGTGGCCCCGTCCAGCCGGTGTCGGCACATCTCCTTGAGGGTGGCCGTCAGGGCTGGCGCGGTGGAGGCGATGGCAACACCCTGCACGTCGGCCAGGCCCAGGTCGGCCAGGCCGAGGAGCTGGTCGAGCAGCAGGACGTGCTCATCCGCGGTGCGCTCGGCGTTGGTGGCAATCCGCCACTGGTCGACCAGCTCGCCGTCGCCGTCGGCGCCTTCGTACATCCCGATGGTGGTCTGGGTGTTCCCGCAGTCGATGCAGAGCAGCACGCTCATCCGCCCCAGATGTCGACACCGATGTCGAGGGCGGGGGCCGACTGGGTGATGACACTTGAGGAGATGAGGTCGGCGCCGGTGGCGGCGTAGTCGGCGACGTTGTCCAGGGTCACCCCGCCCGACACCTCGACCAGGGCCCGACCGGCGACCAGGGCCACGCAGGCGGAGACCTCGTCGGGCGACATGTTGTCGAGCAGGACCATCGTGGCGCCGGCCTCCACCGCCTCCTCCACCTGGTCCCGCCGGTCGCACTCGACCTCGACCGTTCGGGCCGGCCACGCCGCCCGGGCCCTCTGCACCGCCTCGGTGATGCCGAGCCCGGTCAGGTGGTTGTCCTTCACCAGCACCATTTCGCTGAGGCTGCCCCGGTGGTTGCGCCCGCCGCCGGCCCGCACCGCCGCCTTCTCCAGCGCCCGCAGGCCGGGGAGGGTCTTGCGGGTGTCCCATATCGTCGCTCGACCCTGGGCGGCTCGGACGAAGCGCCGGGTGAGGGTGGCGACGCCCGACAGGTGGCACAGGAAGTTGAGGGCCGTGCGCTCGCCCGAC
>JBBSHM010000146.1:0-4316 GCA_038253125.1 Acidimicrobiales bacterium
CTTCGTGTCGATGCTCCAGAGCGAGCGGTGGCTCGACCTCGACGACATCCGGGCCGAGGATGTCGCCTTCCAGATGATCCGTCAGCTCGTCACCGACCTGGGGGAGCGGGGCGGCATGGGTTTCAAGGCCGAGGAGGCGAAGGGCTGGGGCCGCCGCATCTGGGAGTGGGCAGGCCAGACCGGCATCCAGGTCGGGCCCGACTGGTTGCGGCTCAGCTTCACGCTGAAGGACTTCCCCGGCAAGCGCGACGAGTTCCGAGATCTGCTGCGGGGCCAGCTTCCCTCGCTGTTCGACACTGTGAACCAGCAGCTGCTGCGCCTCGCTCGCCAGCGCCTGGCCGAGTCGGGAATGGCCGGGGGCGTCGTCGCCATCGTCGACGATCTGGACAAGATCCCGATGCGCGTGCTGGGCGACACCCAGAAGACGACCAACCACGAGCAGCTGTTCCTTCACGAGGGCCGGCTGCTGCGCTCCCTGCACTGCGACGTGCTGTACACGATCCCGATCGAGCTCGCTTACAGCCACGCCCAGAACGAGCTGGTGAACGCCTTCGGCGGGCGCATCCTGAGCCTGCCCGTCATCGCCCTGGCCGACCGGCGGGGGGAACCGCAGCCGCCGGCTCAAAGGGCGCTGCGGGCCATCTACGACCGGCGGGTGGAGGAAGCGGGCGCCTCGGGCCAGCCCGTCTTCACCGACGAGGGCCTGCTCGAGGCGACGCTCGCCTCCACCGGTGGGCACGTGCGCAGCCTGTGCATTGCCATGCGCGAGCTGCTCGACCAGGTGGACGCCTTGCCCATCGGCCGTGACGTCGTCGACCGGGTCTTCCTCCGTCTGGCTCGCGACATGCGCCGAGGCCTGGAGCCGGGCGACCGGGAGGTGCTGGAGGAGGTCGCCGCCGACGGCCGGGAGTGCGACAAGCCGGCGTTCTTCCGCCTCCTGCGCAACGGCTACCTGCTCGCCTACCAGGACGACGCCTCGGACTGGTACGCGCCTCACCCCTGGCTGAAGCCTGTGAGCCAGCGGTGAGCACGGCTGGTGATCGTCTCGCCGGGAAGAGCGAGATCGCTCCGACCGAGCCAACGGCCCCCGAGGTCGTTGGCAGTGCGGCGGGCCTCTCACCGCAGAACGTGGTCGAGGTGGCGGCGGTGCAGCGCCACCTCCGCCGGACGCAAGGATTTTCGCTGGCCCTTGTCGTGGTGAACCACGCGTCGACGCGCGACGAGGTGCTGGCCCACCTGGTGCCGGCCACGGCCGGCCTCGAGGTTCGCCTTTCCCGGGGTGCCGGCGGCCCCGTCCCCCAGATCGAGGCGGCAGTGGGCACCGGGCCGCCGACGGTGGTGTTCCTGGTGGGGCTCGAGCTGCTGGTGGACGGCGCCCCGTCCGTCGCGCTCGACAACCTCAACCTCAACCGCGACTTCCTGGCCCGCCGCCTGGCCTGCCCCCTGGTCATCCTCGGCCCGGCCTGGCTGGTGGGGGCTCTGGCCGGCGGCGCCACCGACCTGTGGTCGGTGCGCTCGAACGTCTTCGAGCTCGTCGGCGACGCCGAGGCCGGCGGCGTCACCGTCGAGGACGCCACCCGGGCGCTGACCTGGGAGGCGGCGCCAGCCGAACGCCAGGCCAAGGCCCGGCTCCTCGAGGATCTGGCCGAGGAGTCTGTCGAGTCGGCCCAGCAGAACGCGCCCTACCTCGCCGCCTTGGCCCGGGCCCGAGGCGACGCCGCCCTCATGCTGGCCCGGTATGAGGAGGCGGGGGAGCGTTATGGCGAGGCGCTGGCGGTGTACCGCCAGATCGGTGACCGGCTGGGTGAGGCCAACTCCGTCATGTTGCTGGGCGAGGTCGCCGGCATCCTGGCCCGGTATGAGGAGGCGGGGGATCGTTACGGCGAGGCGTTGGTGGTGTTCCGTCAGATCGGTGACCGCCGGGGTGAGGCCAACTCCGTCATGTTGCTGGGCGAGGTCGCCCGTATGTTGGCCCGGTACGGGGAGGCGGGGGAGCGCTATGGCGAGGCGTTGGCGGTGTTCCGCCAGATCGGCGACCGCCGGGGTGAGGCCAACACGGTCAGGTCGCTCGGTGACGTCGCCCGCATGTTGGCCCGATATGAGGAGGCGGGGGAGCGTTATGGCGAGGCGTTGGCGGTGTTCCGCAAGGTCGGTGACCGCCGGGGTGAGGCCAACGCCGTCCTGGCGCTGGGCGAGGTCGCCCTCATGCTGGCCCGGTACGAGGAGGCGGGGGAGCGTTACGGTGAGGCGCTCGTGGTGTACCGCCAGATCGGTGACCGCCGGGGTGAGGCCGACTCGGTCAGGTCGCTCGGCGAGGTCGCCCGCATGCTGGCCCGGTACGGGGAGGCGGGGGAGCGCTATGGCGAGGCCCTGCCGGTTTTCCGGCAGATCGGCGACCGCATGGGCGAGGCCAGCACGCTTGTCTCCTGGGGTCGCCTGCGACGCATGGAGGGCGCCCGGGCCGAGGCCCGTGCGGATTTCGATGAGGCGGCGCGCATCTTTGACGCCATCGGCCGGAGCGATCGGGCCGACGTCGCCTCCGGCGAGGCTCGCCGGCTCGAAGTCGAGGCCGAGGGTCAACCTGGGCCCTGAGGCCGCCGGCGCCAGGCCCGGCGCCGCAACGGTTGGTCAGCGCCCCTCGCCCCGGATTCGCTCTCTGGGCCGTCGGTTCGTCGCGGATCACGCCGCCGCCGAACGCATGTTCCCCTGATCGGGGCCAGGCCCGGGTACGATGCCTGACCGTGGGCCGCTCGCTTCAGGCGCTCGCCGAACGGCCGGTCACCGAGTTGGCTGCCGTCTCGCCCAAGGTGGCCGGGCTGCTGGACAAGGCCGACGTGCACAGCGTGCTCGACCTCCTCATGCTCTACCCGCGGCGGTGGATCGACCGCACCCGTGAGGCCCGCATCGCTGATCTCAAGCCCGACGAGGAGGGGCTGGTGATGGCCACGGTCCGGGCCGTGCGGCTGGTGCCGGCGCGGGGCCGGGGGAGGCCCAGGGTCGAGGTGGTGGTGCATGACGGCACGGCGTCGATGACCGTCACGTTCTTCAACCAGCCGTGGCGGGCCAAGCAGCTGCGGGCGGGCATGCCGGTCACTGTGTTCGGCAAGCTGGGCTACTTCCGGGGCGCCCGCCAGATGGTGAGTCCCGTCGTCGACCTGCTGGGCGACTCGGCGGACCTCGGGGCCATCGTGCCCGTCTACCCCCAGTCGGGCGACCTCACCACGTCGATGATCCGCAAGGCGGTGCGCGAGGCGCTGCAGCGGGCCGGCGGGTTCGAGGAGCCGTTGCCCGAGGCTGTGCTCGACCAGGTCGGCGTGGTCGACCGCACCCGGGCCTTCCGGCTCATCCACGATCCGGAGTCGATGGGCGCCGCCCAGGCCGCCCGCAGGCGCCTGGCGTTCGACGAGCTGCTGCGCCTCCAGCTCATCCTGGTGCTGCGCAAGCGGGCCTACGAGCGATCGGCCCGCGGCATCCCGCACACGGTCGGGGCCGACGGCGGCCGGCTGGTGAAAGCGTTCCTGTCCAGCCTGCCGTATGAGCTCACGCAGACCCAGCGCCGGGCGGTCACAGCCATCCAGAAGGACCTGTCGTCGCCGTTGCCCATGCACCGGCTCCTGCAGGGCGATGTCGGCAGCGGCAAGACCACCGTCGCCGTCGCCGCCCTGCTCACCGCCGTTCAGGGAGGCTGGCAGGGGGCGCTCATGGCCCCGACCGAGGTCCTGGCCGAGCAGCACCTCCTCTCCATACGACCGCTGCTGGCCGGGCTGAACGTCTACGACGAGGCCAGCCTGTTCGGTGCCCGGGAGGTGAGCCTGCGGCTGCTGACGCACAGGACATCGGCCAGGGAGCGGGCCGAGCTGTTGCCGGCTCTGGCCCGGGGCGAGGTCGACATCGTGGTCGGCACCCACGCCCTGCTCACCGAGCACGTGGCCTTCGCCCACCTCGGCTGCGTGGTGGTCGACGAGCAGCACAAGTTCGGGGTCGAGCAACGGGCCGCCCTACGGGACAAGGGCGGCGACACCGACCCGGACCTGCTCGTGATGACGGCCACCCCGATCCCCCGCACCGCGGCGATGACGGTGTTCGGCGACCTCGACGTCACCGTGCTCGACGAGCTGCCCCCGGGACGCACGCCCATCGAGACGGTGTGGGCCAGGACGCCGATGGACGTGGCCATGGCCTGGGGGGCGGTGCGCTCGGCGGTGGCCGAAGGCCGGCAGGCCTTCGTCGTGTGCCCGCTGGTAGAGGAGAGCGAGAAGCTCCAGGCCACCTCGGCCGTGGCCGAGCACAGCCGCCTGGAGGCCGATGAGCTGGCC
>JBBSHM010000147.1:0-4299 GCA_038253125.1 Acidimicrobiales bacterium
CACCCAGTTCAGCCACGGCGCCGGCTGAGCGTGCAAGCTCGCTCCTGGCGAGCTGACGCAGGTCCTGCGTCGATTGCACCCTCCCGGCCACCCCGACCTCCTGGTCGGTATCGACACTGGTGACGACGCGGCAGTGTGGCGCTGCCCCGGCCCGCCCTCGTGGGCGCATGGGACCGGGGGTGGGCGGGCTTCGGGGGGCGGCCGGGCTTCGGCGGCACGGCGACCTCGGGCGGCGACGTCGACGTGGTTCACGCCCGGTCGCTGGCCGTTCCTCCCCGCCGAGGCGCACCCGTGGCCGTGACCGTGCACGACCTGGCCTAGCGACAGGTTTCCGAGGCATTCCCGGCAACGGGGGCGCCGATGGCAGAGGCCGCCCTGGCCCGGGCCCTCGACCGGGCGTCGCTGTTCGTCGTCCCCTCCCGCACCACCGCCGACGCCCTTGTGGAATCCGGCGCCAGTGCGGCCCAGGTCGAAGTGGTCGACGAGGGCTGCGATCATCTCCCTGCCCCCGACCCCGTGGGCGCCGGAGCCGTCCTGGCCGGCCTGGGGGTGACGGGGCCGTTCCTGCTGGGCACCCTCGAGCCCCGCAAGAATCTCTCCCGCCTCGTGGCTGCATACCAGGCAGCCCGTCCCCGGCTGCCTGAGCCCTGGCCCCTGGTGGTGGTGGGCCCCCAGGGCTGGGGCAGCGGGCCGGCCCCGGACGACGACGCCACCGACGGCGACGAGGGCGTGGTGCTGGCCGGCTGGGTGGACGACGCCGTCCTAGCCTCGCTGTATCGCCAGGCCCGGGTCGTCGCCTACGTCCCACTGCTGGAGGGCTTCGGCCTCCCCGCCCTCGAAGCCATGGCCCCAGGCACGCCGGTGGTGGCCAGCCCCATGCCCAGCCTGGGTGGGGCGGCCCTCGAGGTCGACCCCTGCGACGTCGGCGCCATCGCCGACGCCCCGGTTGTCGCCGCCACCGACGACGCCGTGCGGTCGGCGCCGGTGGCCTCCGGCGACCGGCGGGCCGCCTCCCTCACCTGGGAGGCCACCGCCCGGGCCCACGTCGATCTCTGGCGGTCCCTGGGTGCCTGAGAACACTGTGCCTGAGAACCCAATGCCTGAGAAACCAGGGCCTGAGAGCCCAGTGCCCCAGGCCCCGGTGCGGGTGTGCCTCGACGCCACCGCCGTGCCCGCCCGCCCGGCAGGGGCGGGGCGCTACGTGCTCGACCTGGCCGCCGCGCTGGGCCAGCGCGACAACGTGACCCTCACCGTGCTGTGCCGCCGGGACGACGAGGCCCGTTGGGCAGCGAGGCCGGGGCGCACCCGGGCGCTGGGCAAGGCCCCCGTCGGGCGACCATTGCGGCTGGTCTGGGAGCAGTCGCGCCTGCCCGCCATCCTGTCCGGTCTACCCCTCGACGTGCACCACGGGCCGCACTACACGATGCCCGAGCGGGCCACCCTTCCCCGTGTCGTCACCGTCCATGACCTCTCCCTCCTGGAGCACCCGGGGTGGCACAGCCGGCCAAAGTGGCGTTCTTCCGCCGGGCCCTACGGGTGCCGCCCACCCGGGCCGACGCCATCGTTGCCGGCAGCACCAGCACCGCCGAGCGCCTCCAGGCCCTCCTCGCCCCCTGTGCCCCGGTGCACGTCATTCCCCACGGCGTCGATCACGGCCGCTTCCGCCCTCTCGACCCCGGCGACGCTGACGGCGCTGCGCTCGACCACGCCGCGCTGTGGCGCATCGGGGCCGTCCCGCCCTACATCGCCTTCGTCGGGACACTGGAGCCCCGGGAAGGACGTGCCCACCCTGATCCGGGCCTTCGACCGGTTGGCTGCCGGCCGGCGGGGCCTAAGCCTGGTCCCGGCCGGTGGCCGGGGCTGGGGCATCCGGGCCCTCGAGGCCGCCGCCGCCGCGGTGCACGGCCATCGGGTCCGCATGGCCGGCTACATCTCCGAAACGCAGAAAGCCGCTCTGCTTCGCGGCGCGGCTGCCGTCGCCTACCCCCCGCTCGAAGAGGGGTTCGGCCTGCCCGCCCTGGAGACTCTCGCTTGTGGCTCGCCGCTCGTCACCACGAAGGGTTCGGCCATGGCCGAGGTCACCGGTGATGCCGCCCTGCTTGTGGCCCCGGGCGCCATCGATGACTTGGCCGAAGCCCTGGAGGCAGCCCTAGCCGGCGGGCCCGAGGTCGAACGCCGGCGGGACCTGGGCTTCGAGGTCGCCTCCCGCTACACCTGGGCGGCATCTGCCCGGTCGCACGCCGAGGTCTACCGCTCGGTGGTCTGAGCCCGGCCGGGCCGGCGCCGACGATCACGACCCTGAGCTGATCGTTGGGACGACCCACGCTCATCTCTTGATGAACATCCAGGCGTCGACCGATGTGTAGCGTACCCCGTCCGGCGGCTGCAGGACCTCCTGCACCTCGAGACCGGGGCGCTTGGTCAACAGGTCGGACGCCTGCTGGCAGCGTACGGAGATGAGCGGATGCATGGCCACGTCCTGCGGCAGGGGAACGGTCTTGGCCAGTAGCCCCTGGTCACCGGTGACCGCCGTGGCGGCCGAGCCCCGCTTCTCGATGCCCTGGGCCTGGGCCAGGCCGGTGCCGTCGGTCTCCTCACCCGGAGGCGGGCACATGAAGAGCACGTGGGCACCCGGTGGGAGGGTGTCGAGGAGGGGCGGCAGGGTCGTGGCGGGGTCATCGTTGACCAGACGGTCTATGACGTGGCGCCAGTCGACGATGTTCCTGTCCGGCACCAGACCTGAGGTGGTGCTGTACCGGAGGCCCGACGGCAGGTAGTGGGCGGCGAGGGGCACCATCTGGAAGTCGGGAAGCACCACCAGATCACCGGGCCGTAGGCGGGCCGACACCTCGGATGCCACCGCCTCGACATTGCTCTTCTGATAGGCCGGACCGCGTACCGCCACCGGTCCGGCGAGGAAGGCGGCCACGGCCAGCGCCGCCACGCCGGTCCGGCCGGCCCGGGCCAGGCCGACGCCGACCAGAAGCATCACCGGGGCGGCGACGACGGCCAGGTAGCGGTAGGCCCAGACCGACCCCCGCCACCCGAGGGCGAGGGTGACGACGGTGATGACGCCCAGGGCCAGCACCCCGAGCGCCTGGCGGGTCCAGCCCCGGCTCTGCACCATGGCGGCGATGCCGACGCCGACCCCGAGGCCAAGGGCGACGAAGACCTCGTTGCCACCTAACATCACGGCCAGGTCGTCGCGCACCCAGACCAGGTCGGCCTTGCGCCCCCACGGCTGCAGGTGCTGGCCCATCTGGTAGGCCAGGGAGGGCGCCCAGGGGGCGTAAAGGACGGCCACCCCCCCGAATCCGATGACGCCGTCGACCACCAGACGGCGGCGGTCTCGGCTGAGCACCAAAAGGGCCAGGAGGGCGACCCCTGCACCCAGCCCGAGCAGGAGCCCCCAATTGTGGGTGTACAGCAGCGCAGCCAGGCTCAGGGCGAACCACGGGAGGTAACGGCGCCGTCCGAAGACGTAGACGTGTAGGAAGGTGGCTGTGGCCAGCACCGCCAGCAGGATGGCCATCGAGTACATGCGCGTCTCGGTGGCGTAGTACGCGACAAAGGGGTTGACGGCCACCACCAAGGCGCAGATCCAGCCCGTGCGGCGATCGAACAGGCTCCATCCGGCCCACAGAGCGGCGGGCACGGTGGCCACCCCGAAAAGAAGGGACAGGAGGTGGACCGCAGTGTCGGACGACCCCGTGACGGAGATCCACAGGTGCAGGAGGAGGTAGTACAGGGGCGGCGAGCCGTCCTGCAGCAGGAGGTGGGGAATGGAGTGCAGGGGGTGGGCGGCGACGCCCACTGAAATGCCCTCGTCGAGCCAGAACGCCATGCCGGCGGCCCGCCCCCACAGAAACGCTGCCACCAACGCCAGTACGGCGAGGCCGATGGCGTCGACGGCCCTCGGCCGGTCCGCCAGCCAGCGTCGCTGGAGAGTGCGCAGAGGTGACGGGACGATTCTCGGCGCCTGGTCCTCCTCGGGCACTGCGGGGAGCGGCTCCAGCGGCTCGGCTTCGTCGGTCAGCTCAACCTGATCGGTCACGGACGCTGCCTTCTGCCGCCCGGCATCAGGACAGCCACTTCAAGATGCGGATGACACCCATAGGCGCAGGTTGACGATGTGCGGAGACGTCGCTTCGCGCCTGGATCTCGATGTAGTCGCGCTCATACGCTTTGTAGGCCTCGGCCAACATGTCCTCGTTGGCCAGAGTGGGCTGCCAGCCCAGCGCAGCCTTGATCTTCGAGGTGTCGAAGGTGAAGTCCTCGGCGATCATCCGCCGATGGTAG
>JBBSHM010000148.1:0-4272 GCA_038253125.1 Acidimicrobiales bacterium
CGTCGAATCGGTGGAGACGACGCTCGGGAGGGAGCGCAGGACGGCCGCCGAGAGCAGCGCAGCGTTCTGGGTGTAGACGTGCAGGACGTCGTGGGATGGCACCAGCCTCCTGAGGCGCCCGCGCACGTAGGCGCTCTGGGCGAGCTGGTAGCGGAGGGGCTGAAGGTCGCCGTCGAGGCGGGCGAGGCCTGGGAAGGGCATGGCTGCGAGCCGCCGCCACCCGTGGGCAGCAGGGACGTCGATGAACGTGGCGTCGACGGGCAGCTCGGCGAGGGCACGGCGCAGGTACAGGTGCATCGTGGCGTGGCCGCCCACGTTCTCGTTGACGAAGAGGGCCCGGAGCGGCGCGGGTCCCATCACGCCGGGCTCCGGCCGAGCCGGGTCCGGCCGACCAGACGCCAGCCCGCCCGCGGCTCGCGGACCATGACCGAGAGCTCCTCGGCCCAGCAGTCGACAGACAGGGCGGCCTCCAGCTGTGGGACGAACCCGGGCGGCTCGGGCCGCCCGGCCACCGTGACGTGCGGGATGAACCGGTCGAAGCGGCCGCCGTACGGCTGCTCGTCCGGCCACCGGGCGAGCACCCCGTCGACCAGCGCTCGGAACGGTCGCTCGGGCTCGGGCCGGAGGTAGACGACGTCGTCGAACGTCCCCACCCCGACCAGGCGGTAGGGGAAGGGCTCGACCTCCCGGGCGAGGTCCCCGAGCGGGTCGAGAACGCCTCCGCCCTGCACGGCGGCCGCTCGGAACGGGTAGAGGATCGTGAGGTGCGTCGGCAGCCCGCCCGCCTGACGGCTGTCCTCGATGAGGCGTGCAGCAGCCAGCGAGGCGGCGGCGGGTACGGGCAGGATGATGCAGCCTTCCGGCCTCCGGCGGCGGAGGTGCTCGCGCAGGGAGCTGGAGGCGGTGGTGGCCGCCCGCCAGATGCGGCGATCGATCAACGGTACCGGGCGGGCGGTGACAGCCGGAAGTGCTGGCAGAGGAGCGTCATGTCCCGGCGGTCCTGCTCGGGCGGCTCGTAGCCGTCGTGGAACATCGCCTGCATCGATGGAGAAAGACATGACACCTCCCGGTCACCCACCACGCCCACCGTGAAGGAGTCCGGACCGTAGGCGAAGCCGGTCTCGACGTCGGCCGTCGGAAGGCCGTCGGCCGCAGGATGGGCCAGGAGCAGGTCGACCGTCCGGCCCGAGGGGTGCCGGAGGACGACCTTCGCCGGCATCCACTGGCCGGCAGGGGAGCGCTCGGCCACCGGGCTGTAGCCCAGGCCCTGGAACCGGGCCAGGGCGTTCCGCTCGCCCTCCTCGTCGGAGTCGATGACGACGTCCAGGTCCCGGTGCCTCCGGGTCTGCCGACCGAGCAGCGCATCGACGCCCCACCCCCCGGCGAGCCGCGCCTGGACGCCTGAGCTCTCGAGGCCGTCCAGCACGCGCAGCACCTCCGGAGCCGGCATCTCGAAGCGGCGGTCTCGCAGGCGGGCCGCTAGCGGCGAGCGAAAAAACAAGGGGGCGGCAGGGGTACCGGCCGCCCACCGGTTCAGCGCTCGACCCAGTCTGGCGAGCCAGAACACCCGACGTGGGTCACCACGCTCGGCGCTCGCCGACGTCGAGGGCGCCATCGGTCTGCCGTCGAGGTCGGGCTGGCTCTCGCCCTGCCTCGTCCCCCGCCGATGCTCGTCATACTATCTCAGCCGGAGGGGCAGAGGTCTCCCCGCCCCCTCCTGCCTGCTCCCATCTTGTCCTGTGTGACGCCCAGACCTTCGTCAAGTTCACTCTGTCCAGTCAGGTCGAGCAAGAACGAACATCGGACGGCACAGGCTACCCCGTTCCGGTCGCCGACGACCGGTTGACCGTCGATGAGCCTGTGGTAACGTGGTCCACCCTTGGACGACCGTCGCTCGTTTCTCAATCGCTGCGAGGCCGCCAGCGAACAGCTTGGCCATCAAGGGGGCGACTACCTCGCCGACCATGCCGAGCGCCTCCACGCGACGTGGCAGTTCTGTCGGCCGCTGGTCCCACGCGGGAGGTCGCTGCTCTCGATCGGCGCCGGCAGCGCGTTCGTCGAGAACGCCCTTGCGGCCGATGGCGCCGACGTGACCGTCGTCGACTTCCCGGAGGCGATCGCCTCGAACTTGTCCTTCTATGCCAGCGCCGGCATGAAGGCCGTGGCTGCCGACGTCACCGAACCCCTCGGACCGGCGGTCGGAGAGTTCGACGCGGTGCTTGCGGGTGAGATCCTCGAGCACGTTCCGGCGCCGCCGGCGGATCTGTTCCGCAACTGGGCGGAGTGCGTGCGCCCGGGCGGCCACCTGGTCGTCACGACCCCCAACCTCGGCTCGGTGTCGTCGATCCTGCGGCTCCTGTTCATGCGCCCACTGCTCCCGGCCCCCGAGCTCACGTTCGGAGCGGTCTCGTTCGAGAACGAGGGAGTTCACCGGCGCGAGTACATGCCGTCCGAGATCCGCTCCGCATTCAGCGACGCCGGCTTGCGGCCGGGCGACCTCGCCTATACGGTCAATCATCGGGCGCGCTCGGTCAAGGAGGTTGCCCTCCTTCCTGCGCAGGCGATACCGCGCTTCCAGCCCACGATGATCATCGCCGCGACGAAGCACCCCGGCGCTACCGGCTGAGGTAGCCGCGAGACCACGCAGGCGGGGACGCGGCCGCCCGGCGGGCGCGATGGACCATGACGCGGGCGCTGGGCCTTCCCCCGGCCCCCTCCTGCCTGCTCCCGTCTTGTCCTGTGTGACGCCCAGACTTCGTCAAGTTGCCCTGTCCATTCAGCGTCGACCAGAACTGCCAGGTCCACTGAGCCATCAACCGTCGCCGCGAGGGAGAATCGATGACCGCCCCGGTCACCAGCACGCAGGATGTGGGACGTCGCCGCACTCCGGCGGCCCCGCGCCCACGGGGCGCCGCTGGCGCTCGTCCTCGTGACCGCTACGGCTGCGCTCAGCGTCAGCAGCTTCTTCGCACCGCCGGTGGCCGCGGCTCCCCGGTCTGCCGCTGATCCCGTGATCGGCACCGCGGGTGACATCGCCTGCAGCCCGGCCAGCCCGTCGTTCAACAGCAGCATCGGCACGCCAACGGCTTGCCAGCAGAAGGCCACGTCGGACCTCCTCCTATCGAGACCGCTCGCTGCGGTGCTGCCCCTCGGTGACGAGCAGTACGACTCGGCGACCCCAGCCCGAGCTCGCCGGGTCCTGAACCCAACCTGGGGACGCCTCCGTTCGATCACCCGGCCGGTGCCGAGCAACCACGAGTACCGCAGCCCCGGGGCGTCCGGGTACTTTGGCTACTTCGGTGCGGCCGTCGGCGACCCCACGAAGGGGTACTACAGCTACGACATCGGGAGCTGGCACCTGGTGGCCCTGAACGGCAACTGCACGGTCGTGGCGTGCAACGCCGGGTCCGACCAGGAGAAGTGGCTGAGGGCCGACCTCGCCGCCAGCACCGGCAAGTGCATCCTCACCTCCTGGCATCAGCCGCGCTTCGGCACCGGCCAGGGCGTTACGACTCCTATCGAGCCTTCTGGGATCGCCTCTACGATGCCAGGGCTGACCTCGTGCTAAACGGCCACCTCCACCAGTACGAGCGGTTCGCGCCGCAGGACCCCAACGGCGTGGCCACCGCCGCCGGCATGCGGCAGTTCGTCGTCGGGACCGGCGGAGAGGACCTCGAGGGCTGGCCGACGGGGACGCCGACGGCGAGCAACAGCCAGGTCCGGTATGCCAGTGGCTTCGGAGCCCTCTTCCTCACCTTTCATCCAGACGACCTACGACTTCTCGTTCAAGTCGACCGGCGCAGCAAGTTTGCCGACTCGGGGTCCGGCACCTGCCACCCGAAAGCGCCGTATGCCGCCTCGGTTTTGGCCGATCGGCCGAGCGGCTACTGGCGTCTGGGTGAGACCTCGGGCACGACGGCGGCCGACTCGTCGGGGAACGGCCACCCCGGCACCGTGTCGGGTGGTGTCACCCTGGGCGTCGCTGGCGCGCTGACCGGCGACAGCAACGGGGCCATGGCGTTCGACGGTGGCACCGGCCAGGTGGCGGTGGCCGACGCCGACGTCGTGGGTGATGAGCGTGAGGCGGCAGCGTTCCCGCAGCACCTCCTGGAACACCCGGAGCAGCTGCCGGCCCCCCTTCCGGTCCATGGTGGAGGCCACGAAGGTGACCCGTGGCAGGCCACCGGCCGGCTGAGCCGCCGCGGGCGGAACGGTGATCCCGAAGGGGATCACCCGGATCCGGTCCGGCCTGATGCCGTAGGGACCGAAGGA
>JBBSHM010000149.1:0-4271 GCA_038253125.1 Acidimicrobiales bacterium
CGATCGCCGCGTCGATGGACTCCCAGAAGTCAACCGGCGCGCCCTTCTGGAGTGCAGTCAACAACGCCTGCTCTCCACCTGCCATGTGCGTGCGGAGGTAGTCGATGCGGCCGATGAAAAACCGAAGGCGGCGAAGGTCAACCTCTGTTGACAGGTCGCGCACGCCGAGAGTCGGGGTCATCGGGTCAAGCCGCCTTGAGCGCGGCGACGAGCAGGGGCACGACGCCGAAGGCCAGGCCGATTGCCACCAGGTTGACCGGGCCACGGCCGGGCACGACCGCCGCCGCGCTCTGCCACGACGAAGCAGACGACTGCGGCGACATAGCAGAGCGCGGCGGCGGTCGGGTTCACCGGAGGGGCGAGCCGGTGTCCGTGCCGGGTGCGGGGGCCGGGTTGTTGTCCGGCGAGGGCACGGGCCCAGCGTCGGGCGGGGGCGTCGGCGAGGACGGAGCGCCGACCACGTTGTCGCCCACCTCGTCGGCGTCGATCCGGGTGGCGAGGCCCTGGAGGCGGTCGAGCGTGGACTGGTCGAGCGACCCGCCGGCTCGGAGGTTGGACAACTCCCCGCCGATGGCGTCGAGCTTGGCGTTGACCTTGTCGAGTACGGCGTTGACGAGGTCGCTCTGGCTCTGGCCCTGACTCATGATTCGTTCTCCCTGTTTGTGAAGACGTTCGAGCTGGTGCTCGATCCGGTGCAGCCCACGGTAGATCTCTTTGGCCCACTGGGGGGCGCTCATCCAGTGCGGATGGTGGAGCAGCTCGGGGATGAGCGCCTGCTCGTCGGGGCGGTAGTCGCTCATGCCGGGCTCCCAGGCGCTGGACCGGGGGGCGCAGGCGGTGCCGGCACGGGCGTCACCTTCGAGCGCACCACGGCGGCGAGCACCAGGGCGGACACGGCGGACACGGCGCCCATGATGGCCGACGTCTGGCCCGCGGTGAGGCTGAGGCCGAAGGCGGTCAACAGGGCCAGGCCGGCGGCGATAACGGCGCCGGCAAGACCGGCGATGGCGGCGGGCTCGGTGGTCAGATTCACGGGCGGACTCCCTGCACTTGGGCGACGACTTGGGCCATGGCCATCGGCGCCAGTTCGTCGACGACTTGGCGCATGGCGGCGACGTCGGCACGGAGGCGGAGCAGCTCCTCGCGCAGCGGGTCGCCGTGGACCACTCCAGCCGCCACCAGGCTCACCATGCGGCCGTCGTGGAAGCCGGCGCGACACACGGCGGTGTCCACGGCGAGGCGGGCTGCCGAGGCGGCCAGGCTGGGCAGGGCGAGGAGCGGGAAGCCGGGCACGTTCACGACGAGAGCGGCGACCAGTTCGAGAACGCCACCGATCTCGCGCCAGTCGCCGCTCAGACGAGATGCTCGCATGACGAGCACCTCCTCGGGAGCGACCCCCGGCCGGAGGGCACCGGCGACCCAGATCCCATACTCGTTCTCGCCGCAGACCACGTCGGCCACCGCCGTGCCGGTGTTGTCGTAGTGGGCGGTGGCGCCGGTGTTGTTGAGCAGGCGCTCAGCGTGGCCGGTGCCGAGGGTGACCGGGCCGGTCAGGATCTCGACGGGCGACAGGTCGGCGCCGAGCGCGCGGCGCACCGAGGTGCGGTAGTAGGCGTAGCTCGACCGGCTGTGCGGGGCGTAGACCTTCTCGCCGCGGTAGCCGATGTGGGGCGTGTCCCAGGCTGCCAGGTAGCCGCTCACGCGCCCGTCGTCGTCGATGCGCCACGTGGCCGGGGGAATGTCGGGCTCCTCGAACCACTCAGCGGGAGGGCACAGGAGGCCGCCCGGAGCACCGGCCACCGGAGCGCTCGCCGAGGCGGCGACGTTGAGCGGGCCCTGCACCACGCCCTCGGCGGCGGCGACTCCGCCGGCCATGGCGTCGGGGAGTGCCGTGGTGGTCGGGCAAATGACCGCTTGGGGGAAGGCGGGGAACGGGACCATCGTGACGCCCATGAGGTTGCCCTTGGTGACCCGCATGATGCCGTCGCCACCGCCCAGCAGTTCCTCCAGGGGGTCGCCTGGGCCGTCGCCGTCCCGGTAGACGATCTCGTAGTCGATGATCTCCAGGTCGACGCTCACCCAGCGGAGGAGCTGTTTGTCGTTGAGCCGAGCCGCCTCACAGCCCGCTTCGCCTCCCATGTCGAAGATGCCGGCGCCGAGGATCTGGTTGCCCTCGCGGGTGGCGCTGACGATCTGGCCGACGAGCTTGCACCCGGCCGGGTTCCCCGACCCGTGGCTCGACTCGGTCTGGCACATGAGAGGCAGAGGGAGGGCGCGGGTGGCGAGCGCGCCGGCGGCGATCTCGCGGCCGTCGGTGGTGGTCACTTCCTCCAGACAGAGCACGGCGTGCCACTCGCCGGCGTTGCCAGCGGCGACGATGGGGAGGAGCACCGACACCACACCGGGGCGGGCGTGGGAATGGCGGGTGCCGAACATGGCCTCGACCGTGGCCGTGCCCGTGCGCTCCGAGCGGGTGAGGGTTGCGGGTTTCATGGGGCGGGCTCCTTTGAGATCGAGGCTACTGGGGCGAGGCGCGGCAACGGCGGAGGCGCCCAAGCCCGGCCCTTCACCGCCGATACCGACCTCAAGACTGCAACCGCAATGTTCGTGTTGGGGCGGTTCCATGTCGCCGGACGAGAAGGCGTCATCCAGAGAAATTGGACCATCGTCCTCGCACTCCAAACACGCGTCGCAGCTATTGCCGCCGTCGGTCACCCACGACTTGAGCGGCACGTTCTCCACGGTGAACCGACCATCGCCGACCACGCCAGCGTCGATCGCCTCGCCAGTGGTGTTCATGGTGGCGAGGGAAGCAGCAACGACCACCGCTCCGATGGCCAGGGCCATGCCCCGACTCTGGAGGTTCTCCTCGTCGGCCTCCTCGTCGAGCGCCTCCTCGTCGTCGTCCTCCAGCGCACGGGCGAGGCGGCGCTCGGTGGCGTCGTCATCGCGCCGGCCGCGGGCGTCGCCGTAGGCGGTGGCAGCGCCGGCCATGCCGAGATCGTCCAGCGTGTCCATGGCGTCGTCGCCCTGCTCGTCGGAGCCGTCCTCGCCCTCGACGTCCTCGTCATAGTCGACGCCCTCGGTCGGGTCATCGGCCGAGGCGCGCACCACCGGCATCGATGGCACGGGCTTGTGAGCGCCGGCGAGGCCGAGGGCGGCGGCCGTGCGGCGGCGGCTCTTGAGATAGGCGACGGCCCAGGCGCGGGCAATCAGGGGAGCGGTTGCGCCTCGGGTGAACCCGCTCTCGATAGCAGAGTGCACCGAGGCCGAGGCGTGCACCTGGCGCATCTTGACCGGGTCCGAGCTGTGGGCCGCCCAGATGCGAGCGACGTCGATGGCGGCCGATCGAGCGGCGATTATGCGGGCGGTCCACGCCTTCTCGATCCGCCGGCGCTCGGCCAGGCCGGCGGGTGAGCCGGGCGAGGTCAGGGCGAAGGTTGCGGTTTGCGCATTGCGCATTGCGCAGTGCGCAGTGCGCACCCGTCGACGGCCGGTGGTGAAGGCGGAGGCGCGCAGCCCGTGCGTGGCCTCGCCTACCGTGGCGAGGCAGGGCAGGCACACGACCTCCACCCAGCTCTCGCCCATCGGGGCCAGGGCGTAGGTGTCGCCGACGGCGAACTCCAGCCCGCACTCGCAGCAACAGAACCCGTAGGGCTCGACGTCGCTCTCCAGCACCGGGTAGCGGTTCGTCACCGAAGGGCAGTCGCGCTGGTGGGCGCAGGTGTCGGGAGAGTTGGCCAGGCCGCCGCAGTAGACGCAGGGGGCGCTCACGGGATCAGGCAATGTCACGGCCGCTGCCTTGGATTGTCGGCAGGCGACGGGTGCTCAACTGACGCTGCGCTCAGTCGGGGCACGTGGTGCTCGTAGCCGAGGAGTTGGCGACCGGCTTGCTCCCACCGGGCGATGGCCATCCACGCCGCCTTGCAGGCGGCCTCCTCGCCCCACCACCAGTCCGGATAGTCCGACATCGCCCGGTGTGCCGCCAGATGCGCCGCCGCCAGCGGGTCGGGGTAGCTGTAGGAGTTGCGCCAGCCTTCAGGCGGCTCAGGGCACACGGTCAGGTAGGCAGCCCGGTGAGCAATACCCGCGGCCTCGCCCTTCTCGGCGTCGGTCCATTCGGGGGCGGTGCGTGTCGTTGTCATGTCCTCATTATAGGGGACAGGTGTCCCACCGGGCTGTCCACAAACGGTCGACGTCGGAGGCCACCTGCGAGGGCTCGCCGCCGAGCACCCGCTTGGCGTTGGCCAGGGCGACGGTTGAGGCGTCAC
>JBBSHM010000150.1:0-4125 GCA_038253125.1 Acidimicrobiales bacterium
AACGGCATGGGCTCCTGGGGCTTTGTGTTCGGCGCCCTGTTGTTCCTGGCCGGTTGGATGGCCGGGAACCGCGGCGTCGGCTTCGATCCCTACCCGTTCATCCTCCTCAACCTCATCCTGTCGTGCCTGGCCGCCATGCAGGGCGCCATCCTGCTCATCGCGGCCAAGCGCGTGGACCAGATCTCCTCCGAGCTGGCCCTGCACGACTACCAGACCAACATCGAAGCCGACCAGGTCGTCCACTCGATCCACGACCTCACCAGCCAGATCCACGAGGAGGTGTTCCGGCGTAAGGGCCTCGCCGCGCCCGAGCCCTGAGGATGGCCGCATCCGCTTGTTAGCCTGCGGGCGCGATGACCGACGCCAAGCGGATCGCCGACATCAAGGCGAGCCACGTGCTGGAGAGGGGCGTCCCCCTCTCACGGTCCCGGCTGTGGGACCTGGAGCGGGCCTTCTACGAGCGGCAGGGCATGCGGGCGTGGAGCCAGGGCCAGGTGCCGTCGGCCATCACCTCAAACCCGATCATCGCCTCGGCCTACGCCGAGGTCATCGTGGCCTTCCTCCGCGACTGCGACGCCGCCGGCCACCTGGACCGCAGCCGGCGGGTGCACGTGCTGGAGCTCGGGTCGGGTTCCGGCCGGCTGGCCTACGGGATCATCCGCCGGCTACGCCAGCTGCTGGCGGCGACGAAGGCGCTGCGGGACCAGCCCGTCACCTTCGTGCTGACCGACTTCGAGGAGGCGAAGCTGGAGCAGCTGGCCGCCCACCCGCGCCTCCAGGAGCCCATGGCCAGCGGCTGGCTCGACTTCGCCGTGGTCGACGCCGCCGACCCCGGCGAGGTGCGCACCTGGCGGAGCAAGGAGCTGGTGGCCGACGCCCCGCTGGTCGTGGTGGCGAACTACGTCTTCGACAGCCTGCCGGCCGACGTGTACGCCATTCGGGGCGGCGTGGTGCACGAGGTCGGCCTCACCATCACCGCCGACGCACCCGAGCTGGAGCGTGACGACTCGACGGCCCTGAGCCGGATGCGCCTCAGCTGGGACCCGGTCGACGCTCCGGCCCCGGCCGCCGGCCGCCCTGCGCTGGACTCGGTCCTGGACCGCTACGCCGAGGTCCTCGACACCACGATGGTGATGCTGCCCACCGCCGCCCTCGCCTGCCTCGACCAGATGGCCACCGCCGCCGGCGCGCCCACCCTGGCCCTGGTGGCCGACAAGGGCTACGCCCACCTCCGGGACCTCGTCGGCCTCGGCGCGCCGGTCATGGTGCCCGACGGCGGTTCGTTCTCGATGATGGTGAACTTCGACGCCGTGGCCCGGGTCGTGCGGGCCGGCGGGGGAATCGCCCTGCTGCCGCCCTACCAGGCCCAGCACCTGGTGGTCGGGGCCTTCGTGCTGGGCGAGCTCGAGGCCACCGAGACCGCCCGCCGCTACGCAGACGTGCTGGGCGAGGGCGGCCCCGACGACATCCACGGCGTCCGAGGTGCCATGCAGGCCATCGGGGGCACGCTCAACCTCCGGCAGGCGCTCAGCCTGCTGCGCACCACCCGGTGGGACACCAAGACCTTCATCGAGCTGTTTCCCACCCTCTTCGAGCTGGCCGCCGCCGCCCCTTCCCAGCTCCGTTCCGACCTGGCGGTGGCCGTGCAGCGGGTGTGGGACGAGTGGTTCCCGATCGGTGAACCCGTCGACGTCGCCCTGTTCATCGGCATCCTGCTGTCGCGCATCGGCCGTCACCGGGAGGCGTTGGTGTTGTTCGCCGCCTCGCACGAGCTGATGGGCTCCACCCCCGAGGCCCACTTCGGCGCGGCGCGCGCCCACCATGGCCTGCGGGAGCTCGACGAGGCGTTGAAGGAGGTGCGCGAGGCCCTGGCCCTGCAGCCCGGCCTCGAGCTGGCCCGGGCGCTGGCCCTCGAGCTCGAAGCCGAGCTGGGCCGTGACGACGGCGGCGCCCACCAGGGCGGGGATGTGGACGCGCCATCGGCGCCTCGGAGCGGGGATTCCCCGGCGCCATGACGGCCGTCACTGCTACTCCGCTGCTCGACGGCCTGGCCTCATTTCTGCGCGACGACGGGTGGCCGGTGCAGATCTCCTCTTCGCCGGTGCCGACGGTCGAGACCCGCTGCGCCAACGCCACCACCGAGTGGAGCTGCCAGGGGCGCGCCTTCGAGGCCGAGGGCCGGGTGGTGTTCGACTCGCTGCTGCCCGTGGAGATACCCCAGGACCTGGCCGGGCCGATGGCCCTGCTGGTCGCCTGCGCCAACTGGGACCTGACCACCGGCTCGTTCGCCCTGGACACCGCATCGGGTGGGGTGCGGCTGCGGACGTCGTTGGTGGTGACGGGTGAGGCGCCCCAGCTGGGTCCCGCCGCGGCCAAGGCCCTGGTCCATGACAACGTGCTGATCGTCGACCGCTGCCTCGAGCCGTTGAAGGAGGTTGCTGCCGGGCGGCTGGGCCTCGAGGCGGCCCTCGGGCTCATCGCTCCGTAGCGGACCGGACCGCGGGGTTTGCGCCTCAGGCGGCCGGTGGGACGCGCCAGGTCAGCCTCGGAGCTCCGAGGATCCCTGACCGGTCCCACCGGCCACCGTGCTGGGCCGCTCAGCTGGTGGAGCCGCAGCCGCAGTCGGGGCCGCAGCCGGCCGAGTCGCCGGTGCCGCACGAGCAGGTGCTGCTCGGCGTGGCCTCGTCGGCGGTCCTGTCGGCTGGGCTGGCGCAGCCGCACGAGCAGGTGCTGCTCGCCGGCCGGCCGGTCACGTCGGTGGTCGTGTCGGTGGTGGTCAATGTGTTCTCACCCCCTCTCTGGTGATGGTGTCGGGCTTGGTCCCGAGGGAGACGGTGGTGGAGGGGGCGCAGCAGCCGCAGGCGCAGGTCTCGCCGGCGGCCGCCTCGTCCAGCCGGGCGCCGCACCCGCAGAACGAGCTCTCGATGAGAGCGATCTCGGCGGCGAGGTCGATGGTCTCGGCGGCCGGCAGGTCGGGGATGCACCGGCACGCCCCCGGTGCGCCCGTCGCCTCCTGGCCCAGGCTGTTGTACACGTGGGTGAGCTGGCCGGCGAAGGCCTCGGCCTCCCGGGCCCGGGTGCGGGCCTCCTGGATCTTGTGGGCGACGAGGTGGCGGAGGCTGGTTCGGGTCTCCTGGCAGCTGCCCTGGTGCCAGGCGTCGAGCAGGGACCGGATCTCGTCGAGGCTCAGGTCGAGCGCCTTGGCCCGCAGGATGAAGCGCAGTCGCTCCTCGTCGTCGCTGTTGAACAGCCGGTACCCGCTGGGAGAGCGCTCGGCCTCGCCCAGCAGGCCAAGGCTCTCGTAGTAGCGGACGGTGGCCGTGCTCAGTCCGTGACGGGCGCTCAGCTCGCCGATCCGCAGCATTCGATCTTCCACGAACCCAACCCTAAGCCTTCAAGTCGGCTTCAATGTCAAGGGGGGACTTAGGTAGGCGAAGTTCGAGAGCCCCAGGTACGAGGCCGGCTCAGGGGCTGCGCAGGAACCCCCGCAGCTGCACTCCCAGCCAGGGACGCCGGCCCCACGCCACCAGCTGGCCCTTGGAGATGGCCCGCCACTGATTGGTGCGGGCCCACGCCACGAGCAGGAAGGCGACGGGGTCGGCCGAGAGGTGGCAGTCGACCCGGCGGGAGGACGGTGCCTCGACGGTCATGGATCCGTCGTCGAACACCACGAGGAAGCGGCCGGCGCCCCGCAGGCGCACCTCGTAGCGGGCCCGGAGGTCGGCGGCCTTCTCCTGGATCACGAACGTGCGGGGCGGGAGGGCCTGGAACAGCTCCAGCAGGAAGCCCTGGAAGATCAGCGCGGCGTGGGACGGGTCGATGAGCCAGGGCAGGCCCACCGCCCGGGCGATGTCGTAGCCGTGCACCACGGTCTCGTTCAGGAGGTGGCAGGTGAGCGCCACCATGGGCACCTCCGTGCCCTCCACCAGCCACGGGCACGGATCGTCGGCCGACGCGCCGCCGAGGTCTGGTCGAGGAAGCGGGCGGCGCCGCTGTCGATCCGCTCCGCCAGCCTGGCCATGTCGCGCTCGTGGTCGTCGCCGACCAGGGTGGTCGTAAGCGTCGAAAGCTCCCACAGCTCGCCCAGCGGCGAGGACCGGGTTCGACCGGCCAGCCCCGGTACGA
>JBBSHM010000151.1:0-4079 GCA_038253125.1 Acidimicrobiales bacterium
CACCAGGAGGCCGCTGGCGCCCTGCTCCACCAGCTCGGGCGTCCCACCGACCCGGGTGGCGACGACGGGCCGGGCACCGGCCATGGCTTCCATGACCACGTTGGGCAGCCCCTCGAAGCATGAGGACAGCACGACGCCGTCACAGGCCGCCACCAGCTCCGGGATGTCGGACCGCACCCCCAGGAAACGCACCCGGTCAGCCATCCCCAGCTGGACTGTCAGGCGCTCGAGGTCCGGCCGCAGGCGTCCCTGGCCAGCCACCAGGAGGCAGTGCTCAGGCCCGGGCCCTGCGCACCGAGCGAGGGCGTCGAGAAGCGTGGGGTAGTCCTTCTGGGGTTCGAGCCGTCCGGCGGCGAGCCACACGAACCGGCCGTCGGCCAGGCCGAGCCCAGCCCGGATCGCTGCCCGCCGGGCGCTCGCTTCCTGGAACGGCGCGGGATCCAACCCGTTGGGGATGACGACGAGGCGGCCACGGGGCACGATCCCACGGGCCACCAGCCTCTCCGCCGCCGCCTGGGAGTTGGTGGTGGTGATGGTGCTCAGCCGGTCGGTGGCCCGCAGGACGAGTTCGCGCCCCCGGCCCCCGAAGCGCTCGTTGCGCACCGAGGAGATCACGACCGGGACGCCGGCCAGGCGACCGGCCAGCCGGCCGAGGACGTTGGCCTGGTAGACGAAGCTGACGAGGGCGTCGGGGCGCCAGGCCCGCAGCACCCGGGCACCGGCCTGGATGGCGGACGGGCCCTTGGCCACCGGCCCGACGTCGAGGTGGGCGAGCGGGATCCCGAGGGCTGCGACCTCGTCGGCATAGGCCTCGGTGGGAAGGATGGACAGGAGGCCGACCTCGTCGCCGTGCTCGCGGAGCAGCCCGGCCAGGCGCAGGAGCTGCGTCTCGGCCCCGCCGTAGGTCAGGCCGTTGGTGACTAGGACGACCCGCCGTCGCCTGGTTCCCGGCCCGCCACGCACAGGAGCTCCCAAGCCTGGGAATGCTAGGTTGCGGCGACCGCATCCGACGAGCGCGAGGTTGCAGCACTGTGGATCTCGGCCGTCCCGAAGCGAGAACGTCACCAGAGGCTGGCCCGCCCATGATGGTGTTCATCGGAGGGCTGCACCGGAGCGGGACGAGCCTCCTCTCCCGCCTGCTGCGCGACCATCCGATGGTGAGCGGCTTCGCAAGTACGGGCGTGCACGAGGACGAGGGCCAGCACCTCCAGAGCGTCTACCCGCCGGCCAAGGCGCTGGGCGGAGAGGGCCGCTTCGGCTTCTCGCCCGGGGCGCACATGGTGGAGGAGGCCCCGGACGTCGCCGAGACCAAGGCGGCGAGGCTCCTCGAGCAGTGGGGGCCCCACTGGGACCTGAGCCGGCCGGTGCTGGCCGAGAAATCACCACCCAACCTCATGCGGATGCGCTTCCTGCAGAGCCTGTTCCCCGATGCCCGCTTCGTGGTGATCATGCGCCATCCCCTCGAGGTGGCCCTGGCCGAACGCAAGCGGGTGGGCCGGCAGCCGGTGTGGTCGCTCCTCCGCCACTGGTTCGCCTGCCACGACACCTTCTCGGCCGACGCTCCGCACATCCGCAGGCTCCTGACCCTCCGGTACGAGGACCTGCTCTGCGAGCCCCAGCGGTCGGTGGAGGAGCTGCTCGGGTTCCTCGCGCTCGCCTCCTCCCCGGAGGTCGTCACCGCGGAGGTCAGCACCGGGCGCAGCGACCGCTACCGCAGGGAATGGGAGCGCCGGTCGACCAACCCCGTCTACCGGCCCTACGCCGATCTCCTCGTCCGCCGCTACGAGGCCGACGCCAACCGCCACGGCTACAGCATGCGGAGCTTCTCGCCGTCGCCACGCGCTCGTAGCCTCGAAGGGTGAGCCGCAGCCCCCTGGCCCGCCGCCAGGCCGGCGCCCGGTCCGGAGCGGCCGGCACGCCGGCGGCGGACGGCGCGGCGACTCCGGAAGCCGAAGGGGCGGCCGGCGCCGCCCTGTCGAGCCGACGGACCCTGCGCCGGGGCGGCTCGACGTCCTTCGTGCTCCAGAGCAGCGGCATCGCTCTGCAATACGGGATCCAGGTGCTCTTCGCCCGGGCCCTCGGCGTCGAGCAGTTCGGCACCTTCACCTACGCCCTCACATGGTCCCGGCTGGGCGGCAGCGTCTGCCACCTGGGCGGGGCCAGCAGCTCGCTCCGCCTCCTCCCCGAGTACTCCGTGCAGGAGCGGTGGTCGCTGGCCGCCGGCGTCCTCCGCCGGTTCCGCCAGGTCGCCTTGGTGGTCGGCGCGCTCGTGGCGGCCGCGGCGTCAGCGATCATCCTCGGTGTCAGCGGCTGGTCGACCGGGACCGTGACCTTGGTCATCGCCCTGGCCCTTGTCCCGGTCTCCTCGCTGATCGAGCTGCAGCAGGCCATGACCCGGGCCTACGAGCGGATCTTCCGGGCCTTCTTCCCCTGGCTCGTCCTCCAGCCCGTGCTACTGATCGGCGCCGTAGCCGCCCTCTACGCCGCGGGGCGCAAGCCGACGGTCACCGAGGCGCTGCTCCTCACCGGCGGGTCGTACCTGGCGACCATCGTCGTCCAGGCCTGGTGGCTCCGAAGAACCGTGCCGGCCGAGGTCAAGGCCGCCCCGCCCGCCTACGCCACGAGGGAGTGGGCCAGGGTGACCCTCCCCATCTTCGGCTCGAACGTCGTGTACGTGGTGTTCTCCCGCCTCGACATCGTCATGGTGGGGCTCCTGCGCTCGCCCCGCGATGCGGGCATCTATGCGGTGGCCTTACGGGCCGGCACCGTCGTCAACATCCTCGAAACGGCCATGGCCTCGTCGCTGGCCCCCCGCATCTCCCGCCTGTACTGGTCGGACCGCCGAGCCGAGGTCGAGGAGGTCGTCCTTCGGTCAGTACGCCTGCTCTTCCTCCCGAGCCTCGCGCTGACCATCGTCCTCGGGGTTTTCGCCCGGCCGCTCCTGTCGGTCTTCGGAAAGGGGTTCTCAGGCGGCGCCACCGTCCTGGCGATCATCGCCGTCGGCCAGCTGGTGAGCGTCAGCTCGGGGGCGGTGGGATGGCTGATGAACATGACGGGCCAGCAGAACATCACCACCGTCGTCTACGTCATCGTCGGCGGCATCACCATTGCTGGGTACCTCGTGCTCATCCCGTGGCTGGGCATCGCCGGGGCGGCGGCCGCCAACGCCGGCGCCGTGGTCCTGCGGAACGTGGCCCTCAACGTGCTCGCCCGCCGGCGCCTCGGCTACCGGATCTCGGTCCTCCGTGCCTTTCTGCCCAATCGATGACGACCAGCCTGAGCGCGTCGTCCACCGCCGGTCCCGACACCCGCCGGCCACCGAAGGTCCTCTACGTGCTCGGCACCCAGCGCGGCGGCACGACGATTGCCGGGCGCGTGATGGGCCAGGTGCCCGGGTTCGCCTTTTTGGGCGAGCTGCGCAAGCTGTGGCAGGTCGGCCTGCCCGAGGGTCGCCGCTGCGGCTGCGGGAAGAGCTACGAGACGTGCGAGGTGTGGTCGGCCGTCCTGCCCAAGGTCCTCGCAGCCACCGACGCCGTCCAGGCCCAGCGCTGGCAGGAGGCGGCCGCTCCCGACCGGCGGTCGTCGCTGCGGGCCTGGCAGCTGTCCCGGGGAGGCGGGCGGACCGGCGGGCCGGCCGTCCAGCCCTACGAATCCCTCCTGGCCGCGACCTACGTGGCGCTGGCCGAGGCCACGGGGGCACGGGTGCTGGTCGACACCTCGAAGCTGCCGGCCGACGCCGTCCTCGTGAGCCGCATGGGGGATGTGGACCCCTACTTCGTCGAGCTGGTGCGGGATCCTCGGGGAACCGTCCACTCGGCGCTGCGCCGGTCGGGTGACAGGGCCGGGCTGCACGCCCGACAAGGCGTGGCGGGATCGGCCGGCTGGCTCGTCCGCCACCTGGCGGCGACTGCGCTCCGCCGGCAGGTGGGCCCCGACCGCTCGCTGGTGGTCACCTACGAGCGCCTCGTCAGCGAACCCCGGGGGGTGCTCGACGAGATCGCCGGCCTGGTCGGCGAACCGCCCCTCGAGCGGCCGGTGGTGGTCGACGGCCGCGTGGCCCTCGACGTGGCGCACACCCC
>JBBSHM010000152.1:0-4067 GCA_038253125.1 Acidimicrobiales bacterium
GGTGCGCCGCGAGGTGCTGGAAGCGGTGGGTCGGCTGCGGGCCCGCGTCGACGCCGACGTCGCCGACCCGGCCGCCCGCATCGACCGGCTGGCGGCCCAGCTCGTTCCCCGGCCCACCACGCCCCAGGCCCAGGCCGACGCCCCGCAACTGGCCCTGCTGCTCGGACTGGAGTCAACCGGCGACCCCCGCCTCCCCCTCGACCTCGCCGTCGACGCCAGCGCCGGCGCGCCGAGCCCGCTGGCCTGGCCGGGCGCCGCCGACCTGTCGGCCCGTCACGGCCTCAACCGGGCGGGGTACGACGATCTCCTCGGGCGGGCCCGCAACCGCTGGGCCAAGCAACCCGGCGTGACCCAGGTGCGCCACGACCTGGCCGCCGTGCTCGACAAGGCGGGAGGGGTGCTGCCCGCCGACGAGGCCGCCCTGGCACTGCTGGCCCAGCGGGGTTCCACCGCCACCGGGCCCGACCGCCTCCGGCGGGCCCGCGCCGTGGTGCGCGCCGCCCTCGAGACCGAAGCCGTCCGCGAGGGCAACCGGTTCACGTGGCGGCGCCTCGGCGGCGGCGCCTCGGCGGTGGTGGCCCTGCGCAGCGAGGTGCTCGACGGCGAGGAGCTGGCCGACTACGCCGCCAGCCTCGGCGTGGTGGCCGACCAGTTCGCGGTCGCCGATCCGCTCCCCACACCGGCGGCCGCCCTCGCCCGGTTCCGCCAGGTCCCCGTGCCGGCCGGCCTCACGCCTCTCGGCGACCACCGCCTGGTGCGCCTGGCAACGGCCGCCAGCGCCACCGCGGCCACGTCGGGCCGCCTCGAGGTCTACCCGCGGGGGCTGGCGTCGGCGCGCGCCGTGGGGCTGGCCCGCGCCGCCCTGTTGGGCGCCGGCACGTTGTCGGAGGACGACGTGCGCACCCGGGTCCGCACCCGCTTCCCCGCCGCCGAGCCGCTGCCCGAACGCCCGGCCCTCGATGACCTGCTCCGTGACGTGATGGGCCTCGAGTGGATCCCGGGCGGACCGGGGCCCACCGGCGCCCCGCTGGCGCCGGGGTTCGGCGTGCGGCGCCCGCCGGCGCCCTCCCGCGCCTCCGTCCGCTCGTCCTCCATCTCGCGGTTCGCGACCGGGGCCGCCGCCGACGTGTCGGACGAGGACCGGGCCGAGGCCGAGATGGTCGACGAGCGCCTGCGCCGTCACGCCGCCAACGGCGGCTACCTGGTCTTCACCGTGCGGCCGAGCAAGCACCAGATCGCGGTGGAGAACCTGGTCCGGCTCGGCGCCACGCCGGTGAGCGCCGACGCCCTGGTGATCGGCGCCATGCGTCGCCACGCCGAGGCCAAGGGGATCCGCTGGGACACGGCGATCCTGGCTACCGATGCCGCCGGGCCCAACGGCGAGCGCTGGTCCCGCCTGCTCACCGTCGTGCGGGACGCCCTGCAACCGGTGCGGGCCGCCGTGCTGGGCGACCACGAGCACGTGCTGCTCACCTGTCCCGGCCTGTTCGCCCGTTACGGGGCCCTCGGCCTGCTCGACGACCTGCGCGAGCGGGTCACCCGCCACCCCGAGCCGGGCCAGACGCTGCGCATCCTCTGGGTCCTCGTGCCCGCCGACGACCCCGACGCGCTGCCCACCATCGCCGGCCAGGCCGTGCCCACCACCAGCCTGGCCGAGCGCCTGGTGCTGCCCGACCCGTGGTTGCTCAACGTCCAGGGCACCACCGCGGCGGTGGGAGCGGCACCGTGATCAACGCTGGGCGGCTGCTGGCCGACGCCAAATCGCTCGTGCGCGCCCTGGTGGACGACCTCCGGCTCAGCGCCGGCCACGACGGTGACGTCGCCGGGGTGGTCGACGCCGAGCACGCCCGGGCCACCGCCACCGGCCGCACCGCGCTGGCGAAGGCGGAGTGGGCCGAGGGCCTCTTCGCTCAGGTCGCTGTCGCCTGGGTGCTCGGTGCCGTGTTCGTGCGCTTCTGCGAGGACAACGCCCTCGTGGCCGAGCCACTCCTCGCCGGCACCGGGCCCCGGCGGGCCATCGCCCTCGACCACCGCAGCGCCTACCTGGCGGCCAACCCCGCCCACGACGACCGCCACTGGCTGCGCGAGGTGTTCGGCCGGTATGCGGCACTGCCTGCCACCGGCGAGGTCTTCGGCCCCCACAACCCGGTGTGGCTCCTCGCCCCATCGGCCGATGGTGCCCGCCGGCTGATGCAGGTGTTCCAGGCCGTCGACCCCGACACCGCCGAGATCGTCCACGACTTCACCGACGAGCGCCACGAGGCGCCAGATAACCGAATGGAGGTGAGAGACCTTCATCTTCGGCCTGTCGCAGCAGGTCGATGAAGCTGAGGGCAGCCCAACCTGGAAGCGCAGGGGAAGGCGGCAAGCAGCCCTGACAACGACGGGACGGGCCGGCACTGCCAGACGGCTCGGGTCCGGCATGCAAGGCGGAAAGGTGTACGAGAGAAACCAGCGCCAAAGCCCCTCAAGAGTCGTGCCAGCTCAAACCTGGTGGATGTGGGCTGGGTCGCGGTGCACGCCCACGATGTCGGTGGGCGACTCCTGGGTCGGCCCATCGGGGCCGACCGGGAGGCCACGGGGAAGAACTGCGGCGTACCCGTGGCGATGCCGCAGGGGCAGAGCTGGGCACCGACCCCGCCGATCGGTATCCGGTGAACGTGGGAACCGCCCGGCGCCCCCCTTCTCGCCAGCCCGCCAGGTTGGTGACGGGAAGGCCCGCTGTCGGCTGATGGCGTCGGGACGGGACGGAGGCTCCGTAGTAGTCCGAGGCCGGGAAAGCCGGCCGCATGGCGAAGGGAGCCAGCAAGCCCGCAGTGGAAGGGCTGGCATGCCAGGAGGCCGCCGGTGAACACCGACGCACCGTGGCCCGACCTCTACGAGGCCGAGCAACGGGTACTGGGGATCCAGGCGAAGCTGCACCAATGGGCGACCGATGATCCCGGTCGCTGCTTTGACGACCTCTACAACCTGGTCGCTGACCCCGCCTTCCTGGTCGTTGCATGGGAGCGGGTGCGGGGGAACCGGGGCGCACGGTCGGCCGGTGTCGATGGGGTGAAGCCTGGCTCCATCGTCTTCGGCAAGGAGAGGTTCCTCACCGAGCTGCGAGACGAGCTCAAGGCTCGGCGGTTCCAACCCATGCCCGTTCGCGAGCGACTCATACCGAAGCCCGGCAGCACCAAGCGCCGGAGACTAGGTATACCAACCGCTCGCGACCGAACGATCCAAGCAGCCTTGCTGCTGGTGCTCGAGCCCATTTTCGAGGCGGACTTCCAGCCATGCTCGTATGGCTTCCGCCCCGGACGCCGGGCTCAGGACGCCATCGAGGAGATTCGCTTCTTTGGCGCTCGCTCTTATGAGTGGGTGCTGGAAGGCGACATCAAATCGTGCTTCGACGAGATTTCGCACTCGGCATTGTTAGAGCGAGTGCGGGCTCGGATCGGGGACAGGCGTGTCCTGGGGCTGGTGAAGGCGTTCCTGAAGGCGGGCATCCTCTCCGAGGATGGCGTCGAACGGGACACGGTCACCGGCACCCCGCAGGGCGGCATCCTTTCTCCGCTGTTGTCCAACATCGCCCTTTCGGTCCTCGACGAGCACTTCGCCGCGGCCTGGGCGGCGATGGGCGACTCTCACGCTCGCGAGCAGCGACGGCGCAAGGGCCTGGCCAACTACCGACTCGTCCGTTACGCGGACGATTGGGTGGTGCTGGTGGCCGGGGACCGCACCGACGCCGAACGCCTGCGGGAGGAGGCAGCGGCGGTCCTCGCCCCGATGGGCCTGCGCCTGTCGGAGGAGAAGACGGTTGTCGTCCACATCGACCGAGGCTTTGACTTCCTGGGTATGCACATCCAGCGCAGGCTCAAGGCAGGCACGGCCAAGAAGTACGTCTACACCTACCCGTCGAAGAAGGCCCTCAGGGCCGCCTGCGACAAGGTGCGGGCGCTCACTCGGAGGGCGTCGCAGATGACGCTCGACGAACTGCTGGGCCGGCTCAACCCGGTCCTGCGGGGATGGTGCAACTACCACCGGCACGGGTCGGCCAAGTCCACCTTCGGGTACCTTGACCA
>JBBSHM010000153.1:0-4056 GCA_038253125.1 Acidimicrobiales bacterium
AGCTGACCAGCGGCCGACCGGCGGTGGCGGCAACGACAGCGGGATGGTCCCGCCGCCGATCGATGGTGGCCGTGACGACGCTGCGGGCACAGGGCAGCACCTCCCCCGCCCCGGCGATGGCGCCCGACGCGACGTCCCCGGCGATGGCGCCGGTGGCGACGGCGTCGGCCAGGGCGCCGGCCACCGCGGCCGTGACCTCTTCGGCTCTGGCCGTGGATGAGCAGCCGATGCCGACCGCCACCCGGCCGGCGGGCCACGGGCGGGGCTGCCACGGGCGGTCGCCCCAGGCCACGAAGACCGGGTTGTCGGCGGCGAAGCGGATGCCACCGTCGGGCAGCACCTCGGCCCGGTCGACGCCCACCTGCACGAGGGAGCCGAGGAGGCGGTGGGCCTCGGCCGCCCGGTCGACGGCCGCGAAGGTGGCGACCAGGCGACCCCCGGGACGCAGGGCGCGATGGCAGGCGCCCAGCACGCCGAGACCGCCGCCGCCGACGAAGACCCGGTCGGGAGCGGGCAGGCAGGAGAGGGCCTCGGGCGCCGAGCCTTCGACCACCTCGACGATCGCGCCCAGGGCGGCGGCGTTGGCCAGCACCCGGGCGGCGTCGTCGGCGTTGCGCTCGACGGCGATCACCCTCAGCCCGGGGGCGGCCAGGGCCGCCTCGATGGCCACGCTTCCACTGCCGGCGCCGACGTCCCACAGAACCCCCGACGCCGGCACGTCGAGCTTGCCGAGGACGATTGAGCGGACCTCGGCCTTGGTGATCATCGAGGCCCGGTGGGTGAACGCCTCGACCGGCCGGCCGCCCGGTCGGCCCGCGGGTTCGACCTGCGCCACTGCCGGATGGGCCAGGACCACAACCGAGCGGGGATCGAAACGGCCGGCGGCCAGGGCGGCCACGTCGGCGCAGCGATGCACCTGCTCGCCCGGCTCGCCGAGGCGGGTGGCCACCGCCACCGTCTGGTGGAAGGCGCCGAGGGTGACGAGGGCGGCTCCCACCGCCTGGGGCGGGGCGTCGGGACCACAGATGACGGCGGCCACCGGCGCCCCCGCCACCTCGGCCGCCGCCCGGGCGGCGCCGCCCCGGTGGCACGATTGCACCACGGCCTGGTCCCAGGCCAGACCGAGGCGGGCGAAGGCGACGGACACCGACGACGGCGCCGGGTGCACGCTGACCCGGTCGGCGCCGACGCGGGCGGCCAACGGCCGCAGCACACCGAAGAAGCCGGGGTCGCCGGAGGCCAGCACGCACGCCGGCCCGGTGGACGCGGCCACCTCGTCGAGGGCCCCCAGCCCGCCGCCGACCACGACCGTGCGGGCGCCGGCCGCCACCAGGTCCGCCACGCCCGCCAGCTGGTCATGACCGCCGGCCACCAGCGCCGCCGTCCGCACGGCCTCCTCGGCTACGGCGCCGACGGGACGGCCGCCCAGCAGGCCGACGACGTGCACGACCGGGCTCGCAGCCTCAGCCACGGGCCACCTCGATGGCGCCGTCGAAGTCGACGCAGACGACGTCGACGTCAAGGGCGCCGCCGACGTGGGCCCGACAGGCTGACGCCGCCCGCACGCACAACAGGCGCAACGGCTCGACGGCGCCGGCGGCCGTGCAGGTCTCGTAGAAGTGGCGGGCCGTGCTGGTCTCGGTGGCGGCGGCGACCACGGCCGCGGGCGCGCCGGCCTGGCGGGCCACGGTGGCCAGGATGCCGGTGTCGACGGCGCTGCGCCGGTAGTGGGTCATCATCACGCCGGCGGCCAGCTTGGTGATCTTGCCGACCATCCCCACCCAGACCACGCGCCGCAGGCCCCGGCTGGCGGCGCGCCGCAGGGCGATGCCCGTGAAGTCACCGACCTCGACGAAGCACACCGGGGGCAGCTGCGGCAGCGCCGCCTGGGCGAAGGCGTCGGACCGGGTGCCGGTGCTGAGCACGATCACATCGGCTCCCTGGGCGGCGGCCACGTCGATCTGCTGCACCACCGACGCCCGGTAGGCGGCGGTGGAGAACGGCTTGACCACGCCGGTGGTGCCCAGGATGGAGATGCCGCCGACGATGCCGAGACGGGCGTTCGAGGTCTTGGCCGCCATCGCCTCGCCGCCCGGCACCGAGAACGTCACGACCACCGGCCGGGGATCGACCTCGGCCAGGGCGGCGGCGATCATGCGCCGGGGGACGGGGGTTATCGAAGCCTCGCCGACCGGGAGCCCCAGGCCCGGCTTGGTCACGGTGCCGATCCCCACCCCGCCGAGCAGAACCGTGCCGACCGGACCCGACCGAAACGTTTCTGCCGGGGGCGGCCCCTCCTCGACACGTGACCGGTGGCCGGTCGCTGTCGCCCCTCGGGCGAAGGCCACCTCGGCAGTCATGCGGGCGCCGTCGGTGCAGTCGGGGTCGTCGCCGGCGTCCTTCACCACCACGCACCGGCGCCGCGCTTCGGCCTCGACACCGAAGGCCACCCGCCGGCCGCCGGGGAGCCCGACCTCCACCTCGAGCGGAGCCGCTCCGGTGACCAGCTCGATCAGCGCCGCCTTGGCGGCGGCGGCGGCGCAGGTCCCGGTGGTCCACCCGGTCCGCAGCCCTCCAGCGGCGGCCACCTCCGGGGCCATGGGCGGCTCGACGGTGCCAGCCATCACCGGCTCCTGCCCCGGGTCCGGTCAGGGCCTGAGTGCCGCCTCTCGCCCGGGGTGACCGGCCCGGCCACCGCGCCGACGACGAGGATCGACGGACCGGTCGGACCGGCGATGCGGCCCACCTCCGCAAGCGTCCCCCGCACGACGCCGCCCAGCTGACCGGCGTCAGCCGGGTCCGCCCCTCCGGCCCATCCAGCCGCAGCTGGCCCACCAGCGCAGACAGCAACATCAGCGGCGTCGGAACCGGGGTCACCTGCCTCGGCCGGGGTCGCCAGATCCAACCTGACGATGGCAGCCGGAATGCTCGATTCGCCGGTGCTCGCCAGACGGCTCGCCGCCGCCGCACCGTTGTGGCTCAGGACGAGGAGTGTGCGGGCCGGGTCGACAGCCGGCGGCATCTCGTCGGCCGGCCCGATGGTGCAGGTGACGGCGAGGTGGCGCACGTGAGCGGAGATGCCCGACAGGGCGGGTACGGCCAGCTCGACCGCCACCCCGGCCACCGCCTCGTTGGCGATGCCAGCCCCGTTGAGGCCCGCCAGCTCGAGAGCGTGGGCCGGGTGCAGCCAGGGGTCTCCGGTGTACAGGCGGACCAGCAGGAGCTCCGGCCCACGAGCTCGGCTCAGGAGAAGCTCGACGGCGGGCTCGTCGTCGGGTACGGCCACCCGCACGGCGCGGGGGGCGAAGCGGTTCGCCAGGTGCAGGACGGAGGCGTCGGCGATGACCACGGCGGCTCGCGCCAGCAGATCCGTGGCCCGAAGCGTCATGAGGTCGGGGTCTCCAGGGCCCGCCCCCACCAGAGCGACGATCACTGCCGTCCCGGCGTCACGATCGGCAGTCGCGGGGCATCTTGCGACGCGGCCCGGGGCGTCGTCGGCCGCCCCTCGGTCGATCCGGTCTGCGAGCGCCGGCGGTGGGCGTGGGCATATTCGGGGTCGTAGAGGCGGCAGCGGGGGGCGGCGCCCGCCAGGGCCGGCCCCACGAGCACCAGGGCGCTGACCCGGGCGCCGTCAGCGCGCATCACCTGGGCGAGCCCGCCCACGGTCGTGTGGTGAACGCGCTCGTCGGGCCACGACGCCCGGACCACGAGGGCGGCCGGGGTGTCGGGGGCGTAGCCGTCGCCGCCGGCCAGCAGCTGCGCCTGTAGCTCGTCCGGCCGGGCCGCTGACAGGTACACCGCCAGCGTGGTGCCGTGCCGGGCGAAGCCGGCGACCGTCTGGCCCGCCGGCATTGACGCCGCCGTCCGGCCGGCCAGGCGGGTGACGATGACCGACTGCGCCACCCCTGGCACGGTGAGCTCGCGGCCGACCAGCGCCGAGGCGGCGGCCAACGAACCGACACCAGGCACCACCTCCCAGGCCCGACCGTTCGCCTCGCACCAGTCGACCTGCTCCTGCACCGCCGAGTACAGCGACACATCACCTGAGTGCAGGCG
>JBBSHM010000154.1:0-4042 GCA_038253125.1 Acidimicrobiales bacterium
CGCGCTGCGCCTCAGCGACGGCGCCTACCGGGTGGGAGGCGACGAGTTCGTGATCCTGCTCCCGGAGACACCGAAGCCGGTCGTCGCCGAGGTCATCTGCCGCATCCAGGCCGGCGGGTCCCCGTCCTTCAGCTGGGGTGCAGCGACCTACCTGGAGGACTCCGACGACTCCGAGACGGTGGTCGGCCTCGCCGACCAACAGCTGGTGGGCCGCCGCCACGCCAGCCGTCCCATGCCCCAGGGGCTGTGAGCCCGCCTCAGCAGCCGGCCACGCCCTCGGCCTCACACGACCTGCGTTGATCGGCGGGGGCCCGGCGCAGGGTGCGGCGACCGAGCAGCCGGAAGGCCCGGGCGCAACCCGCTGGGCCGTCCCGAAGCCCACCTGATGCTGCGGGGCACAACCTCGATGATGCCCCCGGCCCACCAACCCGAAGACCACCGGCAACCTCAAGGCCTCCTACCAGGTCCGGCTGCGACGAGACGGCCCTCGCTTCACGGTGCGAGTCCACCACGGGACCGTCACCGTCGAATCAGCAGGTTCGGGCCGCGTCGACTGCCACCCCCTCGTGGCCGAACACCCAGTGGTACGGGTCCCCGCCGCCCGCCGGGCGCAGGGGACGAGGGCTACGGTCGAGGTTCCGTGAGTGGCGTGCTGGAGTCGCGGCGGGCCGCCCGGGCCACCGGGCTCGTGCTGCGGATCGTGGCCGGGCTCGCCCTCATGACCGGTTTCGCCCTGGGCGCCTCGGCGGCGCCGGCCGCGGCGGCTGGGGGCCAGCTGCGCCTGGTCAGCCAGACGCCTTGGGTGGTGCCGGGGGGGACGCTGTCGATCGGGCTGCGGGTCACCGACGTGAGCGATCCGGCGTCGACCGAGCTCGCCGTCACCGTGCACCCGGCGGTGAGGAGCCGGGTCGAGCTGGCCCGCACCGCCCTCGGCGAAGGCCTGAGGTCACCCATCTGGCCCCGCTCGGTCCTGGCCGTGCCGCTTCCCGAGGTGGCGGCGACGGTCGACGGCACACTGACCGTCACCGTGCCCACCCGCGACCCGAAGGATCCGCCCGACCCGAGCCGGGCCACCTTGAGCCAGGCGGGCATCTACCCCGTCCAGGTAGAGCTGCGCCAGCTCGGGGGCGGCGACACGTTGCAGCGCATCACCACCCACCTGCTGGCGGTGAAGGCGCCCTCTGACGGCAGCCGCCTCGGCGCCGCCGTCGTCCTGCCGCTGTCGGCGCCGCCCTCAACCGGGCTCGGCGGCCCCCCGGCCGGGCCGCCGGCCGGCACCTCGGCCCTGGCCGATGCCGCCATGGGCCTGAGCATCGCACCCCAGGTCCCGCTGACGATCGCCCCCACACCCGAGGTGCTCTCGTCGCTGGCCGCCTCGGCCCCGACCACCGCCGCCGCCCTTCAGAAGGGCGTGGCCGGTCGTGAGCTGCTGGGCCGCCCCTACGTTCCCCTCGACGTGCCCGGCCTCGGCCCGGCCGCCGCGCCCATGCTGCCCGAACAGCTTCAGGCCGGGCGGGAGGCGATCCAGGCGGTGCTCGGCCGAGACGCCATCCAGGGGACCTGGCTGGCCGACGAGCCCTTGGACGGGCCGGCGCTGGCCCAGGTGGTGGCCGCCGGCTCGGACAGGCTGCTGCTGCCCCAGAGCGCTCTCGGCCCCACCGGCCCGGACGTGCCGGCGCCCCTTCACCCCCTGGCGGTGAGCGGCGGCGGGGTCACGGCCACGGCCCTGGTGGCCGACGGCGCGCTGGCCGCCCACCTGGACGGGCGGGCCCCACCGCTCGACCAGCCGCTCGCCGCCCACCAGCTCCTGGCCGACCTGGCGGCGATCGCCACCCTGCCCGCCGACCAGGGCGACACGCCGCCGGACGCCCCGCTCGACCGGGGGGTGGCCACCGTCGTCGCCCCCCGGGGGTTCACCCCGACCAGCGCCTTTCTCACCGAGCTGCTCACCGGCCTGGCCCAGAGCCCCGTGCTGCGCCCCGTCGACCTGGCCACCGGATTCGCCCGGCCCCTCGAGCCACCGCCACCTCCGGGCCGCCCGACGTCAACGACCCGGCCTCTGCGAGGGTCTGCGACCACGGTCGGAGCCTCCGCCGGCCGCACGCTGGCCCCGCTGCCGCCCGACGCCTCCGCCCGGGGAATCGGTGAGCTGGTCAACGAAGCCGCCCTGCAGCTCAGGATCCACGAGAAGGTGCTGGTCGACCCGGCGACGGCCGGTGAGGCGGGGCCCCCCAGCGCCGCCGAGCTTCAGCGCCGGCTGCTGGTGGCCACCTCGGCCGACCTACCGGTCGACCGGCGGCGCACCCTCCTCCGGGATCTGGCCGATCAGGCCAGAGACGACATCGCCGGGCTACGGATGCCGAAGGGCCGCACGCTGCACCTCACGGCCCGCACCGGGCAGCTGCCCGTCGGCATCTTCAACGACACCGGCCGCAGCGCCCGGGTGCTGCTGCAGCTGGACAGCGACAAGCTGAAGTTCCCGGCCGGCAACCGCAGCGAGGTGGTCCTCGACCGTCGGACCACGACGGCGAAGATCCTCGTGCGGGTGCGGGCGTCCGGCGGGTTCCCCGTCAAGGTCCGCCTCCTCACCCCCGACGGCAGCCGCGTGCTGCAGGAGACGGTGTACATCGTGCGGGCCGACACCCTCCCCGGGGTGGCGATCATCGTGAGCGGCACAGCTGCCGGGTTCCTCGCCCTGTGGTGGGCCCGGACCCTGCTGCGCGAGCGGAGGCGACGAACCCGGCCCCGCCACCCGAGCCACCTCCGACGCCGTCACGCCGGGTGACGGCCACCAGAGCCCGGCCGTCGCTGGCCCGGGCCACCGGTGTGATGGCGGCCGGCACCGCCCTGTCACGCATCACCGGCTTCGGCCGCAACATCGCCCTGGCCATCGCCATCGGCCAGAACCTGCTCAGCGACACCTACAACCTGGCCAACACCACCCCCAACATCATCTACGAGCTGCTGCTCGGCGGCGTGCTGTCGGCCACGCTCGTCCCGCTCTTCGTGCAGCAGCTGGCCCAGGTCGACCGGGGCGGAGCCGAGGCGAAGGCGGCCTGGCACGACATCTCGGCGGTGGTCACCCTGGCCGTCGCCGCGTCGGTCGCCGCCACAGTGGCCTTTCTGCTCGCCGCCCCGTTCATCGTCGGCCTCTACTTCGGCGACCGCACGGCCGACCAGCGGGCCGTCGGCACCGGTCTGGTGCGGATGTTCGCCCTGCAGGTGGTGGCCTACGGCGCCATCGCCGTCAGCACCGCCCTGCTGAACGCCCGCCGCCGCTTCGCCGCCCCGATGTTCGCCCCCGTGGCCAACAACCTGGTGGTGATCGCCACGATCCTGCTGCTCCCCCGGGTGGCCCGCAGCCTGGACGTGGGTGCCTTCCGCCACGACGGGAAGGGCCTGGCCTTCCTAGGCCTCGGCACCACCCTCGGCGTCGTGGCCATGGCCGCGGTGCAGGTGGCCCGCCTGCCGGCCGCCGGCTTCGTCGGGCGCCAGGGCGAGCGGCACGGGGGCCTGCACGTCACGTGGGACCTGCGGGCCCCGTCGATCCGGCGGATGGTGGGCCTGTCCGGCTGGACCCTGGGCGTGGTGGTGGCCAACCAGGCGGCGCTGCTCGTGGTCTACCGGCTGGCCGCCGGAAGAGAGGGCGGGGCCTCGGCGTACATGACGGCCCTGGTCTTTTTCCTCCTGCCCCACGGGGTGTACGCCGTGTCGGTCATCACCGCCCTGCAACCGGACATGGCCGAGCGGTGGACGGCCGGTGACGGGGCCGGTGTCGGCGAGCGGGTGGCCACCGGGCTGCGCACGATCCTGGCCGTGATCGTCCCCGCAGGCGTAGGTCTCGCCCTGGTCTCGGTGCCGCTCGTCAGCACCCTGCTGCTCCACGGCCGGTTCGACGCCGGCGACGCCCGCGTCACCGCCGCCACCCTGGCCTCCTTCGCCCTGGGCCTCCCCGGCTTCTCCGGCTTCGCGTTCCTCACCAGGGTCTGGCAGTCCATGCAGGACACCCGCACGATGTTCCTGTTCTACGTCCTGGAGAACA
>JBBSHM010000155.1:0-4016 GCA_038253125.1 Acidimicrobiales bacterium
CGGACGAACGAGGTCCCGAGGGTACGGGCGACGGCGGACCACTCGGCCCAGCGGCCACGGCCGCCGAGGCGCACGGCGGCGGCCAGCCGCATCCTCTCGACGTCGGCGCCGAGGACCGCGGCCTGGCGGGCCGACAGGCCGACTAGCTCGCAGAACCATCTTGGGAGGCCGAGGCGGCGCAGGCCGGCCACAACCTCGCTGACCGTCGTGGTGGCGGCAATGGCGGAGACGGCGATGATCCCGATGGTGGCCTTGCCGAGGACGGTGAGACCGATCCGCAGGCCGGCCGCTGACAGGGACAGCCCGAGGATGCTGGTGCGGGGCCCGTGGCCGGCGAAGGCGTAGGTGGCGGCTAGGAAGAGCAACGGGGCGTCGAGGAGGAGGCGGCGCAGCAGAGCCCGCGGCTCAACGGCGGCGGCGGCAGCCACGCTCAGGGCCACGGCCCCCTGGGCGACCAGGACGCCGGGGCGGGCGGGCGGGGTGACGGCGGTGATCAGGAGGAACCCCAGGAGCCCCATGAGCTTGGCCTGGGGGGCCAGGCGGTCGATCGGGCCGAGGACCCGCTCCCCCGGCTGGCTGGCGGCGGCGTGTCCCCCGCTCACCGCCGTGCCTCCCAACTCGGGCGACGGCGGCCGGAGCCCGCGCTGGACAGCAGGTCGGGGCGCAGGCGGGCCACAACGCCCACGACAGCCGCGGTGATCAGTCCCTCGCCGGCGGCGACTACGAGGTGGGAGCCGCCGACGACGGCGGCCACGGTGCCGGGCGGGATCACATCGGTGCCGCCCACCGCCAGGATCGTTGCGGTGGTGGCCGCCGCGGCCAGGGTGGCCACTGCGGCGGCCACGCCGGCGGCGGTCGGCAGCCGGTTGACGGCGCCGTCCGACCGCCGCCCCGGCCACCGCCGCCAGGCGGCGAGGACGCCAGCCGCCACCAGCGCCGGCACCGGCCCGTTGGACAGGAGGTTGATGCCGATGGCGGTGACCCCTCCATCCGCCAGCACCAGGGCCTGCACCACGACCACCGTGGCCACACAGACGATGGCGATCGAAGGCCCTACGAGCGTGGTGGCCAGACCGGTTCCGATGAGGTGGGCGCTGGTGCCGACGCCGAGCGGCACGGCCGGCACCTGGGCCACCAGCAGGTACGCGGCCAGCACCGCCGGCAGCGCCGTGGCCCGCTCCTTCAGACGGGCGGCCGTCCGCCGACCGGCAACCGCAACGGCGACGGCGGCGACCGCCGCCGCTCCCGCGGACGTCGGCAGGTCGACCCAGCCGTCAGGGACGTGCACGGCAGCCTCCTGAGGGAGTCGGCCCGAGGAGCCCGGCTGAGGCCCGTGGCCCGAGCGGCCCCTCAGAGCGGTAAGCACCTGGCCCGAGCGGCCCCTCAGAGCGGTAAGCACCGGGCCCGAGCGGCCCCTCAGAGCGGGAGGCACCGGGCCCGATGACCAGTGTGGTGGGCGGGGGCGGGTGGCGCGTGGCGAGGTCGGCCAAGGTGGTGGTGAGCACCTGCTGGTCCGGTCTGGTGGCGGCGTGGACGAGCGTGGCGGGAGTCGTCGGCTCCAGCCCGGCGGCTACGAGGGCCGTGGCGATGGCGGCCTGGCGGGCCCGCCCGGTCAGCACGACCAGCGACGCCAAGGGGTCGGCCAGCCGGGCCAGGTCGAGCGGCGGGTAGCACGGGTCGTGGTTGCCGGCCATGATCGTGACCGTCCGGCCCCGGACGACACCGGCCGCCAGCGGCGCCGCCGTGGCAGCCGACACGCCGGGGACGACGACGCAGGCCACGCCCCGCTCGAGCAGGGCGAGCCGCTCCTCACCACCCCGCGAGCAGACGAACGGGTCGCCGCCCTTCAGCCGCACGACGTTCAGACCCGCCGCCGCCCGGTCGACCAGGAGCTCGACGATCCGCTCGGTGTCCCAGGCCGGCCCGATGGCCGTGCGGCCGACGTAGCAGCGCTCGGCCGCCGCCGGGGCGAGGCCGGCGACGGCGTCCAGCGACCGGCGGTCGAGCACGACGACGTCGGCGTGGCCGAGGAGCTGCGCAGCCCGACGCGTCAGCAGCAACGGGTCGCCGGGGCCGGCGCCCACCAGGTTCACGACCGGCGTCACCGGCGTCACCGGCGCCACAGCGCGTTCAGGGCGGCGGCGGCCACCGCGCTGCCGCCGCGCTCACCGACGTTGGAGATCGACGCCAGGCCGCACGAGCGCAGTGCGGCCTTGGCGTCGGCGGCGCCGACGAACCCGACGGGCAGGCCGATGACGAAGGCCGGCACGAAACTGTTGGCCTTGACGAGCCGCACGACCTCGGCCAGCGCCGTAGGGGCGTTGCCCACCACCACGACGGCACCGACCGGCCAACGCTCCGCCGCCACCCGCATCGCCGCCGCCGAAGCCGTCAGATCCGGCTCGTCTCCTTTCAGCCGGGCCTGGAGCGCCCGCCCCTCGTCCAACAGGCAGACCGTGCCGGCCCGGCGGGTGGCGACGGTGACCATCTCGACGTCGGCCACGACGGGCGCCCCCGACCGGAGTGCGGCCAGGCCGGCCGAGCACGCCGCCTCGTCGACCACCAGGGTGTCGGCGTAGCCGATGTCGGCCGAGGCGTGGATGACGCGGGCTACAACGGCCCGGGCCAGCGGAGGCCACCGCTCCAGGTCGACCCGTCCGGCGAGGATGCGGAAGCTCTCGGCCTCGATCGGGTGGACGGGAATCATCGCACCTCCAAGATGGCCCCGGCCGGGCAGATCTCGATGCAGGCCCAGCAGGCGGTGCAGGCGGCGTCGTCGACGGTCGGGCGCTTCGGGGCACGGTGCAGCGCGTGCTCGGGGCACGTGGCCAGGCAGGCGCCGCACGCCGTGCACGCGTCGGTGATCAGAACCGACTGGCGAGCAGCCGGGGGAAGGCGAGGCGGACCGTCGCTTCCGCGGAGTCGGGCGAAGGGGTCTGACTTGGCCAGGCTGCTCATGGCGTCGGCTCCGGGCGCGGGTGATGCCGGCGGGTGACGAGGCGACCGCCCATGACAACGGTGTCGGCGGTGCCGACGATGACCATGGAGCGCATGCCGGCGAGCGTGGGATCGAGGGCGCCGAGGGTGGTGCACTCGACCTGCTCGTCGACCTCACTGGCGGCCGTCACGACGGCGACCGGCGTGGCCGGGTCGAGGATCTCGAGCAGCACGTCCCGGGCCCGGCCCAGGTGGTCGGGCCGGCCCGCAGAGCGGGGGTTGTACAGGGCTAGGGCCAGCCCGGATGAGGCCGTGGCCCGCAGCTGGGCCTCGATCGTGGCCCACGGCACGAGGAGGTCGGACAGGCTGAGCGCGGCGTGGGACCCGGCCAGGGGAGCGCCGACGGCGGCGGCGGCGGCGCTCGAAGCGGTGATACCGGCCACGACCTCGATGTCGACCGGGCCGGCGAGCTCGAGCGTGACCGACGCCATGGCGAAGACCCCGGGATCGCCTGACGACAGCACCGCCACCCGCCAACCCGCCCGGGCCAGGGCGAGGGCGGCGCCTGCCCGCTCTGCCTCGGCGCCCATGGCCGACCGGACGACAAGCTGCTCCGGGCGCAGCAGCTCAGCGGCAACGTCGACGTAGGGCCCGTAGCCGATGACGGCGTCAGCGCCTCGCACGGCGGCGACGGCGGTGGGGGTGCGGTGCCGAGGGTGGCCCGGGCCGAGGCCGACGATCTGCACCCGCCCGGCGTCGCCGGGCGGACGTCCGCCGACGGCCACCGCCACGGTGACCGTGGCGCCTCGCTGCTTGCCCACCACCAGCCGGGCTCCCGGTCCGGCCGCCAGCAGGGCGGCGGCCTCGGCCACACTCGGGGTACCGACGGCGGCGGCGACCGCCTCGCTCGGGTCGGGGACCTCGACGAGCCCGAGGAGCCCCGCCGGGAAGCTGACCAGCGGCCGACCGGCGGTGGCGGCAACGACAGCGGGATGGTCCCGCCGCCGATCGATGGTGGCCGTGACGACGCTGCGGGCACAGGGCAGCACCTCCCCCGCCCCGGCGATGGCGCCCGACGC
>JBBSHM010000156.1:0-3946 GCA_038253125.1 Acidimicrobiales bacterium
CGATCTGGAGGAGATCGATGTGGGAGGCCGCGTTTTGCGCGTTCCGACGCTGGCCGAGACGCTGCGGATCAAGGGGTGGCTGGTCCTGGTTCGCAACGCCACTCGGGACTACCTCGACCTGGTGGCCCTGGCGGCGCGACTGGGCCCGGACGCTCCCGGCGCCGTGCTGGCGCTCGACGAGTACTACCAGGACCAGGTCGGGCCGGGCGGCCGGCGGATCGCCACCCAGCTGGTGAAGCAGCTGGCTGATCCTGCGCCCTACGACCTCGATGACGTCGATCTCAACCACTACCGCCGCCTGGTGCCCCGATGGCAGCACTGGGGCCACGTCGTGGAAGATTGCCGCTCGCTGGCCAGCGCCGTGCTCGAAGGCGGCGCGGGCGGATCGCCATGATCCACCGCCACCTCGACTACGACCCGGCCACGCCCTGGGCCGATCGGGGGCGAGCCGCCCTCGACGACCTGCTCGATCGAGGTGACCTCGACGACTGGGCGCCGTTGGTCGAGGCTGTGGCCGCCGATCCGGATGGCCCGCTCGCCTCGAAGATCCTCGCCATCTGCGCAGCCCACCCGATGTACGGCACCAGCACGCTCTGGCCGCGCTGGATCACCGGCCTCAGGCGGTCCCGGGCGGGTGCCCCCCCGGCAGCGGATGGAGGGATGTCGCTGGACCCGACGTCACCTGCGCGGCCCTGACCCGCGCCTCGGTCCTCGACATCTTGCACAGAGTCATCTGTCGGGGGCTCAGCGGGCCCTCAGGTTCGCCGGGCAGCATGGGCTGGTGATGGAATCGACGGCTGAGGTGCGATGCGGATCCTGATCGTTGAGGACGAGGTGTCGATGGCGGCGTCGTTGCGCCGCGGGCTTGAGGCCGAGGGCTATGCCGTTGACGTGGCTGTCGACGGTGAGGACGGCTTGTGGCGGGCCACCGAGGAGTCCTTCGACGCTGTGGTGCTCGACCTGATGGTGCCCAAGCTGAACGGCTTCCGGGTCGCCTCGGCCCTGCGGGCGGCCGGGAACGACGTGCCGATCCTGGTGCTGACAGCCAAGGACGGCGAGTGGGATCAGGCCGACGCCCTCGACCGGGGCGCGGATGACTACCTCACCAAGCCGTTCTCCTATGCCGTCCTGCTGGCCCGCCTCCGGGCCCTGGTGCGTCGTTCCAGGGGCTCGACCGGGCCCGAGCTGGTGGCCGGGGATCTTCGGCTGGACCCGGCCGCCCACCGCTGCTGGCGCGGGGAGGTCGAGATCGGTTTGACGGCGCGGGAGTTCGCCGTCCTCGAGACCCTCCTCCTGCGGGCCGGCCATGTGGTGAGCAAGAACGACCTCCTGGAGCACGTGTGGGGCGGCGAGCTTGACGTGACCGCCAACGCCGTTGAGGTGTACGTCGGCTACGTGCGTCGCAAGGTGGACGCCGCCTTCGGGCGGTCCTCGATCGAGACCGTCCGCGGCGTGGGGTACCGGCTGGTGGGCGACGCCGCCTGATGGTCCCGGGTCCGGTCCGCCGCCTGCTGGCCTCGGTGCGCTTGCGCATCACGGCGGCGGCCACCGTGGCTGTGGCCGTGGCGCTGGTGGCCGGCGGGTTCGGACTGGTGTTCCTGCTACAGGCCGGCGTGGTGCGGACAATCCGGGGCGATGCCCAGCTCAGGGCGGCCGAGGTCGCCGCCCTGGCCCAGCGGGGCCCGCTCCCGCCGCTCCTGCCGCCGCTCACGGCCAGCCGGCTGACGCTGGTCCAGGTCGTCGGCGTCGACGGGCAGCTCAGGGCGGCGAGCGGGCCGCTGGCCGGTCGCCTGCCGCTGGTGGCGGCCGGCGAGGAGTCACGGCGCGGCGAGATCCGCCGGCTCGACGACCTGGGCGACCTCGACGGACCCTGGCTGATCCAGGTGCTGCCCGTCAGCCTCGACGGCCGGCCAGCCCACGTCGTGGTGGCCACGTCACTGGCCGACCTGCGCAGCAGCGTCGGGGTGCTCGGCAAGCTGCTGCTGGCGGGCCTGGCCGTGCTCGTCGCCTTGGTCGCCGCCCTGTGCTGGCTGGTCGTCGGCCGGGCGCTGCGGCCCATCGAGGCCATGCGGGCCGAGGTCGACGCCATCACCGCCCGGGAGCTCGACCGGCGGGTGCCCGAGCCGCCCACCGGTGACGAGGTCGGCCGCCTGGCCCGCACGATGAACGAGATGCTCGACCGGCTGGAGCGGTCCTCTGCCGCCCAGCGCCGGTTCGGAGAGGACGCCTCCCACGAGCTGCGGACTCCGGTGGCGAACATCCGCACGGCCATCGAGGTGGCGCTGGCCCACCCGGAGCGGACGAACTGGCCGGCGGTCGCCGCCGACGTGCTCCTCCAGGACGAGCGGGCCCAGCAGCTCATCGACGAGATGCTGGTGCTGGCCCGCACCGATGGCGGGCGCCTGGAGCGGGCGGCCCGACCCGTCGACCTGGCCGCCATCGCCCGGGCCGCGGCGAAGGGCGGCGGCGGCGGCATCACCGTGGGCGCGATGGCATCGGCCCCGGTGGTGGTGCTGGCCGACCCCACCCACCTGGCCCGAATCGTGGCCAACCTCGTCGACAACGCCACGCGCTTCGCCCGCAGCGCCGTGTCCGTCGCGGTGGAACGGGTCGGAGCGTGGGGGGTCCTGTCGGTCGAGGACGACGGCCCGGGCGTCGGCCAGGCGGAGAGGGAGCGGGTCTTCGAGCGGTTCGTCCGTCTCGACCACCACCGGGACCGGGTCAGCGGCGGCAGCGGGCTGGGGCTGGCCATCGTGCGCGAGCTGGTGGAGGCGGCCGGCGGCACGGTCGCCCTGGAAGGCCCGGCCCCCACCAGCCGCGTGGTCGTCAGGATCCCGGCCGCCGAGCTCTCAGCGGTCCCTCAGGAGCAGGAGCGCACGATGGCGCCATGACCCGAACCTCCTCTCGCCGGGCGCGCTGGTTGGTGCCGGCCGCGGTCGGCCTCGGCCTCGTCGGCGCCGCCAACCTCCCGAACCTGCTGCCGGCCGGCGCCGACAGCCCCACCCTGCCCGCTCTCACCCCGGCCGAGCTGCTGGCCAAGGCCAAGGCGGCAAAGGTGTCCGCCGTCGATGGCACCATCCAGATCACCGCCAAGCTGGGCCTGCCCGACCTGGGCTCTCTCACCAACGGGGCGCCATCGAGCGTCACCTCCCTGCTGGCCGGGGTCCACAAGATCGACGTGACCGCCGACGGGCCGGAGCACCTCCGCTTCACCCGGAGCGATCCCGGCGTCGAGGGCGACTGGATCCGCAACGGGAACGACGTCTGGAGCTGGGATTCCACAACCCAGACGGCCACCCACCTGGCCCTGAGCCCGGATGGGCCCGACGGCGCCGCCGGGGCCCACGCCCCTGATGAGACCAGGCCCGAGGCCAAGGCCGGGGACCCGGCCGATGCCGGCGCCCCGACCGACCCGGTGGCCGCCGCCCAGGAGCTGCTGGCCAAGGTCACCCCCACCACCCAGGTGTCGGTCCGCTCGCCCCGTTACGTGGCGGGCCTGGCCGCCTACGAGCTGGTCCTGGCCCCGAACGACTCCGCCTCCACCGTCAAGGAAGCCACGATCGCCGTCGACGCTGCCACCGGCGTGCCGCTCGACGTGCGGGTCGCCTCGAAGGGGACCGACCCCGCCTTTGAGGTGGCGTTCACCAAGGTCAGCTTCGCCACGCCCCCGGCGTCGCGCTTCAGCTTCACGCCCCCGCCGGGCGCCAAGGTCGTCCAGGCCGTCGGCCCGCAGGACCTCCTCGGCACCGGCGGCCGCTATGAGCACGGGCCCGCCAACGGCCCCGCCAGCGGCCCCGCGGCCCCCGAAGCTCAGGGCGCAGGACCCGGTGGTGACAGCGGTGGCGTCAAGGTGGTCGGCTCGTCGTGGACGAGCGTGGCCGTGATCAGCGGCCACCAGGTCCCGGCCGCACTGGGCAGCCTGCTGCGGGCGGCGCCGACGGTGCCG
>JBBSHM010000157.1:0-3927 GCA_038253125.1 Acidimicrobiales bacterium
GCACGATCCGCTATCCGAAGGCAGCGTAACCATGTCAAGACGACCGTCGGTAAGCCGTGTGCGGGAGAACCGCATGCACGGATTGAAAGGGGGATGGGGAAACGGACCGGCCACGGCACCGCGCCCCTGACTACCAATGGCGAGGCCCACAGCTCCTCGAGTCGGCGCGGCGCAGGGGCGGTCGACCAGGTGACGGGCGGGTCATGTTGCCGTTGAAGCAGCGACGAGCAGGTTCGGGATGAGCGGCGGCCACGTCATCCCCGGCTACGAGCCGGGCGTCGAGCCCGTCGAGCCGGCGACCAACCCGGCGTCGGAGCCTTCCCACGCCGAACGGGTGCGCACCCTGGTCGCCGGACAGACCCGCGGCGCGCTGGCCACGCTCTGCGTCGACCCGCCGGGCACGCCGTTCGGCTCGATCGTCACCTACGGCCTCGACGGGCAGGGACGGCCGGTCAGCTTCGTCAGCACCCTGGCCGAGCACACCCGCAACCTGCTGGCCGATCCCCGGGCCAGCCTGCTGGTTCTCGAAGCGGTGCCGGACGGCTCTGATCCGCTGGCCGCCGGCCGGGCCACCCTCCTCGGCCGGCTGGAACGGGTAGGCGACGACGTCGAGGTGGAGTCGGCCAAGCAGGCCTACCTGGCCGCCAACCCCCAGGCGTTTTACGTCTCCTACGGAGACTTCCTGTGCGTCCGGCTCGAGGTGGAACAGGTCCGCTACGTAGGTGGCTTCGGCCGCATGTCATGGGTGGACGCCGGCGCCTACGCCACGTCCGAGCCCGACCCGCTGGCCCCCGACGCCGCCGGGATCGTCGGCCACATGAACGCCGACCACGCAGAGGCCCTGGTCGAGCTGTGCCACGCCTACGCCGGGCGGGGCGACGTCACCGCGGCCCGGATGACGGCGGTCGACCGCTACGGCTTCGAGGTGGTGGCTGACGTGACCGGTCCCCGGCAGCAGGCGGCATTCCGCGTCGGCTTCCGCACCGAGCAGGCGGCCCCGGACGGTGTCCGCAAGGAGCTCGTCGCCATGCTCCACGCCGCCCGCCGACCGGACTAGCCAACCCGCTGCAGAGCTCCGGCCGGGTCAGACGGACGGCCGCTAGGGATCGGCGAAGTGGGACACTACGGGTATGGCCGAAGTGGATCCACCTCAGGTCGGCGAGGTGGCCGAGACGTTCGCCGAGGTGGCCCGGATGCTCTGTTCCGAGCAGTCGGTCCAGGCGACGCTGGACAGGATCGTGGAGCTGGCGGCGAAGACAATTTGACGGCTGCGACCAGGCCGGGGTGACGTTCGTCGAAGCCGGCAGGATGCGGACGCCGGTTGCCAGCGACGACGTGCCCGACTGTTGGACGCCGTCCAGTACGAGGTGGGCGAGGGGCACTGCCTCGACGCCATCCGCGAGCCCGCCGCCTTCCAGACCGACGACCTGCACCAGGAGGATCGCAGGCCCAGCTTCTCCCGGCGGGCCACCGACGATACCGGCGTGGTCAGCATGCTGTGCTATCGGCTGTTCATCGAGGGCGACACGATGGGCTCAACCTGTACTCGAAGTCCGAGGCGGGGTTCGACGCCCGAGGACTATGCCGTCGGGTCGGTCTTCGCCGCCCACGCCGCGGTGGCACTGTTGGCCGCCAATCGCCAGGACCACCTGAAAAGGCCATCGAGACACGTCACGTGATCGGCCAGGCCAAGGGCATCATCATGGCCCGCCAGCAGGTCGACGCTGACGAGGCATTTGAGATCCTGAGGCGCGGCTCGCAGCGCCTGAACCGCAAGCTCCGAGACGTAGCCGAGGAGCTGACCGCCGGCGCGACCCGGCCATCTGAACCCCCGACCTAGGGACCGAAGGTGCCGTCGGAGTCAAGCCGGGGGACCGTCTGGCTGACGCCACGGGCGGCCGCCACCTCGATGTCCAGTGACCAGCCGGCTTCGGTCAGCACGCGGCCGCTGGCGGTGGCGGCGAGGAGGGTGCCCGGGTCGTCAGGTACGCCAGCGGCGACCCACGCCGCCTCGGGCGACAGGGCGCGGCCCGTCGAGGCGGGCGCCGGCTGACGGGGCTGGACGGCCTCCCCGAACAGGGCGAGCAGGCCGAGGGCCGGGTCTGTCTCAGACGGCTGGGTCAGGGCGCTGATCACCGCTCCGGCGCCCCACGCATCCTCGACAGCCAGTCGGAGCGACCCGTCGGCCCACCGCTCGCCGGCGGCGACCACACCGAGGGGGAAGGCGGTGACGGCGGCGGCGACGGCCGCCGCATTGCGCAGGCAGGCGGCCAGCACGGTCACTCCGCCCTCGGCCGCCACCGCGGCCCGGCGGGAGACCGCAGCCCCGTTGGGCGACGGCAGCAGGATGTGGTCGCCGGGTTGCAGGTTGCGCATCGACACCGGGGACAAAGACGGCTGTGAGGTGTCGCCGCCGGGCGGAGCCTGCTGGGCCAGGACGGCGCCACGGCGTGCCGTCTCGTCGGCCGCGCCCGGATCGTCCTGCGGCCAGGGGGTCACGCCGGCTCCGCGGCTGCAGGCCACGTCCACCGTGGTGGTGAAGCGCAGCACGTCGACCACCACGATCGTGCGCACGCCGCCGGCGAGGAGCGAGTCGAGCCCGTGCCGGCCCCACTCGAAGCGGACGTCAGCGCCGTGCTGGTCGTGCGGAGCCATGCCGGTCGGAGGGTACCCGGCGCAAGATCAACGTGGCTTTCGCCGTGGCTGCCCCGACCTGGCCGTCACAGTCGTCGGCGCCCGCGCCGACCTGGTCGTCGCCTTCCGGCCGATGGCCCCGAGGTGGTCGATCACCTTGTCGAGGAGCTCCTCGAGCATGCCGTTCTGTGACGGGCCGTGCTGCTCGATGCTCAATTCGGGTGGTGCCTCAGCCGCCTCCCCCATCATCCTCAGCCGGTGCCTCCCGTCTACCAGCCCGAGGTGGCGGCCGAGGGCATCTTCTTCGCCGCCGGCAACAAGCGGCGCGAGGTCTGGGTGGGCGCCACCACGGTGGCCCCCATCGTGGGCAACAAGATCGCCCCCGCGCTGCTCGACCGCTACCTGGGGCGCACGGGGTTCGCCTCCCAGCAGACCGACCAGCCCGTGCGGGCGGATCGGCCGGCCAACCTGTGGGGAACCGGTCGACGACGACCACGGGCCCACGGGATCTTCGACGGCGAGGCCCATCGTCGCAGCGCTCAGCTGTGGGCTACACGCCACCGCCGCCCCTTCCTCGCCGCGGCAGCCGTCGTCGCCACGACTACGGCCGCTGCGGCGCTGGGCCGGGGGCGATCCTGAGCTCCCTCGACGCACTACGCCGCCCGGCTCGCCCGCCGGAGAAGGTGGCGATCCTGGTCGGTCAGGGTGCGCTCCGTGCGGGTCGGCGACTACCGGCACCGGAAGCACCGACTTCGCCGGCGAGTGGGAAGCAGGCGACCGCCGGCTGCGGGTGACCGCGGCCGCGGCGCCCACCCTCGGCTCCCGGTCGACCATCCAGGTCAGCCTGCTCGGCCGGCCCCGCTGATCAGCCCGATTCTACGACCGGGCCCGCCCCAGCGGCCACACCAAGCAAGAAGCCCATGCGCATCCTCAAGCGGCACCTCTCCAACGTCGTCTACAGCACGAGCGGCCTCGGTCAGTCAGTCGGCGCCATCTGCGAAGGCATCCTTGAGATCGCCCTCCGACAGACGGGACGCCACCGATGCGAAAATGACGGCCCCGATGACGCGCGCCGTCTGCATGTCCCACGGTTCGGGTCGTGGCCCACTCACATAGGTCCCCCCCCGGACGGGGGCCAGGGCCGGGCCACGGCCACTTGTTCGGCCATGATTCGGCCACCCACAGTTCCGGGTGCAGGAGTGACCGCGACGTGCCACCTCGTCATCGGGTGAACATGAAGTGGGTGACTCCGGCGGGCGTCGAGACCGCCTCCACGTCGTACTGCTGCTCCAA
>JBBSHM010000158.1:0-3886 GCA_038253125.1 Acidimicrobiales bacterium
AGGATCTGGCGGAGGCTGGGCGGCAGCTCCGGGGTGCCGGCGGCGTAGCTGAGCGGGATACCTGCGTCGACCCTCGAGCCCCGCTCGCCGGCGGCCGCCAGCAATTCCTCGGCGAAGAAGGCATTCCCCTCGGAGCGGGCCCAGATGGCATCGACCAGCTCGGAGGTCGGGACCGTGCCCTGGATGGCGGTCAGCTGGGCCAACAGCTCGTCGCGGGTGAAGCGGGGGAGGTCGATCGTGTCGGCCCGTCGGTTTCGCCGCAGCTCTGCCAGCAGAGGCTGAAGATGGTGTCCGCTGACGAGCGCGTCGCTGCGGTACGTGGCAATGATCACCACCGGCGCCTTGTGGAGGTTGGCGATCACGAACGACAGGAGGTCGCGCGTCGACTGATCGGCCCAGTGCAGGTCCTCGATGACCAGCACCACCGGGCCCTGCCGGGCCAGACGCTCGAGGATACCGAGGACGAGCTCGAACAGTCGGCCCTGGGCCGCCGGCCCGGTGAGCCCCGGTTGTTCACCGGCTCCGTGCCCGAAGGGAGCCCCGGCTCCGTGCCCGAACGGCGTGCCGGCGTCGCCGGAGCCAAGCTCGGGGAGCAGGAGGCTCAGCTCGGACCGCAGCGACCCCACCGCCTCGTCCACCCACGGCCGCCCCAGCCTCCGCACGAGACCTCGAAGGGCGTCGACGACCGGCCAGTAAGGGAGGCCGCCATTGCCGAGGTCGATGCACCCCCCGATCAGCACCGTGGCCCCGACGCCCCGGGTCGCCCGGTCCCCGAACTCCGCGACCAGCCTGGTCTTTCCCACGCCGCTCTCACCACCAACGACCAGTGCCGTCGGCTCGCCGGCCACCGCCCGCTCCAGGGCGTGCTCCAACCGGGCCAGTTCCTCGGTCCGGCCCACGAATTCCACGCTCGGCCCCAGCATCGCCACGCCACGAGTATCCATCGGTACGGCCCGGGTGTGCTTCAACACCCCTTGACGTCCACCCTCCCGGGGAGGATGATGGCCTAAATGAAATCGATTCTCATTCTTGTCGGCATCCTGGCTGCGACCGGCTGTTCGTCGGGAGCAGTCGGGTCGACAGGCTTCCCGTCGGGCGGCAAGGCCAGGATCACCGCCGTCGCCGCCGAGGACATGTGGGGCAACCTCCTCGGCCAGCTCGGCGGCGACCGGGTCGCCGTCTCCAGCATCATCAGGGACCCGGGCGTCGATCCCCACGATTACGACGCCAAGCCATCCGACAGCGTTGCCGTCGCTGACGCTCGCCTGATGGTCGTCAACGGTGTCGGCTACGACGAATGGGCATCAAAGCTGGTCGGCGCCAACCCCTCGTCGGGCCGGGTCGTGGTCGACGTCGGCGAGGTCGTGGGTGCCAAGCACGGCGACAACCCCCACCGGTGGTACGTGCCGGCCGACGTGCACCGGGTCATCCACGGGATGGCCACCGCCCTCGAGCGGGTCGACCCCGGCGACAGTGCCTGGTTCGACGCCCAAGCCGCTCGACTCGAATCTGAGGGCCTCAAGGCCTACGACGACCAGATCGCCCGTATCCGGGCCGCCTATGCCGGCACTCCGATCGCCATCTCCGAGAGCATCTTCGCGGGCATGGCCGATGCGCTCGGCCTTCAAGTGCGGACTCCTCCGTCGTTCTCGGACGCCATCGCCGAGGGCAACGAACCCACGGCTCAGGACAAAGAAGCGCTCGATCGCCAGATCGCCGACCGCCAGGTCAAGGTGTTCGTGTACAACTCGCAGAACGCCACGCCCGATGTCCGGGCTCTGGCGGCCGCCGCCACCAAGGCGGCCATACCGGTCGTCGCCATCACCGAGACACTCTCCCCCCGCGGCGCCACCTTCCAGGACTGGCAGCAACGCCAGCTCTCCGAGCTGGAGAGCGCCCTGGCCATGGCGACCCAGCCGGTCCCAGGGCCCGAGCGGCCCCCCGAGCAGGGAGCCGGCCGCTGATGGCGGCCGGTCCCGCCGTCCGACTGACCGGCGTCTCGGTTCGCCGGAAGCAACGAGTCGTGTGGTCGGACCTGTCCGTCTCGATCGACGCCGGCGAGTTCGTGGCCGTGGTCGGTCCGAACGGCGCCGGCAAGTCGACGCTGCTCGAGCTCCTTCTCGGGCTGCTGGAGCCGGCGTCGGGTGAGGTCGAGGTGCTGGGCCGCCGGCCCGCCGACGCTCGGACTCAGGTGTCCTGGCTGCCCCAGCGCCGGAGCTTCGACGACACCCTGCGACTCCGGGGTGTCGACATCGTGCGCATGGGCGTCGACGGCGCCCGATGGGGACTGCCGGTCCCGTTCGTGGGCGGTCGACGGGAGCGCGATGCCCGCCGCCGTGTCGCCGAGGCGATCGAGGTGGTGGGGGCCAACGCCTATGCCGAACGCCCGGTCGGCGAGGTGTCCGGCGGAGAGCAACAACGGCTGCTCATCGCCCAGGCCCTGGTTCGCCGGCCGAATCTCCTCCTCCTCGACGAGCCGCTGGAGAGCCTCGACCTGCCCAGCCAGCAGGCCGTGTCCAGCCTGATCGCCGGGGTGTGTCGGCGGGGGGTCACCGTGGTCATGGTGGCCCACGACGTGAATCCGATCCTCGGGTACCTCGACCGCCTCGTGTACGTGGCCGCCGGGCAGGCGTTGGCCGGCCGGCCCCTCGACGTCGTCACCAGCGAGAACCTGAGCCGTCTGTACGGCACAGCGGTCGACGTCTTCCACACGGCCGACGGCCGCCTGATCGTGGCCGGCGTCCCCGAAGCCACCTCCTTCCACGCCCACGGGTAATTGATCAGCCCCCTGACCGCCGTCGCCCAGGGCGCCAGCCTGAACCTGCTGCACGACCTCAGCGTGCTGTGGCGGTACCCGTTCATGCGCCACGCCCTGGTGGCCGGCACGGCGGTAGCGGTGATGGGTGCGCTCGTCGGCTGGTTCGTCGTGTTGCGCCAGGAGGCCTACGCGGCCCACAGCCTGGCCATGGTGGCCTTTCCGGGGGCCACGGCTGCCGCCTACCTGGGCATCGCCCCTCTGGTCGGGTACTTCGGCTTCGCGGTCGCCGGAGCCGGGGCAATCGCTGCCCTCGCCCCCGGGCCCACGACGGGGACGTATCGGGGCGATTCCGCCACGGTCGGATCGGTCCAGGCCGCGGCACTCGCTCTGGGCCTGCTGTTCGCCAGCCTCTACCGGGGCTTCCTCGCCAACATCACCTCGTTCCTGTTCGGGAGCTTTCTCGGGATCTCGGTCACGGAGGCCACCCTCCTGGTGATCGTGGCCGGCGTCGCCCTCGTCGTCCTCGCCGCCCTGGGCCGTCCGCTGCTGTTCGCCAGTGTCGAGCCTGCGGTGGCCGGGGGTGCCGGCGTCCCCGTCCGGGGCCTGGGCCTCACCTTTCTGGTGCTGGTGGCGGTAGCGGTGGCCGCCGCCAGCCAGTTCACCGGTGTCCTGCTCGTGTTCTCGCTACTGATCACGCCTCCGGCCATCGCCCAGGTCGTGACCGCCCGCCCCGCCCGATCGCTGATCCTGAGCGTGGTGGTCGGCGTGGCCGTGGTGTGGACCGGGCTGGGCGCGGCGTTCTACACCGACCGCCCCGCCGGCTTCTGGATCACGACCATCGGCTTCGGGATGTACGTGGTGGTCCGCGCTGCCCGCGCCGGAGCGGCCGCCCGCTGGCGGTGTCGGCAGTGACGGGAGTGGCGGCCTCGCTCCTCACCGCGGTGGGATGGCCGGGGCTTCTGGCTCACGAGTTCACGCGAAACGCCATCATCGCCGGCGGCCTCACTGCCGTGAGCGCGGGCCTTGTCGGCGGGTTCGTGGTGCTCCGCAACCAGGTGTTCGCCGCCGACGCCCTCAGTCATGTGGCGTTCACCGGCGGGCTCGGTGCTTTGGCCTACGGCCTGGGCG
>JBBSHM010000159.1:0-3879 GCA_038253125.1 Acidimicrobiales bacterium
AGCGTGGTGCGACGGGCCGTGTCGAGCGGCGGGCGCAGGACGGCCTGGTGGGACCGCCACGAGGCGTAGACGGCGATGGGCACCAGCGGCGCCCCGCTCCGCAGGGCCAGGGTGGCCGGACCGGCCGGCAGGGTGGTGCGCTCGCCGAAGAAGTCGACGGGAACGCCGGTGCCGGCCAGGTCGCGGTCGCACAGAAGGCAGACCACCTGGTTGGCGGCCAGGGCCCGGGCCACCGCCGCCCCGGCCCGGGAGTCGGCGGGCACCACGGTCATCCCCATGGCGGCCCGCAGCTCGGCGAACCACCGGAACACCTCGGGGGGCTTCAGCGCCTCGACCACCACCGTGATGGGGTCGCCCATGCGGGCCACATAGGCGCCGGCCAGCTCCCAACCACCCAGGTGGGGCAGGGCCAGGACTACCCCGCGGCCGGCGGCGAGACCCGCCTCGATATGCTCGCGGCCGGTGAAGGACAGGCCACGCTCCAGCTGGCCGAGGCTCAGCGACGGGACCCTCAGGGTGTCCACCCAGTAGCGGGCGTAGGCGCCCATGGCCCGCCCGGCCTGGCGGTCGACCTCGGCTTGTGAGGCGGCGGGGCCGAGCACTCTGCGCAGGTGGCGGCGCAGCATCCGCCGCCGCTTCGACGGCCTCCGCGCCATCAGGTGACCGGCGGCTGTGGCGAGGGTCAGGCTCACCGGCTCGGGCACCACCTTGGCCACGAGGACGCCGGCCCGGTAGGCCCTGACGAGGTTCAGGGGGCGCTTCGCCGACCGGGGTCGGGCTGCGCCCGCCGTCACGGCCGCGTGCGGCGGGGGCGGGAGGGTCGCTCGGTCTGACGCTCCCGCCAGCGCGAACCCAACGGCTCACGACCCGTGGCCGCCACCCGCCGCTGGCGACGGGCGGCCCGGGTAGCGGCGTTGGCGTCGCGCCACGCCTGGAGGCGGACCTCGAGCGGCTCGCGCTCCACGCCGTAGCGGGTGGCCCGGAACAGCTTCGGCTCGGGCACCTCGACGCCCCGCTCGGCCAGCTCGGCGGCCCGGGCCACCGTGGCCTGCCGCCACACCTTGACGAAGCGCTGGACGGCGGTGAACGACGTCAGGACGAGCATGAGCCACAGCACGGGGACCAGGAGCACGGGGATGAGCAGTCCGAGGCACAGGGCGATGATCCGCTCGGCCCGCTCCATCAGGCCTCCCTTGGCGTCGAACCCCAGGGACTCGGCCTTGGCCCGCTGGTAGGAGATGAGCGTGGAGACCCCGAGGACGGCGAAGGCCAGCATGGCCCAGTGCCCGCCCCTGGCGTCCTGGAGGTGCCAGGCGATGCCGCCCAGGATCAGCGCGTCGGTGACCCGGTCGGCCGTCGAGTCGAAGAAGGCGCCCCGCACCGATGTCGTGCCGGCGGCCTTGGCCACCGGACCGTCCAACAGGTCGGGCACGGCGCACAGCACGAGCAGCACCAGGCCGGCCAGCAGGTGCCCGCGCCCGATGGTGACCGCCGTGGCCACGGCGAACATCAGGCCGAGGGCGGTGAGGTGGTCGGCCGAGAGCCCCGTCCGCTCGACGACCACGGCGACCGGGCCGGTGCGCTTGTCGACACCGTGGCGGAACCGTCCGTCGAACACCGGGAGAACTCCTCACAAGCTGGCGGCCTCAATGGCAACCTGCAGCAAGCAGATGCTACACCTGGGGCCTGCTCCATCGCCTACCGGTCGTCGTCCAGCCAGTCCTCCGGGTTGTCCTCGACCGCCGAGCCCAGCACGTCGCCCGTTACTCCGTCGACCACGACCAGGCCCCGGCTGGTCGGAGGGTCGTCGGCTGAGAAGACGAGCACCCGCCACGTCGGGATGGATAGGAGGCCCCGCCACGCCATCTGGGCCGATGCGTGGCCGACGGGGAACCCCACCTCCCGGGCGGCGGCCGCCAGAGCGTCCAGCTCTCGCACCTGGAGCTTGCGGGCGGTGGCGAAGGAGTAGGCGGCGGCGGCCACCAGGATGCCGGCCGCCACGAGGTAGCCGCCGTTCACCAGCACGCCCCCGTCCGCGAAGGCGGCCCACAGGGCGACCAGCCCGGCGGCCACCACCAGGTGGATCGCGCCCTGGATCCGGCGTCGGCCGTTGTCCGGGAACATGTACGGGCCCACGAGACCGGTGACGTCGAGATCGGCCGGGAGCTCGTCTCGGATCTCGCTGTCGACCGGTTCGGGGTCGACAGGTTCGGGGGCGGCCGGCTCGTCAGACATCAGGCCGACATCGGGCAGGCGGGGCCGCAGAGCATCTGGGGCGCCCACGCTAGCCAGCGGCAAGCAGGCGGCGGGCTGCGATACTCAGAGCCCCGGCTGGCCACCACCGGGACCAGCAGGAGGAGATCTGCAGCATGGCCGCCTCGTCGACCACCGACGCCACCAGCGCCCGAGGCGCCCAGCGAGGCCAGGGCCGGGACGACGATGCCGTCCTGGAGCAGCTGGTGACCGCCCTCGAGTCGCTCGCCGACGGCGACTTCTCCACGCGGCTGCCGGCCCGACGCAAGGGCGGCGCCGGCGATCTGGCGCGGGCCTTCAACGCCGTCGCCGAGCGCAACGCCCGCTTCAGCAAGGAGCTGGAGCGGGTGGCCAGGGTGGTCGGCCGGGAGGGGCGGATGCGGGACCGGATGCCCGTCGGCGAGGGACCCGGGGGCTTCGACAGCGCAGCAGTCGCCGTCAACGGCCTGATAGACGACCTGGTGCGGCCCACGACCGAGGTGGCCCGGGTGCTCGGTGCGGTGGCCGCCGGTGACCTGTCCCAGAAGATGGCGCTCACAATCGAAGGCCGACCGGTGAAGGGCGAGTACCAGCGCATCGGCACCGTGGTGAACGGCATGGTCGAGTCGCTCTCCACCTTTGCCGATGAGGTGTCCCGGGTGGCCCGGGAGGTAGGGGTCGAAGGACGCCTCGGCGGCCAGGCCCGGGTACCCGGGGTCTCCGGCACGTGGAAGGACCTGACAGACAACGTGAACGACCTGGCCGGCAATCTCACCGGCCAGGTCCGCAACATCGCCCAGGTCACAACGGCTGTGGCCAGGGGCGACCTGACGCAGAAGATCACGGTCGACGCGCGGGGCGAGATCCGCGAGCTCAAGGACACCATCAACACGATGGTCGACCAGCTCGGCGGCTTCGCGGATGAGGTCACCAGGGTGGCCCGCGAGGTGGGCACCGAGGGTCGCCTCGGCGGCCAGGCCCGGGTACCGGGGGTGTCCGGGACGTGGAAGGACCTCACCGACAACGTGAACCAGCTGGCCGGCAACCTCACCGGCCAGGTCCGCAACATCGCCCAGGTCACAACCGCAGTGGCCAAGGGCGACCTGTCCCAGAAGATCACCGTCGACGCCAGCGGCGAGGTGGCCCAGCTGAAGGACACGATCAACACCATGGTCGACCAGCTGTCGTCCTTCGCCGACGAGGTGACCAGGGTGGCCCGGGAGGTGGGGGTGGAGGGGTGCCTGGGCGGCCAGGCCGACGTGCCCGGCGTCTCCGGCACCTGGAAGGCGCTCACCGACAACGTGAACCAGCTGGCCGGCAACCTCACCGGCCAGGTCCGCAACATCGCCCAGGTCACAACGGCTGTGGCCAAGGGCGACCTGTCGCAGAAGATCACCGTCGATGCCCGGGGCGAGATCCTCGAGCTCAAGTCGACGATAAACACCATGGTCGACCAGCTCGGCAGCTTCGCCGATGAGGTCACGCGGGTCGCCCGCGAGGTGGGCACCGAGGGCAAGCTCGGCGGCCAGGCTCAAGTCCGTGGGGTGTCAGGGGTCTGGAAGGACCTCACCGACAACGTGAACCAGCTGGCCGGCAACCTCACCGGCCAGGTCCGCAACATCGCCCAGGTCACGACGGCTGTGGCCA
>JBBSHM010000160.1:0-3785 GCA_038253125.1 Acidimicrobiales bacterium
ACGCTCCCGCCGCCCTCGACGCCCGTCGGGAAGCTGTCCTTGTCGCCCGCCGCCTCGCCGACACCCTTGCCACGCCTCAAGCGTTGAGCGACCTCATCGAAAGCCTCGACAGGCTCGGCCAAGATCACCGGACGGCAGGTGACCTGACCAACGCAACCGCGGCCCACCGAGAGGCTCTGGCGATCGCCCGGAGCCTCGCCGATCGCCTTGGCACCCCTCAAGCAGTCAAGGGCCTGGCCCACGCCGCACGACAAGCAGCGCTCACAGCTCAAGCTGCCGGGGACCCCGCCGTGGTCGGCGTCGCGACTCAGGCAGTCAAAGCGGCCCAGGTCGCGATGGACTTCGCGTCGGAGGCTGGGCCGGAGGATCCCGCCGGTCTGCTCGAAGCGTCTCTGGCCCTTCTGGCCAGCGTCTCCCCCAGCTGATGAGGGCGTCATGACGCCGGAAGCCGGGGCGGACCGGGGCTAAGCGGCCGGGTCTACCTCGATCTCGGCGTGGACGTGGGCCAGGGAGAACGGGCTGAACGAGGTGACGGTGCCACGGGGCAGCCAGGTGGGGATGTCGGCCACGCCCACCGTGCTGCGGCCGAGGACCATGGTCACCGAGCGCCACACGATCCACAGGTCGAGCAGGAACGACCGGTTGTCGACGTAGTGCATGTCGTACTGGGGCGCCTCGGCGATCAGGCCGCCGCAGTCGTGGCCGATCTGCCACAGGCCGGTGCAGCCGGGCCGGACCTCGGTGCGGCGCCGGGCGAACGTCGGAGGCATCTGCTCGTGGAGGAACGCCATCTCCGGACGGGGGCCCACCAGGCTCATCCGCCCGATGGGCACGAGGAGCAGCTGGGGCAGCTCGTCCAGGTGGGTGCGGCGCAGGTGGCGCGACAACCAGGAGAGGGGGATCGACTCGATGGCCCGCTTGTCGGCGTAGGGGGCGGTGGACACCGGCAGCGTCCGGAGCTTCACCAGGCGGAACGGCACGCCGCCAGCGCCGATCCGTGTCTGGGTGAAGAAGGGCCAGGCCCGCAGGTTGACCGCCGTCACCACGGCAAGCACGAGGACCACGGGCAGGGTCACCAAGGCGAGGAGGGCGCCCAGGATCACATCGATCATCCGCTTCATGCTTGCTGCTTCATCCTTGTGTGCACCCTCTGTAGCCAGCCCGGACGAACGGGGAGAACCTCTGAGGACCCTAGAACCTAGCCGGTCCAGGACCAGCGCCGTGGCCTCAGCGACAGCCGGCGGGCGCCGGAAGCTGCCTTGGTACCGTCCGGCCCGTGATCCAGGGTCACCTCGGCGAGGGCGGGGCTGACCTGTCGATCATGATACCGACGTACAACTGCGCCGGTCGCCTGAGGCAAGCCCTGGCCTCGCTGGCCCGGCAGGGGGCAGACCAGGCTCAGATCGAGGTGGTGGACGACTGCTCGACCGGCGACGACCCCGAGGACGTGGTCAGCCGCTGCGGCGACGAGCGGGTGAGCTTCCGGCGCCAGCCCCGCAGGCTGGGCCCGGTCGGAAACCTCAACTCCTGTATCGGGACGGCTGAGCGCCGGTGGGTGCACCTGGTGCGGGGTGACGAGCTCGTCCTGCCCGGCGCGTACACCGCCTTCGCCATGGTGCTGGAACGCCTCCCCGAGGCCAGGGTGGTCTTCGCCCGCAGCGTTATCACCGGCGAAGCCGGGATCTGGGAGGGGCTCAGCGCCGTCCTCGGGCCGGAGCCGGCCGGGGAGCTGGTCTATGACGCCTTCCGCTGGGCCCTGAACCCGGTGCACCCCGCGGGCACGATCTTCCGGCGCGATGCCGCCCTCGCCGTCGGGGCCTTCGACGACCGCCACACCCACACCGCCGAGTGGGAGCTGTGGTGGAAGCTGGCCAAGGGCTTCCCGGCCGCCTACACCAACGCCTGCCTCGGTGGCCGCCGCCGCCTCGGCTCCTGCTCCGGATCCACGTCCTTGCCGACGGCGGGGGCCCTGCGGGAGGGCCTTCGGCTGATCGAGCAGATTGCCGGGACGGATGCGCAGAACGGCCGGCAGCTGTTCGCTCCCCTGTTCGAGCTGGCAGCCGACCAGGCCTGCGGCGGCGAGGGCGGCGGCGACGACGGCCGGGGTATCGACGGCGGCGCCGCCCTCATAGCCCGCCTGCGGCTGCTCGCCTCCTTCCCCTCAGGTCTGCCGAGGGCTCGCACCATGGCGAAGGTCGCCGGATCGTGGGCCGTGGGCCACCTCAGCCGGCGATGAGCGCGGCGTAGAGCTCGGCCACCGCCCGCCCCATCTCCTCCACCCCGAAGCGGCCGACGTGCCGCCGGGCGGCGGCGCCGACGGCACGGCGGCGGGGCTCGTCGGCGAGGAGGTCGAGGACCAGGGCCGCCATGGTCGCCTGATCATCCTGGGCGACGAGGTGGCCGGTCACGCCATCGAGGATCACCTCATGGTTGCCGACCACATCGGTGATGACGGGCGGGGTCCCCTCCCGCATGGCCTCCAGCACCGAGTAGGGGCACCCCTCGAAGCGGGAGGTGAGCACGAACACCTCGAGCTGGCCCAGCACGGCGCTGGCGTCGTCGAGGCTGCGCAGGTGGTGGAAGCGGTCGGCCACACCGTCCGGCAGGTGGCCCGGATCAATGGCGGAGCGCATCGGGCCGTCGCCTACCAGCACGGCGTGCACGTCACGTCGGGCGGCCAGAACCAGCCCCACGACTCGCATGAACCGCTCGGGCGCCTTCTGGGCGACAAGGCGCGAGATGGTGCCGACGAGGGGGACGTCGGGGGCCAGCCCGAGCAGCCGCCGGAGGTCGGGCGTGCCGCCCGGAGGCGACCATCCCCGGGTCTCGATCCCGTTGTGGATCATGACGAGGCGGCTCGGCGGCACCATCCGGTGGGCCAGGACCAGCTCGGCCTCGCCCGCCGAGGTGGCGACGAGCCGGTCGGTCAGGGGCCCGAGGGCCCGCTCCACGGCCAGGGCCGCCGGACCGGTGGCCACGCCGTTCGGCGTGTAAACCCGGGGCCGGCCTGTCACCGTGCCGACCACCCGACCCAGGGCCCCCCCGATCGAGCTGTGGCCGTGGACCACGGCGGGCCGTGTCCGGCGCACGAGCCCGACCAGGCCGGCCAGGGCGGCGCCGTTGCGGGGCCTCAGCGGCGATCGCCGCATCTCGGTGACGTGGACGACGGCGCCGGCGGCGGCCATGCGGCCGGCGGCGGCCCGGTCGGTCAGGCCGCCGACCCGCTCGGACGGGATGGCCACGTGATGCTCGACGCCCTCGGCCGTGCGCACCAGGTCGACCAGGTGTCGGGCCGTGCCCCCCTCCAGCGCCTCCAGCACGTGCAGCACCCGCACCTCAGCCACCACGGGCCGGGCGGTCAGAGGACACGGCGACCATGAACGCGAGCGACGCCTCGGTCGACAACGCCGGACCCTGGCACCAGGGCGGCAACCTAGCCGGCATCCCCTAGTCTTTCGGCGGGATGGGGCAGGGCGATCAGGATGCCGATGACCTGGCCGTGAACCTGTCGTGGCCAGGTGAGACCAGCACTGTCCGCCGGCCGCCGGCGCCGCCGCCAGCCCGGCCCTCGACGCCCGAGCCGTCCATCCAGGCTGCGGCGCCGGTGCCGGCTGGGCCGCCCTCGCCGCGCCGCTCGGCTCCCCCTCCGGCTCGTGCCCCGGCCCCAGCCCCGGCTTCGGTTCGGGCCACCGCCCCGGCTCCGCTCCCGGCTCGTGCCCCGGCCCCGGGGGCGCGCCGGTCCGTCCCCGCCGATCCGGTGCCACCCGCGGGAACCCGTGCCAAGC
>JBBSHM010000161.1:0-3699 GCA_038253125.1 Acidimicrobiales bacterium
GGCCTGCGTGGCCCGAACGCCGTGGCCGGCCTGCGTGGCCCGAACGCCGTGGCCGGCCTGCGTGGCCCGAACGCCGTGGCCGGCCTGCGTGGCCCGAACGCCGTGGCCGGCCTGCGTGGCCCGAACGCCGTGGCCGGCCTCGGCCAGGCACCGGGGAAGGGCGGTTCCCAACTCGCGCCGGGCCTCGTCGTCACGGCCGAGGCGGGCGAGGAGCAGGACGAGGCGGGCCCGCCACGCTCCGTCGTCGTGCACCCAGGCCCGCCGCCGGCAGTGGTCGAGCACGTCGTAGCGCTCGTCGTCGTCGCCCGCAGCCAGGGCCACGCCGAACCGCTGCACAGCATGGACGGCGTCGGGCTCGCGGCCCGAGACCTGCCGCCCGAGCGCGAGGACCTCGTCGAGCCCGGACCGGGCGTCATCGAGCCGCCCGTCCAGCAGGGATCGCATCACGGCCCAGGCGGCGGCGTCACGGCGGTGGCGGGGGTCGGCGGCGGTGCGGGCCAGGTCGGCGTGGGCGGCCAGGTGGAGGTCGGCCTCGGCCAGCCGGCCGCCGGTGACCAGCTCCACCGCCCGGCGTCCGTGACCCTCGGCATCCAGGTTCTCCCATGCCGGTGCGAGGTCCGCCCTGCCGACCAAGGGCGCGGGAGCGGGAAGCGGACGGACCGCCGCCGCCCGGGGCGCGGTCCGGTGGAAGCGCACCTCCTCGGTGAGGGCCTGGTCCAGGTCGGCGTCGAGCCGGTCGAGGTCGATCACGCGCGTGCCCACAGCGTCGCCACGAGTGTTGGTATCGGCTGTCCCGGCCTGCGGGTTGAGCGACCGGAGCGGTCAGGACGCGGGCTCGGCCACCAGCTCGGGCGGGCGGTCGACCCGATCGCTGCGCACCGCCAGTGTCGCCACCTCGGCGACCAGCCCGGTGAGCAGCGCCAGCCAGAACAGCGTCTGATAGCTCATGCCGCCCTGGAGGAGGAGCGCGCCGACGTAGGCCCCTCCGCCCATGCCGATGGCGGCCCCCACCAGTTGCACCCCGAGGACCAGCCCGATCCGGCCCGAGAAGAGCTGGCGGGAGATGAGCGAGAACATCACCATCTCGCTGCCGAAGCCGAGGCCGAAGACCACGGCGGCCAGCCAGTAGAGCCAGAGCGTGCCCGTGGGCGCCACCAGCACAAAGAGGAACGTCCCCACGAGCTGGAGGGGCAGGATGGCGGCCAGGGTCTTCACGCCGCCCCAGATGTTGCCGAGCACGGGCGTCAGGAGCCGGCTGGCGATGCTCGACAGCGAGATGACGGACAGGATCGACGAGGCCGCCACGAGGCTGACCTTGCCCGTGGTCCGGGCGTACTCGACCACGTACACGAGGGGGATGGTGTGGGAGGCGCATCCGAAGAGGTGGGCGGCGGTCAGCTTGAAGTTGGGGGCCCCGGTGGCGCTCGCCGTGGTCTCCGGGTCCTCGGGCGTGGCCACCGGGGTGCCGTCCTCCCGCTTCCGGGGGAGCTCGCGCAGCACGAGCGAGAGCAGGAAGGTGATCACCGCGCCACCGAAGAGGTAGCCCACGACGGTACGGCTGCCGACCGACTTGGCGAGCTGGGCGATCAGCGGCAGGAGGAGGAACGGACCGACCCCCTGGGCTGCCATCACCACGCCGAGTGAGGTCCCCTGCCACCGCTTGGCGGTGTTGGACAGGATCAGGTTGTGCATGGGGCCGAAGGCGGCGCTGAGACCGGCCCCGGTCAGCAGGCCGAACCCGACGACGAACGTGAACAACGAGAACGATCCCCAGGCCAGGGCCAGGCCGAGGACGATCAGCAGGAGGCCCATGCGGATGCTGGAGACCACGCCGATACGGTCGGAGAACATGCCCAGCACCCAGGACATGGCGCCGAAGGACAGCCACTGGCACAGGTAGATGAGCGCCGCCGTCGACGTCGAGATCGAGAAGCTCGTCATGAGCAGCTTCAGGATCACGCCGAAGGCGAGGAAGATCGTGGCCGCGAACCCCGACGCCGCGAACGACGCCACCACGTTGAGGACGGTGTCCCGCCCGGACAGTGCCTCCATGGCCGCGTCACCGCCCGGCGTTCGATTGGTCATCTGCTTCGCCCCATCCCGCCTGGTCGTATCCCGGACGTCACCGGACCTGGCCGGTTTGTCGCTACCTACCCCCGTGAGGGGCTCTCACACGCAGTCGGTTGGGCTCTTGCCGGTTGGGTAGGCACACTTCGGAGCAGGCGGCCACGCTCCACTGACCGCGGGCGGGTACCCATGACGCAGCTGCAACAGCTCAACAGGACACCCTGGCGTGGAGTGATCGAGGAGTATCGGGCCTTCCTCCCGGTCGACGCCGGTGCGCTGGTGGTCACCCTTCTCGAGGGCGACACGCCGCTGCTCCCCGCTCCGGCGCTGTCCGAGCTGGTCGGGGCCGACGTGTGGCTGAAGCTCGAGGGGGCCAACCCGACGGGCTCGTTCAAGGACAGAGGCATGACCCTCGCCATCTCCAAGGCGGTCGAGGCCGGGGCCCGGGCTGTGGTGTGCGCCTCCACCGGCAACACCTCGGCGAGCGCCGCCGCCTACGCCGGGCGCGCCGGCCTTACGTGCGCCGTGCTCGTGCCCGAGGGACAGATCGCCCTCGGCAAGCTGGCCCAGGCGCTGGTGCACGGTGCCCGTGTTCTCCAGGTCGAGGGCAACTTCGACGAGGCCCTCGACATCGTGCGGGAGCTGGGCCGGACGGCACCCGTCACGATCGTGAACTCCATCAACCCCCACCGCATCGAGGGCCAGAAGACCGCCGCCTTCGAGGTGGTCGACGCCCTCGGCGACGCACCCCACGTGCAGTGCATGCCCGTCGGCAACGCCGGCAACATCACGGCCTGGTGGCAGGGGTACCGCGAGTACGAGCGGGCCGGGCGGGCGGGCCGGCTGCCCCGCATGTTCGGCTTTCAGGCCGCTGGCGCCGCCCCCATCGTGAACGGGGCGCCCGTCGAGCACCCCGAGACGGTGGCCACCGCCATCCGTATCGGCAACCCGGCGTCGTGGACCGGTGCGACAGCCGCCGCCGCCGGCTCGGGCGGTGCGATACGAGCCGTCACCGACGACGAGATCCTGGCCGCCTACCGGTTCCTGGCCGAGCGCGAGGCGGTGTTCTGCGAGCCGGCGTCGGCCGCCGCAGTGGCCGGCCTTCTGCAGATGACAAATCTCGCCGGCCGGCGTGGCCCGAACGCCGTGACCGGCCTGCGTGGCCCGAACGCCGTGACCGGTCAGACGGTCGTGTGCGTGCTCACCGGGCACGGCCTGAAGGACCCGGGGACGGCCGTCGACATGGCGGCCGAGCCCACCGTCGTGCGCGCCGACGCCAGCGCCATCCGTGCCGAGCTGGGGCTGTAGGCCCAGGTCGTGTCGATCCGCGAACACCTGGCTCCCCTGCTTACGTCGGTGGTCCTCACCGTCGTCCTCCTGGTCGGCGGAGGGGTCTGGGCGGCGCGGTCGCTCGCGGGTACAGGGACCACCACGCCCGTGGTGTGCCACGTCGCCGCCGTCGAACGCCCGCTGGGAACGGATTAAGACATTGTTTCCGCCGGATTACGTTTGAGAGCGGTTTGTCCGGGTAGGCCACCTTGTGCCCGAGTAGCTCAGGTTCGTAAGAGCAGGCGCCAAGTACGCGCCAGGTCGTCGGTTCAAATCCGGCCTCGGGCTCTTGGCGGAAGGCGA
>JBBSHM010000162.1:0-3680 GCA_038253125.1 Acidimicrobiales bacterium
GGCCCCTGCGCGGCCGCCCACGCCCCGCAGACGGTTGCGCTGGCCCCCCAGCGACGACGAGCACGGCGATGGTGAGGCCGGCGAGCACGCCCAGGGGAACCTGCGGTTGAGCAGCAGACCGACTCCGCGGCCGAGTTGCTGGGTGTCGTCGATCGGTGGCAGCACGCCCCGGCCCACGACCCGCAGCGGCATGGGCCCGGTCACGTCGGGCATGGCCACGCTGACGGTCCGGCCCAGGCCCGTGTGCAGGTCGCGCATCGTCTTCGACCCGAGCAGGATCTCGTCCGGCGCCGTGGGCAGGCGCCCCTCGATGACGGTTGGCTCGATCGAGCCTCCGATGCTGGTCGTGGCCTGGGCGCCGAACGTCACCTTGCCGGCCTGCATGGTCCCGCCTGTGCTACCGATGGCGAACGCGCTGACGTCGGGATCCGACTGCACGACGGGTACGGCCGGACGGACGTCGGCGAACATGTCGCTGCCCATGACGTGGGCGTCATAGGTGACGCCGTACAGCTGGGGAGTGTCCAGCAGGTGGGAGAGGCTGGCCCCGAAGGTGACGGCCGCAGCCAGGGCGCCGATGCCGACCGCGGTCGCCGTGAGCGTCGTGCGCACGGGAACGGCGGTGCGGCCCCGTCCGCGCTGGAGGGCGAGGCGGGCGCCGATGCCCAACGCCAGTGGGAGCCGGGCCAGGCTCAGGACCTTCCCGAGCGACGACGACGGCGTCGCCGTCTCGTCGGCCCGGAGCCGGCGATGGGCACCCCGTGGAGCCGTCCGGAGCTGCGCCACCGCGCCCACGAAGGCGACGAGGGCGACGAGGCCGGCGAGGCCGGCGCTGATGGCGGCGGCGTCGAAGGCCAGGCCGGGGTGGGGCTCGGCGATGCGAGCCGTACCGAGGGGGAGCAGGGGGGAGGCCACCCACGCCAGGACGCCGGCGGCCACCGCCCCCGCCGTGGCTGTCACCAGCACCCGGGCCATTCCCGAGGCGGCCAGCTGGGACGGCGTCATTCCCAGGGCTCCCAGTGTGGGGTAGTCCTCGGCATCCTCGAAGCCCTGCCGGGTGAGGAGTTGGAGGAGCACGACGGCGCCGACCACCGACGTGAACCCCGCCATCAACCACAGGGCGACAGCTTGCAGGCGCATCGACCGCTCGACGTTGGCCGTCTGGTCGGTCAGCGTCGTCGAGCCCACCGGCCCACCGGTGAGCTGCTGCACGGAGGTCAGCAAGGGTGCTGCGTCCCGCGCGCCACCGTGGAGGCGGAGGGCGAGGAAGTGGTTGGTACCGGGCCCGGCCATGGCCTCGGCGCCGAGCGGCGTGTCGAGAAAGGCCGGGGACAGATAGGCGGTGAGGGTGTCGGTCGCGGTCCGGGGTGGGAACTCGGTGGGGGCGGCCTCGATCCCCACCACGCGCAGGGTGACGGTCGACGGCGCCCCGGGGACGACGTGGATCGTGAGCGGGCTGCCCACGTGGAGGTGGCGCCGTTCGGCGAGGAGGAAGCCGACCACGCTCTCGTCGGCCCGGTCGGCCCTCAGGGGACGCCCGGCCAGGAACTTGAAACGGTTCACGTCCCGCCCGTAGCGGCCGTCGGTGGCGACCGCGGGCACCAGGTCGGGCTCGGCGGCCGGCAGGGACAGCACACCGGCCGACGCCGCCACCTGCGGGAGCCCCTCGATCTGGCTGGGGGTGGGCAACCCTGGGTCGGTGCCGACGAACAGCTCCACGTCGGCGGCCCGCTCGGCGCGGAGGAAGCGCGCGTAGGCGGTGTCGGTACGCCGGGCCCCGGCCCCCAGGGCGATCACCGCCCCGCCCACCACGGCGATGAGAAGCGCCACCCCCAGCCACCTCGACCACCGGGCCCGGAGGTCGGCCCGGGCGTGCAGAAGCACCGAGGTCATCGCAGGTGCCGCGCCGGATGTGCCGTCATGAGCGTAGTCACTGGCGCTACCTTTCCTTCCCTTCTTCTCCCGATACCAGACTGACGCCTCGGCGGGGTGAACGCACGGGTGCGGCCCGGTGTCCTGACGGCGGGGCCAGCCGGCCCTCGGAGCTCGGGCGTCGGCGGGTACATGCTCATCAAAGACCCGGAGGGTCGCCGTCGGCGGCGAGCGGTATGCGACCTGACACCCGGGTGCCCCGGCCCGGTGAGGATTCGATGTCGACGCTGCCGCCGATCGCACCCACCCGGTCGCCCATGTTCACGAAGCCGGCGCCCACCGACGTGCGGGCGGCGGGGTCGAAGCCGGCGCCGTCATCGGCCACCTCGAACAGCAGGCCGCCTGCCTCCTCCCACACCCGCACGGTCGCGCTGGCGCCCTCCCCGGCGTGCTTGCCGGCGTTCTGCAGCGCCTCCAGGCAGCAGAAGTAGACGGCGGCCTCGACGTCGGTGGGATAGCGACCGGAGCCGGGCACGTCGACATCGGTGGGGAGAGCGGCCCGGCCCGCGGCCGCGCCCAGGGCCTCGGCCAGGCCGCGGTCTACCAGCAGCGGTGGGTAGATGCCGTGGGCCAGGCTGCGTAGCTCCTGCACGGCATCGCCGACGTCGTGGCCGAGCTGGGCCAGCAGCTCCTTGGCCGCGGCCGGGTCGGCGTCGGCCAGCTGCTGGACCAGGCGCAGGTTGACGGCGAGGGCCACCAGGTGCTGCTGGGCGCCGTCGTGGAGGTTGCGCTCGATCTGGCGGCGGGCGGCGTCGGAGGCCGCCACCACCCGGGCCCGCGACGCCCGCAGCTCCTCGGCCTGACGTCGGACCTCGTCGAGCGACTCCTGAAGGGCGGAGTCGAGGGCCACGTTGTGCAGGGCCAGCCCCACCTGGCGAGCCAGCTCGGCCAGCACCGTGTCGTCCTCGGAGCGGAAGGCGTCACCGTCGGCCGGCCGCACCGCGACGATGAGACCCAGGAGCTGACCGGAGTGGGTTGCCGGCGCCACCCGGATGCCGGCGTCCTCCCGGCCCCGGAGCAGCCCGGCCAGCCAGACCTTCACCCACGCCGGGCCGCAGACACCCGCGCGGGAGACAACCGCCTCCTCGTCGGGCACCAGGGCCAGCGACATGGGCGGGGCGTCGGGGACCGACACCATTCGCTCCAGCCGACCGCCGGAGCCCGTCCACACCTCGGCATGGGACAGGGCCAGCGACTTGCGCAGCGACTCGGCCAGCTGGAGGAGGAGCTCGTCGAACGGGACGGCCCGGGACAATCTGGTGCCGAAGGTGCGCACGACCTCGTCGGGCGCCTCGCGCTCGCCGTACACCAGCCGGTTGGAGAACTGGGCCAGGCGCTCGCGAGCGGGCAGGTAGACGAGGGCGGTGACCGCCGCTGCCAGCATGGAGAGCAGGAGCAGGGAGCGCTCCGACGTCGTGGGCGTCCGCCCCAGCCCCAGCACGACCACCACGTAGACCGACACCACGACCCCGCTCAGCCCGGCGATCGACACGGTGTGGGCCAGCAGCCGGTCGATGCGCCCGAGGAGACGGGGCGAGCATGACACGGCCAGGGCGACGGGCATGGCCACGGTCGCCGCTGCTACGACCGCCAGCCCCCGGGGTGGCCAGTCGGCTAGCAGCCGGAGGGCGACGGTCACGATGGTCACCTCGGCCGTGACGACGACGGCCCAGCCGAACCACTGCAGGCGTTGGCGCTCCACGCCGTGCGAGCGTCGGTAGCGCCGGTTGGAACCGCCGAAGCCGATA
>JBBSHM010000163.1:0-3672 GCA_038253125.1 Acidimicrobiales bacterium
GATCCTGACGCGCTGATCCGCTTCGGCTGGATCGTCTGGCTCACCGTCGCAGCCGCCATCATCAGACCGTGGCCGTGAGACGGCTCGGTCAAGCGCCCAGCCGCGTCGTGGCCCGCTGCTCGACGCGGCGGGGCCGACGGCCCTTGGCCTCGGCGTTGGCCTTGGTGTTGCCTCTGAACTCCTAGGCCATGGATCGCTCCTCTACGCGTGGGTCCAGCAGGTGTTGCTACCCGGTCGTCCATGATCGGAAACGGTGGACCAGCGCTCCCGGGATGGTCCCACACGGGGAACAGGGCTCGGCCGGACGTGGCGGCGACGGCGCCGGTGGAGGCAGCCAACGAGGCGGTCTGAACGGCCTCGATCACGTGCGTCACCGCCGCCGCCGCCGGCACCTGTTCGGTGGCTTCGGCGATGCGGCGCTTCGCCGCGGCGCGATCAGACCGGTCGGGGGCCACCACCTCGAGCATCTGGCACGGGCCGGCCAGAGCCAGCAGGGTGGCGGTGCGGGCATCGAGGGGGCCGTCGCCAGCGGCCGCGGCCCGAACCTCGGCCAGCAGGCTGGCGTGGGCGGCACGATCGGCGACTGGATGATGCGTGGTTTGCAGCATCTCCTTGTGCCGCCCGATCACCCCGTCGGCCGCCATGCCATCGACCACCTCCTTCCAGCCTGCGTGCTTCACCGAGGCGAACTTGCTCTTCAGCATCTTGGCTTCGTAAGGGGCCCTGCTGGACCAGCTCGGTGATCAGGGCGCCGGTCACCCCGACGGCGGCGGCGGGCTGGCTCGACTGGCCGCGGGCCAGGGTGCCGTCGGCGTCAAGGGCCAGCAGGACGAAGGCTTCGGCGAGCAGCATGGCATTGGCCTACCCGTCCGGTCGAGCCGGATCACGTCGGCCGATGCGGTCCGCCGCTCGTCGGGACCCGACGCTAGGTTGCGACCATGGCTGCCGCCGCTGATCGCACAGGCGTGACGTTCTACTTCGACCCTGGCTGCCCGTGGACGTGGCTCTCGTCGCGTTGGCTGGTGGCGGCGGCGCAGGAGCGTGACCTCGACATCCGCTGGCGCACGTTCAGCCTGGCCCTGCTGAACAAGGACAAGACCCCGCCCGCCTTCCTCGACACCCCTGAGATGCGGGCCAAGACGGCGCTGGCGGCCCAGGCGCTGAGGGTCGTGGAGGCGACTGTCGTCGCCGGTGACAATGACGGCGCCGGGCGCTTCTACACCGAGTTCGGGACCCGCTTCTACGTGAAGGGCAGCGAGCCGTGCGCCGAGATGCTGGAGGAGGCCCAGAGCCTCTCGGGCCCCGATGTCGGTTCGCCCGTGCTGCACGTGGACGGCGCCGAGCGGGGGACGTTCGGGCCGATCGTGTCCCCTTCGCCGACCGGCGAGGAGGCTGGTCGGCTGTGGGACGCGGTCGTGGCCCTCCAGGGGATCGGCTCGTTCTTCGAGCTGAAGCGGGGCCGCAGCGCCCCGCCCATCTTCCAGCCCGCCTGAGCGGCCGGCTCATGCTGGCTGTTTTGACTTCCTGGCCCGCACGTGGCGCAGCCGGTTGAGCCGCCAGGCCAGGACGGCGACCGGGCCGTACCGCTTGGCGATGCGGGCGACGTCGAGCAGGTAGAGCGCCCTGGCCGCCTCCATGTGCGACCAGACGAGGGGGGTGTTGCCGAGGGCGACGTGGCTCTGCGGGTCCAGCTCCTCGGGCTGCAGGCGGGGCAGCACCCGGTCCAGGGCGGCCATGCGGGCCTCGGCCTCCTCCACCCGTCCCAGCCGGGCCAGGGCGGACACCGCCCACCACGACGCCGGCACGAACGCAGCCTCGCGGCCCTGGAAGCCGTCGTCACCGCCGGGCTGGTAGCGGTACAGCAGCGGCCAGGAGCCGAGGCGGTGGATGACGGCGTCGACCAGCCGACCGGCCCCCGGGTCCTTCGGCCCGAGGAGCCCGAAGACCACCGCCATCAGCGCCGACGCGTCGTCCTCGTGGCTCCCGGGGCCCTCATAGGCCTGAGGCAGACCGCCTTGGTCGTCCAGGGCGGCGACCACCCGTTCGCGGGCGGCGGCGCGCCCCTTGGCCCACCGGCGCCGCCGGGCCCACGGCCGGCGGATGCGGGCGATCCACAGGGCCCGGTCGAGGGTGATCCATCGGCCGATGTCAGCCGAGACGAGCAGCCGCGGGGCGCGCAGCTCCCAGATGCCGCTCGTCGGCTCGTGGTCGGCCTCGGCGGCCCGGTCGGCCAGCTGCTTGACGAGTCTCCATGTGGCCCGGTCAAGGCTCCCGCCCAGCTGGACGAACACCGAGATCGCTTCGACCAGCAGCCCGAGCGAGTCGTACTGCACCTGGTCGGCGGCGCCGTTGCCGACCCGCACCGGCTGCGAGGCGTCCCATCCGGCCACGCCCGCCACGACACGCTCGGCCGGCACCGTCTCGCCCCGAACGTCGGTCATCGGCCCGCTCGGCACCTTCGCCTCCTGGGCCTGGCCCACGACGAACTTCAGGTAGCGGCCGGCCAGGTCGCCCCGCCCGAGGAGGGAGGCCACCGAGACGGCGAGCGACGAGTCGCGCAGCCAGGTGTAGCGGTAGTCGAACTGGCGGTCGGCTCCCGGCACCTCCGGCAGCGAAGTGGTCGGGGCGGCCACCACCGCTCCGGTCGGGCCGTACGTGCAGGCCCGCAGCACGGCGAGAGCGTCCTCGGCCCGGCCCGTGCTGCGCCCGGCCCGGGGCAGCGTGGCCCGGTCGAGGTATCGACGGTGCTCGTCCTCGGCCTCGGACAGCTCGGCGGCCAGCGTCTCTGGGTCGAAGGGGGGACTGAGAGCTGGCTCATGCGGGCCGGTCGGGCCGGGGCGGCTCCCCACCGCGGGGGAGACCGAGACGGCGAGGCCTGACCACCCGTCCCGGCTGACGGCGACCGTCGTGCGAAGCCACCGCTCGGGCGGACGATGGACGCCGCCGACCACGGTGACCAGACAGCCCGATGGGCGGGCCGTAGCGGTGGCACGAGCCTCGGTAGTCCCGAGCCGGGTAGCCCCAATCCCGGTGCCGCCCACCTCGGCGCCCCACCCGTCCCTGTGCCTGCAGACCCGATCGTCCACCCGGCCCAGGGGCCGTCGAAGCCGCCGAGAGCGAGCTCGTGGTCCAGCTCCAGGTCGGCGTCGAGAGCCCGCACCAGCCGGATGAGCCGCGGCCCGGAGCGGTCGTCGTTCAGCAGGCCGTCCCAGCACAGCACCCGGCCGCCGGCGTGGCGCAGCACCGTCCGGGCCGTCGGACCGGCCGGGGGCCCGGTCGCCTCGGCCATGCGCACCCCTGACCATCGGGCGGCGGCGCCGGCCGGGTCCAGCAGCGACCACAGCACCGGCCGGTCGTCAAAGGCGGGCGCGCACCACCAGTCGACGGTGGCGTCGGGTTGCAGCAGCGCCGCCGAGGAGGCGATGCGATCCGATGGCCGGCGGGGGAAGGACGGCCACGACTGCCCTGTACCCAGCAGACATGGGCGCTACCCACCGGGCCTAGGGGCCTCCCCGGCTTCGAGGGTGCGCCGCATGCCCCGGCGGACGGCGCCGATCAGGCCCGGGCGCAGCTCGACGGCCGGGATGATCGAGTGGACCGAGCCCACCTCCAGTGCCCGCTCGACGCTGTGGATGGCGTCGAACTCGTCACCCACCTCGCCCAGCTTCTCCA
>JBBSHM010000164.1:0-3671 GCA_038253125.1 Acidimicrobiales bacterium
AAGTCGAGGAACAGGTTGTCGTCGACGTCGCGCACCACCGCCCCCCGCCCGTCGCGCAGCACCAGGCGCAGCCACTGGGCACCCGGCGAGGAGTTGCTGGCGTGGTGAACGGAGTCACGGGCCCACAGCTCCTGCGAGCGCGGCCCGGGCACCTGGGTGACCAGCCTGGGCGCCAGCTCGGGGTCGAACACCTCAGCGGCGGCGGCGGTGTCGGGGGCGCTCATGCCAGTGACCTGGTGAGCGGGCGACGCTCGGCCGCCAGCCTCTCCAGCAGCTCAACCGCATGCTCGGGCCCCGGCATCTCGGTGATCTCCCTGGCGATCGCCTCCGCGGCGCCGCGGTACCCCGGGTCATCGAGCAGGGCCCGGACCTGCGACCGCACCGCCTCTGCGCCCATCTCGGCCGGCAGGAGCCGGCGGCCCACTCCGGCGGCTACGCACGCCTCGGCGTTGTGGAACTGATTGGCGCCCTGGGGCAGAACGAGCACGGGCAGCCCGGCAGCCAGGATCGGCAGGATCGCCGTGCCGCCCTGGTTGACCACGACGTCGCAGTAGGGCAGCAGCTGGGACTGCGGAATGAAGCGCTCGATGTGGACGTGTTCGGGCTGGGGGCCGAAGTCGGCCGGGTCGTTGCCGTGCCCGATCGTGACGATGACGGTGACGGGCTCATGGCGCAGGCCGTCCAGGATGTCGGCGAAGACCCCGCGGGCCCGGCTGTTGAAGACGGTGCCCAGGCTGACGTAGACGACCGGCCGGTCCGGGAGGTCGTCCACCCATGCGGGCAGCGAGTCGCCTTCGGCCCCGGCGGCCAGGGTGACGTTCTGGACCCGGTGGGCGACCGCCACCTCGTTGATCTCCTCGGACTGCAGGCTGGGTGGGGCGACGTCGAGGTACAGGTAGCGGTAGAGGCCGCCGAACGGCCCGACGTCCACGCCGTTCTCCCGCGCCGTCGGGACCAGCGTGGCACCGGCCAGCCGGGCCATGGCCAGGGGACGGAGGATGCCCACGCTGTGGTCGGCGTACGGCAGCTCGGCCATGGTCGCCGCCATCGGTGCGGCCAGTTCGGTCTCGTCGTGGAGGAGCAGATTGGGCCTCCACTCCTGCACGACGGAAACGAGGTCGGCCAGGCGGGCGGGGGCGGCCACGCCGGCCAACATGCGGGGCACGAAGCCCTCGAACCGCTGGGCCCCGACCAGCGCGTCCTGCTCCGGGAAGCGGCTCCGCGCCTGTTCCATCTGGCTCTCCAGGCTTAGGCCGGAGGCGAACGCCGGGAAGCCGGCCTCGGCCACGCGGGGACAGAACTCGGCGGCACTGGAAAAGGCCACCTCGTGACCAGCAGCCACCAGGGCTTGAGCGACAGGCAACATCGGATTGAAATGGCCGTGGCCCGGCAGGCACGTCGCCAGGACCCTCATGACCGGACGCTCATCGGTAGCTCCAAAAAGTGATCTTCGGCGGACATCGGCTAGATTATCGGTCCGCGGCGCTAAAGGCCTCAGGGCGAAGGTCCGTCGCCTCCCCACCATGGCTCAGCCCACCCTGCCCCGCACCCTCGTCGGCCTGCTCCCCAACCACCTCGGCGAGACCGTCCGGGTGTGCGGCTGGGCCGAGCCCGCTCCGGAGCCGGGGAGCGGGCCGAGCGGTGTGCGCGACCACACCGGCACGGTCCCGCTCGAGCCCGGGTCGCCGGCCGATGGACCACTTGCGGTCGCCGTCGCCACCGACTCGGCGATCGAGATCGTCGGCCGGGTCGTGGGCGAGGCCGGGCAGGAAGGCCTGGTGCTGGCGGTCGACGGCCTGTGGGTGGTGGGCCCGGCACTGGCCGAGCTGCCAATCAGCGAAAGCTCGCCGCTCCAGGAACGCCTCGATTGGCGCTTCGTCGACCTGCGCCGGCCGGCGGCCCGCCTGATCTTCGAGGTCCAGACCACGGCCGAGCGGGCCATGCGCGACATCTGGCAGGAGGAGGGCTTCCTGGAGATCCACTCGCCGAAGCTGCGGGCCACGGCCAACCGCTCGGGACGCGAGCTGTTCACCCTCGACTACTTCGGCCGCAAGGCCTACCTGGCCCAGTCGCCCCAGTTCCACAAGCAGATGGCGATGGCCGCCGGCTTCGACCGGGTCTTCGAGATCGGGCCGGTGTTCCGAGCCAACCCGTTGGCCACCGAGCGCCACGACACCGAGTTCACCAGCGTCGATGTCGAGATGTCCTGGATCACCTCCGACGAGGACCTGATGGCCTTCGAGGAGCGGTGGCTGGCCCGGGTCATCGGCCGGGTCCAGGAGCAGCACGGGGCCGAGATCGAGCACCTGTTCGGTATCCAGGTTCGCGTGCCAGCCGTGCCCTTCCCCCGCGTCACGATGGCCGAGGCGTACGACGTGCTGCACCAGCTGGGATGGGCCGGCGAAACCGCGACGGGTGACATCGACCGTGCCGGTGAGCAGCTGCTGGCCGCCCACGTCGCCTCGGAGCGCGACCACGACTTCGTCTTCATCACCGAGTACGGAGCCGCCGCCCGACCCTTTTACCACATGCGCACCGAGCCCGGCTCGTCGCTGACCCGGGGCTTCGACCTGCTCTGGAAGGGCATCGAGGTCACGACCGGAGCCCAACGCGAGCACCGCTACGAGCAGCTGCTGGCCCAGGCCAGCCGCCGGGGCATCGACATCGCCGCCATCGGTTTCTACCTCGACTACTTCAGGTTCGGCTGCCCACCACACGGCGGGTTCGGGCTGGGCCTCACCCGCATGCTGATGGTGCTCCTGGGTCAGGCAGACGTGCGGGAGGTCACCTACCTGCCGCGCGGCCCCAACCGCCTGACGCCCTGATCACCGCCGCTATCAGGCCGGGACGGTGACCTTGCCCTTCATCCCCTTGCCGTAGTGGCCGGGCTCGTGGCAGCCGAAGTCAACGGCACCCTTCTGCGGAAAGGTCCAGGTGATCTCCTTGGTGGCGCCCGGCTGCACGGTCCGCTCGACGCCCTCAGGAGCCTAACGAACCGTCTCCACCCTCAGCGGGGCCGCAGCCGCTCCCGCCCCTTGTCCCGCTCGACCACCAGGGCGACCAGCGCAGCCCGGTCGACCTTGCCGATGTTGGTGCGCGGGATGCGCTCGACCAGGGACAGCTCGTCAGGCAGCTTGTGCCGGGCCAGGGACGCAGACAGGAACGAGCGGACCTGCTCAAGCGACGGCGGCTCGGCCGGCCCCGGCACCACGCAGGCGCAGATGGCCTCGTCCAGCACGGGGTCGGGAGTGCCGACCACCGCAGCGTCAACCACCCCCGGGTAGCGGGCCAGGGCGGCCTCGATCTCGCCCGGCGCCACCTTGAGCCCACCTCGGTTCACCAGCTCCTTCAGGCGCCCGACCAGGTACAGGCGGCCGTCGTGGTCCAGGCGCCCCAGGTCGCCCGTGCGGTACCAGCCGTCGGTGGCCACCTCCGGGTCCCGCCAGTAGCGCACGGGCTGGCGGGCGCCGAAGACGATCTGACCGGTCTCGCCCACGGCCAACGGACGGTCGTCGGTGTCGAAGATGGCCACCGTGCCGGCCGGCGCCGTGCCCGGTGGACCGGAGAAGATCTGGTGGCCGACCGAGCCGGCCAGGATCTCGGCCCGGTCGGTGGTCTGGGTGGTGAACCCCTCGCTGCAGCCGTAGACGAACAGCAGGTCCACGCCCAGG
>JBBSHM010000165.1:0-3453 GCA_038253125.1 Acidimicrobiales bacterium
ACGGGCCACGCTCACGACCCACCAGCCTCGCCCAGCCGCCGCAAGACCGGCCCTGGCGCGCGGCGACGAGGCCTCGACTAAATCAAGGGGCGACCCAGGTATCCGCCAGTGAAATGGATAAGCCACTCCTCGAGATAACCCCGCCGAGAAGTGCGGAACGTCAGCCAGGAGGGCCACGCCATAGGTGTCGCCCGCCACGAGGAAGGGACCACCTTGAGGTGAGTTCCGCCACGAGGATGGGACCACCGCTCCGCCAGTAATGGGACCACTCGGGAGCATTCACCAGCGGCGGCGCCGCTGCCGGTGGACTCGCCACCTTCGGTCGGCAAGCGGCCGCAGAGAGGTGGCCATGTTCCGGGAGGTTCGTGTGTATGAGATCCGAGAAGTGCTCCGACTGTGGGTGCGCGGGGAGGGGCTGCGAGCGATCGAGCGGCTGGCTGCGCTCGATCGCAAGACGGTGCGCCGCTACGTCGGCGCTGCGGTCGACGCCGGGCTGGTCCGCGACGGCGGCGAGGAGCAGTTGAACGACGTGCTGTTGGCGGCGGTGTGCGAGCGGGTACGGCCGCACCGCCCGGAGGGTCGTGGGACGGCCTGGGGGCTCCTGGCCGCCAACCATGACCAGTTGAAGGCGTGGCTGGTCGATGACGGCCTGACGGTGGTGAAGGCCGGCGAGCTGCTGGGTCGGCGAGGTGTTGTCGTGGCGGAGCGGACCTTGCACCGCTACGCGCTGGAGATGATCGGGGTGGGCCGGTCGGTGCGGGGCACGACGGTGCGTGTCGCCGACGGGGAGCCGGGCGTCGAGTTGCAGGTCGACTTCGGCAAGATGGGCCTGATCGACGACGCCGAGACCGGCCGGCGCCGGGTGGTCCAGGCGTTGATCTTCACCGCGGTGTTCTCCAGGCACTGCTTCGTGTGGTTGAGCTTCACCCAGACGACTCAGGCGGTGATCGCCGGCTGCGAGGCGGCATGGGACTTCTTTGGTGGCGTCTTCGCTGTCCTGATCCCCGACAACATGTCGAGCGTCATCGACAAGGCCAACCCGACCGAGCCCCGCTTCAACCAGGCGTTCGTCGAGTATGCCCAGTCGCGAGGTTTCCTGATCGACCCGACCCGGGTGCGCACCCCGACCGACAAGCCCCGGGTGGAACGGACAGTCCCGTTTGTTCGCAACAGCTTCTTCGCCGGTGAGAGCTTCGTGGACCTGGCCGACGGCCAGCGCCGAGCCGAGGTTTGGTGTGCCGAACGGGCCGGCATGCGCATCCATGGCACCACCCAACGCCGGCCGGCAGAGGTCTTCACCGCCGAGGAGGCCCCCCGCCTGCTACCGGCGCCCGCGTCGCCCTACGACCTGCCCATCTACGCCACCCCCCTAGTGCACCGCGACCATCACATCGAGGTGGCCAAGGCCCTCTACTCGATACCCGGCGATCTGATCGGCTCCCGGGTCGACGTGCGCGCCGACCGCCAGCTGGTGCGGGTCACCCACCGGGGGGCGGTGGTCAAAGTCCATCCCCGCCAGAACCCCGGCGGCCGCTCCACCGACCCTGCCGACCTACCCGAACACCAGAGCGCCTATGCCATGAGAGACCTCGGTCACCTCCAGCGCCTGGCCGCCGGGCACGGCCCCTCCATCGGCGCCTACGCCACCGCAGTGTTGGACCATCCTCTGCCGTGGACCAAGATGCGCCAGGTCTACGCCCTGTTGGGCCTGGTCAAGCGGTGGGGACCAGAGCGCGTCGAAGCCGCCTGCGCCCGGGCGCTCGAAGCTGAAGCCGTCAACGTCGGGCTGATCGGCCGCATGATCGAGCGGGCCACCGAGGCCGACAGCCCGCCCGACATGGCCGTCGCAGCCCCGGCCGGCCCGGCCCGCTTCGCCCGCGACCCAGCCCACTTCGCCACCACCAAACCGGCCAGCCCCAACGGTTCTGCGCCGGCAGCGGCCGGCGCGGACAGCGGCGGTGCGGCATGAGCGCCCCGGCACCGACCATCAGCCCCGAGCTGCGAGCGCTGCTGCGCCGGGTCAAGCTCGGCCAGGCCCTCGACACCCTCCCCGAGCGCCTGGCCCTGGCCAAGGTCCGCTCCCTCGGCCACGCCGAGTTCCTCGAGCTGGTCCTCTCCGACGAGGTCACCCGCAGAGACACCACCTCCGCTGACCTGCGAGCCCGGCGCGCCGGGCTGGATGCGACCATGCGCTTGGAGAACTGGGACGACACCGCCGAAGTCACCTACGACCGGACCACCCTCGACGAGCTGGTCAGCTTGCGCTTCGTCGGGGCCGCCCACAACGCGTTGATCCTCGGGCCTGTCGGTGTCGGAAAAACCTTCATCGCCACCGCCCTCGGCCACGCCGCGGTCCGCCGCCGCCACAGCGTGCACTTCGAGCGGGCCGACCAGCTGTTCAAACGGCTCAAAGCATCCCGGCTCGACGTGAGCCACGACGTCGAGATGCGCAAGCTCATCCGCTGCGACCTACTCGTCGTTGATGACCTGTGCCTGCACGCCCTCGACGCCGCCGACACTGCCGACCTGTACGAGCTGATCGTGGAGCGCCACGGCCGGGCCGCCACCATCGCCACCTCCAACCGGGAGCCGATCGAGTGGCTCGGCCTCATGGCCGATCCCCTCCTCGCCCAGTCGGCCATCGACCGCCTCCAGTCGTCCGCCTACGACCTCGTCCTCGACGGCCCCAGCTACCGCCGCCGCCAGAAGCCGACCCCCGGCACCCCCAACGGGAGCATCGCGTGACAGTCCCGTCGTGTAACGGCTCCGTAACGGATAGCTGTGTGGTGTGCGGCGGCCCTCTTCCCCCCGGCCGTCAGCGCACCACCTGCAGCGACCGATGCCGGCAGGCGGCCTGGCGCCGGCGCCACCACCAGACTGTCACGGCGGCCCATGAGCCGGTCCCTGCCGGCCGCTCTCGCAAGGCGGGGGTTGTCTATGAGTGCCCGGCTTGTGACGTCAGGCTGATCGGCGAGCAACGCTGCGAGTGCGGAAGCTTCATGCGCCGGCTGGGACGGGGCGGCTTCTGCTCCAGCTGCGACGAGATCCTGACCGTCGAAGAACTCCTGGCGCCCTGAGCCCCGACCGGGCCGGGCCGCCGCCGCCGGTGCCTTGACAACGCCCGCCAGCGACCAGCATCATCACCACGTCGACGCTGACGGCACCCGGACCCGGTCCCATGCCACTGGCGGAGAGATGGTCCCTTGAAGCTGGCGGGCGACAAGGTCGGGATCCTCGGCCATCCGGTAGGCGGCGGTGTGGCGCAACGAATGCAACGTCGCCTAGGTCCCCGCCCGCTCGTTGACCCGCTCAAACATGCGGTGCGCGCCGTGGTAGGTGAGCGGTCGGATCGGGGGACGCAGCGTCCACCACAGCGGCTGTCGACTTCCCTGAGGGATCAACCCCTGCATCTGCACCTGGTAGAGCCGGAGCCACACGAACGCGTCCGTGGAC
>JBBSHM010000166.1:0-3440 GCA_038253125.1 Acidimicrobiales bacterium
GCCTGGATGGCCGGCTTCTCCTGGTCCGAGACCGAGATGCTGAAGGTGATCCGGGTGCCCGCCAGCCTGCCGTTGCCGAGCCCGCCGCCGGAGCTCCCGCAGGCCGTCGCGAGCAGCACCAGGCACGTAGCAGCCACCGCTGCCGGACGGCGGCACCTCATCGTCGCTCCATCCCTGCTCGACCCAGGCCCGCCTCTCTGGCCCGCACGATCGCCTGGCCGCGGTCGGCGACGCGAAGCTTGGTGTAAATCTCGGTGACGCAGTTGCGCACGGTCTTCTCCCCCACACCCAGTCGACGGGCGATCAGCTGATTGCTGAGTCCCTGGGCGACGAGCTCGAGGATCTCGTACTGGCGCGCGGTCAGGTCCGGAAAGGCACGCACACTCGGCGCCGATCGAGCAGCCAGCAGACTTCCCACGCGCTTGGCGATCGATGCGCCGAAGATCATCTCGCCGTTGGCCACGTCGTGGATGGCTCGCAGAATGGCATCCTGCCCGGCGTCCTTGAGCACGTAGCCCCGAGCGCCCTTCTGAAGGGCGGCCAGGATCGGCTCATCCTCGTCGGTGTAGGTCAGCAGGAGGACGGCCACCTCGGGGTGGCGCTGCGTGATCCGCTCGGTGGCCTCGATGCCGTCGACGCCGGGCATCCGCAGGTCCATCACGACCACGTCCGGCAGCAGCTCGAGGGCCGCAGTCACGGCCGCCGCCCCGTCGGCGGCCTCGCCGACGACCTTGACGCCCTCGACCGAGTCGAGAAGCGAGCGCAGCCCCAGCCGGTAGACGGGGTGGTCGTCGGCCAGCAGCACCCGCACGACGGGACCGGTCATGGGCTCTCGAGCGGCAGTCTGGCCCGCACGCAGGTCCCGGATCCGTTCAGGGTCTCGACGCTGCACGAACCCCCCAGCTCGGCGGCCCGCTCCTGCATGGCGAGGAGCCCGACGCCGGTCCTGCGACCCGCGGCCAGCCCCTTGCCGTCATCGCGTACCTCCAGCTGCAGCTGGCCGTTCTCGACGCGAAGCGAGATTTCGCAGGACGTCGCGTGAGAGTGCGTCCGCACGTTTTCGAGGGCCTCCATGCCGATCCGGTACGCCGCCACCTCGACCGCCGCCGGCAACGGGGACAGGTCCGGGGGCGCGTCGAGCACCACGTCCGGGCTGGTAGGGGAGAGCGCGATCCTGGTGGCGTGCTGCCGCAACGCGCCCACCAGGCCGAGCTCGTCGAGGGCCGGGGGACGGAGGTCGTGGACGAGTCGGCGAATATCGCCGCCGGCCCCGTCGAGCTCCGACTTGAGGCGGCCCAGCAGTGAGCTGGCGGCCCTGGCATCGCGGTCGACGATGTTGCGAACCGCGTCGAGACCGAGAGCGATGCCGGCCAGCGTGGGTTTGAGCCCGTCGTGCAGGTCCCGCCGCAAGCGCCGGCGCTCCTCCTCGCGGGCTGCCACCAACCGCTCACGGGACCGCTGAAGGTCGGTGGCCAGGCAGAGGGCATAGGCGACGATCCCGATCTGGGCCGCCAGCTCGTCGAGCAGGCGGCGGTCGGCGTCGTCAAAGGGGTCGGCCGGGTCCGAAGCGGCCGCGGTCAGGCGGCCGACCACCTCGCCCTGATGGACCAGGGGCAAGACCAGTGCGTCCGTGCGGACTTCGCCATAGCTGGCGCTCGCGGCTACCTGTTGTCCCCGTCCCACGGTGACGTCCACGTAGGGCAGCTTCAGCGCGCCCGCCACGGTCTCCGCGATGACCGGCAGCACGGCGTCCGCCCCCAGCGTCGAGCGCAGCCGCTGCCCCAGGGACGCGAGCACCGCGTAGTCATAGTCGCGCTGCCGGTAGAGGAGGCGGTCGACTGCTGCCTGCAGGCGGGTTCGTACGCTCCGCCCGGCAACGACCGCCACCACGATGGCGACCGCTGCGGGGGCAAGGCCGGCCTGTCCCGGAATGAGGGCGGCGAGCACCGCCGCGACGGCGACATAGGCGACCGCGGCCACCGCGGCCAGACCGGCGAACACCAGCCCCCGATTGACAAGGGTGTTCACGCCCAGGTTTGCGCCATAGAGGCCGTGCTTCACCATGCCGGCCACGGCGGCGCCGGCCATGGCCGACAGGCTGACCACCCCCAGGCCCTGATAGAGGCGGGTCGGGACGGGGATCCCGGCGAGCTCGAGCTGGAGAGCCACCAGCGGGACGCTGACCGCCACCGCGGTCGCGACGACGAAGGGCTTGAGCTGGAGCCGGGCGGCTCCGAGCGAACGCCGGTAGCGGGAAACGAGCGCGGCCAGGCAGACCGGTGCCAGGACGAAGATGCACGCCGCCGTACCGGCCCAGCCCAGCTCGGGGACGGCCTTCACGGCCAGCGGGTTGTGCGTCGCGGGCGAGGTCAGGCTCTCGGGCGCAAGAGCGGCGGAGAGCGCAGTCCCGCCGATGCAGGCCAGCACCACCCACAGCACCGGTCGCCAGCGGGGTGAGGGCAGCCGGCCGTCGGGGAAGAGCAGCGGCAGCAGGGTGAAAGCCCCCAGGTACGCCGGGACCCACGTCCACGTGGCGACCCACGCGGCCCACTCGCCAGCGGGAAGCCCGCCGGGTTCGGCGAGCAGGGCGTAGACGGCGTACTGCTCGGCGAAGAAGCTGACCGCAGCGAGTCCGCCGGCGCAGAACACCCAGGCGAGGAGGTTACGCCGCCGGCCGGCGGCGACGAGGGCACCAGCAGCAGGAAACGTGAGGGCGATGGCGGGAAGCACCGGATCGAAGAACTGGCCCGCGCCCGATGTCTGTCGGTTGTGCACATACAGCGTCAGGCCCAGTGCGACGCACACGATGGATCCGGCGCAGGTGATCCAGGCGGCCTGCTCGTCCGCGCGGCGGGCGAGCGGGGCCGAGCGGTGGATCTCCCGAGCCAGGTCGGCCACGCCGCCCTCGCCGTACGACGCCGGGAGGGCGAGACCGGCGGCCCGGGGGGACAGCCGACCGCCTGGCCGCATTCCAGCTCCTCGTGTCCACCACGCGTCCCAGGCCTGCCCGATCACCCCTCCGATCTCCCGAGGAGCTCCGGGAACGCACCCAGACGCTAGCTCTTCCCGGCCACCTTGTCCCTCCGGATGGCCGAACTATCCCGGGCCCGCCGGGACTCCTGTCCCTGGACGGCGGGACAGCGCGACCTCAACCATTCCTCGGGGCAGTTGGATCGCCCGGCAAAAGGTCGGGTGGCGCTGCCCGAATAGGGAGGCAGTACATGTTTCGACGTCTCGCGGTCGTGGCCGCTGCAGGGGTGGCGCTGGCGACGGTCGCCGCGCCGGCATCGGCATCGACCGGGGCCGCAGCGGCCGGCTCGGTGCGCACCGACAGCCCAGCGATCACATGCTCGGTCTTTGCCGGCCACTATTGCGCCAAGGTGTATTTCACCTCGGTAAGCGGCGGTGTTCGGATCAACCAGACGAAGTCCACCGGGTAC
>JBBSHM010000167.1:0-3432 GCA_038253125.1 Acidimicrobiales bacterium
CAGCAGGTCGTACTGCCGAGGCAGGACCTCGCTGGCGATGTCGGCGCGAGCGAAGGTCACGTTGGCCAGCCGGTTGTTCGCCTCGGCGAAGCCGAGGAGCCGGTCGTCTATGTCGAAGCCTTCGAGCTGAAGGGCGGGTCGGTCGGCGGCGACTGCTCTCAGCACCGCGCCGGTTCCGCACCCCAGCTCGCCGACCACCTGGGCGCGCCTCGCATCGATCGCCGCCAGGATGACCTCCACGCGGCGTCGCTGCAGGTGCCCGGCCCGGCCACGCTCATATTCCTCGGGTGGCGTGTCGAAGTGGGACGAGAAGCGCGCCATCCCGCCAATTTGTAGTCGACGCCAGTGGCCGCAGGGTGCCGCCCGGTGGTCCGGGAGATGAACGATCGGGTCTGGTTCGGCTCCTCACGAGGAGGTGTTGCGTCGGGCGACGGCCAGCACGGGGTCTCCCGGGAAGATCGCCATGGTGCAGCCCGTTCCCTTCGGGGCCCACGCCCACAGGAGGAAGCCTGATGCTCCCTGGTCCCGGTAGGCCCTGAACTTGTCGCCGAACATGAAGGCGCGGCCCGAGAAGCTGGAGCACGCCGCCTGATCGTCGCCGCCCTCGATGCCCATCTCGCCCACGACCGTTGCCTTCCCCACACTCGAGCACATGGCGATGTCGTCGCGGTTGCTGTCCGGCAGGGTCTTGTCCCCGGGGCCGTAGGGGTGAAGGTCGCAGATGTCCACGTTCGGGCTGGCGTGCAGGTTGGCGTACTGGGCCCCTTGCGTTCCGCAGTCCGTTGCCCCCCGGGTGCCCGACACCACGAGGTGGCGGCGGTCGAGCCGCTTCACCTCCGTGCTGAGCGTGTCGTAGAAGGACCTGAGGGTGGCCGCGGCCGTTGCCGCGCACGGGAGCAGGTTTCCGTAGCAGGCGGCGCCGTCGAGGCCGACCGCGCACCTCGACGCATCGGGCTCGACCATCAACGTCCACATGGCGACGGTGTCGGTCTGGGCGTAGCGGGGCACGATCTGGCTCACCCAGTCCCAGTAGGACAGCTTCGACTCGTCATCGGGCGCCGCCCGGCGGTAGCCGCCGCCGTACCAGGCCTCATCCTTCCAGTGTCCGTCGCTGCAGTACCCCTGCTGGGTGGCCAGGCTGAGGTCGAGGAACAGGCCGTGCCTGGCGGCCGCGGCCACGGACCGGTCGATGGCGGTGAAGTCGACGGTCTTGGACCAGCGGTTCCAGCCGAGCTGGGAGGTGGCCCACATGCTGACCACCGTCTTTGGGGGGAGAGAGGAGTAGAGCTGGTCGAGTTCGGCATCGGAGAGCTGGCCGCCGCAGCCGTAGTTGACGCTCCACAGCGTGGTCCCGTTCGGCACCGCGGTGCCGACGAAGCTGTAGGGCCGGCCGTTCAAGTAGAGCCGGGTGCCATGGCGGACGATGCGACCGGGAGGGTCGAGGAGGGCAGCGGTGTGCCGCGGAGCCAGACCGAGGGACGCGTTCGCCGCCTCGGGCAGCCCGACCTGCAAGACGACGCAGGCGATGAGCACCCACAGCAGCCTTCGCGAGCGGACTCCGCGGCCACGCGCCTTCAACGATCTCCGGAGCGCGTTCAAGGTTCGGGTCATCATCAGGGTGTTCGGCACGGCGGAGCCAAGACATGAAGCAATGCCAGAAGGGTCGCTTCTGGCCAGAATGCAACGACGCCAAATCGCACCTTTAGGACACCTGGTGTTCATCCTGCGGACGCTCAGGCCCCGTATCTTCCGGCCGCGTGCGGATGTGTCTGGTCTATGACTGCCTCTACCCGCATACCATCGGCGGTGCCGAGCGCTGGTACCGCGAGCTGGCATCAGCCCTCGTCGAAGCGGGGCACGAGGTCACTTACCTGACGAGGCGCCAGTGGGACGGGCCGGTGCCCGAGATCGCCGGCGTGCGGGTGGTGGAGGTCATGGGGGTTGCCGACCTTTACAGGACAGACGGTCGCCGTCGCATCGCGCCGCCGGTGCGCTTCGGCTTCGGTGTGTTCGCCCACCTCCTGCGGCACCGCCGCTCCTATGACGCCGTCCACACCTGCTCGTTCCCGTACTTCGCGCTTCTCGGCGCCCGCCTGGCTCTCGTGTGGACAAAGGCGCTGCTGGGCGTGGACTGGTTCGAGGTCTGGTCTGATGCCTACTGGAGGAGCTATCTCGGGCCCGCCGGAGGCCGGGTCGGTATCGCCCTTCAGCGGCTGTGCGTCCGGCTCACGCCGTCCGCCTTTGTGTACTCCGAGCTGTTCGAGCGGCGCCTGCGCGGCCTGGGCCAGACGCCCCCGGCCCTACGCCTACGGGGCATGTACCCGGGCCTGGTCGTGGCCGGGCGGGGCGCCACCGTCTCGGCTGAGCCCGCCGTCGTCCTCCTGGTCGGTCGCCTGATCCCTGAGAAGCGGGCCCACCTCCTCCCGCCGGTGGTGGCGGCGGCCAGGGCCCGAGTGCCGGGCCTGCGGGGCCTGGTCGTTGGGGACGGCCCGGACCGGGGGCAGCTCGATGCCGCAGTTGCCCGGGCCGGGATGCAGGAGTGGGTGGAAGCACCCGGGTTCGTGGAGCGCGGTGCGCTGGACGACGCCTTGGCCAGCGCTTCCTGCCTGCTCGTGACATCGCAACGCGAGGGCTATGGGATCGTCGTGCTCGAAGCGGCGGCCCACGGGACCCCCGTCGTGGTGGTTGAGGCCGAGGACAACGCCGCCGCCGACCTCGTGGAGGACGGCGTCAACGGCCTGCGGGTGGGCAGCGACGACATCGCAGCCATCGCCGACGCCGTCGTCAGCGTGGTCGAGCAGGGCGATGCCCTGCGGGCCAGCACCGCCCTGTGGTTCGCGGCCAACGCCCACGCCCTGGCGGCGCCGACTTCGGCCGCCGCCGTGGTGGCCACCTACGAGGCGGCTCTGGTTCCGGCCTGACCGCCGAGCTGTGCGGCGGCGGCGGCCGCCGCCGTGACCGCTCCAGCCAGGAACCCGACCTCAACCCGCACGAGAAGGCCTCGACCGAGGACGGTGACCACCACCATGGCCGAACAGCCGAGCGCCCACGCCAGGCTGGCGCGGGCGTGCCCGGACAGGGCGATCAGGACCTGCCCCAGGGTCATCGCCACCATGAAGACCATGGAACCGGCGGTCAGAAGCAGCAGGTCCACCCGGCCCAGCACGAAGCCGATCCCGAACGCCAGGCGGAGGATGTCAGGCCCGAGAAGGCCGGCCCCGGGGACGACGACGGCGGCGGCCGCGGCCTCGACGAGGAGCAGGCGCCTCACCTGGGCGACGAGCTCGGCGCCCCGGCCGGCGCGGGCCCGCGCGGCGCGACCCGGCAGCAGGGAGGCGCGCCCGGCGGTGGACAGGAACAGCGGGGTGCGGGCGGGGCCCAGCCCCGCCCCGCGCCGGCTGGGCGCGGCCCCCTCGGCCCCGGCGGCGCGGG
>JBBSHM010000168.1:0-3419 GCA_038253125.1 Acidimicrobiales bacterium
GGCCTATCGAGAAGCTGACCTGATCGATCGAAAGCTCGTCGTCGCCTGCCGGTGTGTTGGGCGCCGCGCTGACTGAGTGTTGGGCGCCGCGCTGACTGAGCACGCGCGGGAGGTTTGCCGACAAGCACGGTGAGCAGCGGCTGAGCGGCTGGTCCGGGGAGGCTCGCGGCCAGGCCGCGAGCAGCGGTGCCGGCCGAGATCTTGCGGCGTGGACAAGGAGGCGGCAGCGTGAGCACGACCCGCTCGCGCAAGAGCCCTCCCGTGAAATTCTCTTGCCGGAGAACGGGAGGGCTCTTCCTGACGATGCCCGGAGGCATCGGTGCTCATCGTAGGGAACGATCCGGCTGCGGTCGAGACCGATCTTCTTGCCGGGCGGCTGGAGTGCCCGGCCTGCGGCATCGTCCTGCACCCCTGGGGTCACGCCCGCAAGCGCATCCTGCACCGTCTGGAGACGAAGGAGTGGCTCCGGCCCCGCCGGGGCATCTGTGCTGGCTGTGGCGCCACGCACGTGCTCCTGCCCGAGGACACCCTGGCCCGCCGGCGCGACGCCGTCGAGGTCATCGGCGCGGCACTGACGGCCAAGGCGGCCGGCTCCGGGCACCGCAGCGTCGCCGCCGAGCTCGGCCGGGAGCCCTCGAAGGTCCGGCGCTGGTTCCGTCGTTTCGCGTCGATGGCCGAGGAGATCCGGGCCCACTTCACCCGCTGGGCTCATGCCCTCGACCCCGTGCTCGGTCCCGTGGTCCCGACCGGGTCGGCCTTCGCCGATGCCGTCGAGGCCATCGGCATCGCCGCCATGGCGGCGGTCCGCCGCCTCGGTCCCCGGCCGCCGTGGCCGCTGGCCTCGGTGATGAGCGGCGGTGGGCTGCTGGCCACACGAAATGACCTCTGGGCGGCGCCCGGCTGAGCCGCCAAGGTCTGCCTCGGACCGACACCGCCAACACGGAGGCACCCATGAACGACCGCCAGAGAGAGATCGCCCTCTTCCGCTACACCCTGGTGCGGGAGGCCGCGGACCCGGCCCTGACCAAGGCCGAGCGGGGGGCGCTGGTGCGCGACCTGGCCTCCCGCCACCACACCGGCCCTGGCGGCATGCGCGTCCGGGTGGCCCGCAACACCATCGACCGCTGGATACGCACCTATCGCTGCGGCGGCTTCGACGCCCTGGCCCCCGCCCCCCGCAACTGCGAGCCCAAGACGCCGGCCGCCGTGCTCGCCCTCGCCGAGGCCCTCAAGCGGGAAGTCCCCCGGCGCACCGCCGCCCATGTCCGCCAGATCATCCTCACCGCCCAGGGCTGGTCACCGTCGGAGCGCACGCTGCAGCGGCTGTTCGTGGGCCTGGGCCTGCACACCCGCCCCGACGGACGGCCGTCGGTGGCCTTCGGGCGCTTCGAGGCCGAGGCGGTCAACGACCTGTGGACGGGCGACGCCCTCCACGGCCCGGCCGTGGCCGGCCACAAGACCTACCTCTTCGCCTTCATCGACGACAACAGCCGGGCCCTGGTCGGCTATCGCTGGGGGCTGTCGGAGGACACCGTGCGCCTGGAGGCCGCACTGCGGGGCGGCCTGGCCGCCCGGGGCATCCCCCGCTCGATCTATGTGGACAACGGCAGTGCGTTCGTCTCTGCCCCGCTGCTGCGGGCCTGTGCCGTGCTCGGCATCCGCCTGGTGCACAGTACGCCGGGGCGGCCACAAGGCCGGGGCAAAATTGAGAGATTTTTCGAGACCGTCCGCATCCAGTTCCTGGTCGAGGTCGAGGTCCGGGGGGTGGGCGACCTGGACGAGCTCAACCGGCTGTTCGCGGCCTGGGTCGAGACCGTCTATCACCGCCGGGTGCATACCGAGACCCGCCAGGCCCCCATCGAGCGCCTCGGAGAGGGGCCAGTCCCGGCCCTGCCCTCGCCCGGCCAGCTGCACGAGGCCTTCCTGTGGTCGGAGACCAGGGCCGTGACCAAGACCGGGACCGTCTCCCTCCACGGGAACGTCTTCGAGGTCGACGCCGCCCTGGTGGGGTGCCGGGTCGAGGTCGTCTTCGACCCCTTCGACCTGGAGTCCGTCGAGATTCGCTATCAGGGCCGGGCCATGGGCAAGGGACTGCCGGTGCGCATCAGCCGCCACTCCCATCCCCGGGCCCGACCCGAGGCGGCGCCGCCGCCCAGCGCCACCGGCATTGACTACCTCGGCCTCCTGTCCCGTCGCCACGCCGAGGAACTGGCCCGGTCCATCAACTACTCCGGGCTGGCCACACCGGCCGGGGCGGTGCCCGAGGCGCCCGGCCCCGGCGCCGGCCGTGCCGATCTCGGTGCCGACGGCGGCGAGGCGGTGGCGGGATGAGCATCAACCGCCTGCGATCGCACTGGGGCTTCACCCGCATGCCCTTCGGGCGCGACCTCGCCCCCTCCATGCTGCACGGCCACCGCTCCCACGCCGAGGCGGTGGCCCGCATCGCCTGGTGCGTGGAGGAACGCGCCCTGGGCGTCATCACTGGCGAAGTTGGCGCCGGCAAGACGGTGGCGGTGCGGGCCGCGCTGGCGGCGTTGGACACCAGCCGGTTCACCGCCCTCTACTTCGGCAACCCCTCCGTCGGGGCCCGCGGCCTCTACTACGCCGTCGTCTCCGGCCTGGGCGGGGTGCCCCGCTTCCACAAGGCCGCCCTCATCCCCCAGGCCGCCGACGCCCTGGCCGCCGAGGAGGCCGAGCGGGGCAAGCGCGTCGTGCTGGTGGTCGACGAGGGGCACCTCCTGGATTCCGAACAGCTCGAGGAGCTGCGCCTGCTGACCGGCTCGGACATGGATTCGCGCTCCTTCACCTGCCTGCTGGTGGGCCAGCCCACCCTGCGCCGGCGCATCAAGCTCGGCGCCTTCGCCGCGCTCGATCAGCGCATCGGGCTGCGCTACGCCATGCCGGGGATGGACGCGGTCGAGACCGGGGCGTACGTCGCTCATCACCTGAAGCTGGCCGGCCGCGCCGACACGCTCTTCTCCGACGACGCCCTTGCCCTCATCCACCAGGTCTCCCGTGGGCTGCCCCGGGCGGTGAACAACCTGGCGGTGCAGTCCCTGGTGGCCGCCTTTGCTGACAACAAGTCCATCGTCGATGAGTCCTCAGCCCGGGCCGCGGTCACCGAGGTCACCGCCGAGTGAACGACTACAACTTCCCCGACGACGGCCTGCTCCACCGTCTCACCATCACCGCCGACATCCCCTCAGGGCCCGGGATCGAGATCGTCGCCGCCGAGCTGCTGCTCGAACTGGTCCAGCGGTTCGAGTACCAGGGGATCACCCCCGAGGAGATCCACCTCGACATCGCCACCCGCCGGCGCACCTGAGACCACCGGTCGACGGAGCGGTCACTCAGTCGCGCCCAGCAGCGATCTCCAAGATCGGTGTCGCCGCCGTGCTCATCGAACGTGGCGGGCAACA
>JBBSHM010000169.1:0-3391 GCA_038253125.1 Acidimicrobiales bacterium
CGCTTTGCGGCGGTGCTTCCGCCCGGTCTGGAGGTAGGAGCGCACGGTGAGGAACGCCTCGGCGTGATCGGCACTGCGGAAGTGACCGGAAATCTTGTCGTGAAGCTTGGCCATCCGAAGCGACCTCTCCGCCTCGTTGTTGTCGTTATGTCGATATCGGAATAGCACGAATTATGCCGACGTCCGCGTTATGCCGATGTCGGCCTGAGGCGCCACAGCCGGGGCGGTGACCGGCCCCGGGAGTTCGGCATAACTACAGGGCTTCGAGGAAGGCGAGCAGCTTGTCGGGTGGGGTGTAGCGGCCCTTGGGAGTGCGCGGCGGAGCGGTGCGGTCGAGGGCACGCTGCTTGAGCTCAAGGTCGGCGTGGAGGTAAGGACGGGTCGACTCGGGCGATTCGTGGCCCAACCAGAGCGCAATGGTCGTGGCGTCGATCCCGCTGGCCAGCATGCGCATGGCGCAGGTGTGCCGAAGGACGTGCGGGGTCGGGTTCTTGGCGGCCAGGGTCATGCAGCTGGCCGAGGCAGTGGCGGCATGGACCTTGAGTCGCTGCGCGACAGCGTCGGAGCTCATCCTCCTGGCCGTGCCCCGGGCTGTGAAGAGAGGGGCGGCGCTCCGGCGTTCTCGGTGAGCCACACGCGCAGTGCCGCGGCGGTCGTCGCCTCCAGTGGCGTGACGCGGTCCTTGCGGCCCTTGCCATGGCAGGCGACGTGGGCGCCGCGGCCGTCGGTGTGGACGTCGGCCCGGGCCAGGGACGTGAGCTCGGAGACCCGCAGCCCGGTGGAGACCATGACCAGCAGGACCAGGTGGTCGCGGCGCCCGGTCCAGGTGGAACGGTCCGGGCCGGCCAGCAGGGCGTCGACCTCGGTGTCGGTGAGGTAGCTGACCACGGTCTGGTTGGTGTTCTTCGTGGGGATGGCGAGGACACGTGAGATCAGCTCCGCGTGCTCGGGATGGCGCAGGGCGGCGTGGTTGAACAGCGAGTGGACGGCCGCCAGGCGGGCGTTGCGGGTCCGGACGCTGTTCCCCCGGCGTTGCTCGAGCATGGTGAGGAAGCCGGCGATGAGCTCGGCGTCGAGGGCAGAGATGTCCAGGTCGCTGGGTCGGACGCCGGTCCGCTCCTGGAGGTGGCCGAGGAGGAGCCGCATGGCGTCGCGGTAGGCGGCGATGGTGTGGTCGCTGGCCCCGCGCTGGCCGATCAGGTACTCGGTGAAGAACGACTGGAGGGTGGGGGCCAGGGCGGTCATGGCCGCCTCCGGAGCCGGCAGGCGCTGACCCGCTCGGAGACGATGGCCATGAGCTCGGGGCTGGCGGTCAAGTACCAGTAGGTGTTCACCGGTTCGACGTGACCGAGGTAGGTGGCCAGCGTGGCGATGCGGGCGTCGACGTCGGCGCCTTGGCGATGGGCGTCGATGAGGCTGTTGACGGCGAAGGTGTGCCTGAGATCATGTAGCCGCGGCGCACCGCAGCCGGGCCTGGCTGCCAGCCCGCAACCGTCCGCGATGCGCCGGAAGGCGGTCCGCGCCCAGTTCAGGTTCAGGCGGCCTCCCTTGGCCCCGACCAACAGCGGGCCGCCCGGCGCCGCCCGGGTGGCGCGGATCTCCTGGTAGCGGGCCAATGCCTCCACCGTGGTGGGGTGGACGGGGACGAGCCGTTTCTTGGCGTACTTGCCGGTCACGGTGAGCACGCCCTCCGACAGGTCCTCGACGTCGAGGGCCACCGCTTCCCCACTGCGCATGCCGGTCACGGCCACCAGGCCGATCAACGTCCTCATGCTGGCCGCGAGGAGCGGCGGGGACATCATCGCCGCCACCGACATGAGCCGGGTGACGTCGTCATTGGAGTAGAGGTAGGGGATCGGGCGGGTGACCTTGGCGTGGATCATGCCGGCGGGGACCAGCTCCGCCGCCGCCGGGTCGAGGGCGTGCACGTGGGCGGCGAGGCCCCGCACGACCCGCAGCCGGGCTGCATGCCAGCGGCGGTCGGTCCCCGGCCGGTCCTGCGCGAAGGCCAGCGCCCGGCGACGGTGATCGTCGTGGCCCCCCGGGCGGCCAGGCCGTCCAGGAACGCGGCAACCAGCCGGTCGTGGTCAGCGAGCAGGTATCCACGGGCGCGACGGTCCGAGAGCCACTCGGCTGCGGCGGCGCGCAGGTCGACGCTCATCGGTCGGCCCCGGTCGTCGATGGCGCTGGCCAGGGCCGGGCCAGCACGGCCAGCGCGGCGCGGTCGGCCTTCGCGTAGATGGCGGTGGCCGCCGAGCTGGAGTGACGAAGGAGCTGCCCCGCCTCGACCAGGCCGCCGTCGGCGGCCAACACCCCGCAGGCGGCGGTGTGGCGCAGCCGGTGAGCCGCACCGGGAGGCCCGATGCCAGCGCGGGCAAGGCGCCGGGACACGACGCTCGACACCGCGGCCGAGCCGAGCGGCCGGTGGGGGGCATCCAGCGCCAGGAACACCTCACGGTGGCCCGTTCCGACGGGCCGGCCCTCTCGCAGGTAGGCGGCGAGGTCCTTCCCGACGTCGACTGGCAGCGGCACCTGGTCGAGACGGCCGCGCTTGGCGCGCAAGGTGACCACCCCGCTCCGCCAGTCGACGTCCTCCAGCTGCAGCGCCGCCACCTCGCCGGCACGCATGGCCAGACGCAGCATCAGGACCAGCATCGCCTCGTCCCGGAGCCGGGCGAGGCCATCCGCTGGCACTGCTGCGAGCAGCTTGCGGACCTCCACCGAGCCCAGCGCCCGTGGCGGCGCCGTGGCGGTGGGGGCGGCCACCGAGCCGACCGCGTCGGCCAGCGGCGACGGGACCATCCCCTCAAACCACATCCACCGCAACAGCGCCCGCAGCGCGTTCGCTCCCACCTGCACCGACCTCGGCCGCTGCCCGACCGCCCGACCGGTGACGAAGGCGGTGACCTGTCTCGGGACCAACGACGCCCATCCACCGACATCGCCGGGGTAGGCCACCAGGAACGGCCGCACCTGGGAGAGGTAGCTGGCCACCGTCGCCGGCGCCAGGCCCCGCTCGCATGACAGGTAGCTGGCGAAGCGCTGCAACACCACGTCGGTGGCCGTGACCGCCACCACGGCCGGCTCCGATGGCGCCACGTCAACCGTGCGCAGGTAGCCCAGCAACGGCACCAGCGCCCGAGGCGACCTCAGGTTCGAGTACAGCTTCCGGCGGGCAGCGACGAACCGCTCCACCACGTCGCCGGTCAGATCGCCGGCGGCCAGCCCTTCGGCCGCCAGCCACCTCGAGAGATGCCTCGTCAACCTCAACTGCGCTTCGCAAGTTCTCGGCGAGTACCCGAGCCCGGCAAGCTCAGTGAGGAAGCCCTCAACGAACTCGCCGAGCGGACCGGGAACCGACACGCCAGACCGACCTGCCATGACCATGCTC
>JBBSHM010000170.1:0-3357 GCA_038253125.1 Acidimicrobiales bacterium
CTTGGCGTTCCCCACCGCGGCAAGCTCCGCCGCCCGCCCCGCCAACCCCTCCACCTTCGAACTCGCCACCCGACTCCCGTCCCAAGACAGCGACAACCGCCGCCCGCACACAGAGCCTAGCTTAGCGACAACCTAACCCCCGGTAGTAGACCAATGCCAGGGTTCAGACGGGAGGTTGCTGAAGCCGAAACGGCCAGCGTTGGCAGCCATCCACTGGAAGCACGGGCTGCCGCGGGAGCCGATGAGGCTGCCGTTGCACTGGAAGTCGATGGCCAGGCCCCGTTCGTGCATCGACGAGCCGGGGCGGGCGGTGGGGGGGCGGCAGGAGGACGCCGGCGAGTTGTAGATGTCGGGGCAGCCGTTGGCGCGCCGGACGGCGAGCTGGGCCTGGGGCGAGCGGTAACCGCCACCGGAGAGGCTCAGGCCGGCGGCGTCGGCGGCGGCGAGTAGGGCGGCCAGCTGGCTGGCGATCGAGGATGAGACCTGGATGCCCCGCACCGAGACGATGTCGCCCGCGCCGACGATGGAGATCGGACGGCCGCCGCCGCCGCCCCCCCCGCCTCCGGCGCCGCTCCTGGGGGCGGCCTGAGCGGCGAGCTTGGCGGCCAGCGCCGCCTCGCGCTTGGTGATCTCGGCCGACAGGTTGGCGTCGACCCCGGCTAGCGACTGCGCCTCGGAAAGGGTGGCGTCGAGGCGCTGTGAGACCTGGTCGGCATAGCCCTGCTGCTGGGCCCGAGCCCGGTTCAGCGTGGCCAGGCGGACCTGGGCGGACGCCAGCTGGCGCTCGGCCGCCGCGGCTGAGGTCTTGCGTTGCGCGGAGGCCCGGGCCAGGTCGGTGCGGGCCGCGTTGAGCTTGTCTAGGGCGTCGGTCTGGTGGCCCGTGGCCAAGGCACCGTAGGCCCGGGCCCGGCTGATGTTGTTGATGTCATCACCCTGAACCTGGAGGCCGCGGCCCATCCCCGCTGTGTAGGACTGCACAGCGGCCTTGCGCATGCCGTCCTCGGCGCCTCGCACGGCGCCGAGCGCCTGCTCCTCGGCCTTGCGGGCCTGCTCGGCGGCGAGACGGGCCTGCTGGGCGGCGGCGTCGGCCTTCTGCATCGCCGCCGACTGAGAGCCGACGTTCTGGGCGAGGGCGTCGAGCGAGGACGACACCTTGGCGTTGTCGCCCTGCAGGGCATCGACCTGGGTGGCCACCTGAGCCTTCTTGGCCAAGACGTCGGCCCGCTCCTTCCGAAGCTCGTCGTCGGTCTTGGCCGAGGCCGGTCCGGCGGCCCAGAGGAGCAGGAAAAGCACAGCGGCGAAGCGTCCGAGACGGCGCGGCCAAGGGCGACCTGCACCATTCGTCGGGTGCATGTGACCTCAAGCTACTACGGCTGTGTCGACCGGCCCCGAGCCGGACGGCGACCGGGCCGGGTGTCCGAGGGTCGTTCAGGCCCCGGCCGGGTAGGGGTGGCGCATGGCCGACCCCGACTTCCACGCGTCCAGCAGCCGGGGCAAGGCCCTGTCCTTGTCCGACTTCCAGGGCAAGGTCCCGGTGGTCCTGGTCTTCGTCGGGCCTCTCGACACCGACGGCATCGACATGGTCGACCTCGACCGCCGTCAGGTTGACTTCGGGAGAGAGCGGGTGCAGCTGCTGGTGGTGGCCCACGCCGACGGCGCCGACGTGCGGGCCGTTCCGTTCAGCGGCCTCGACCTTCCGGTGCTGGCTGACCCCCACGACGAGGTCGTCACCGCCTTTGGTGGCGCCGAGAAGGGCGGGAGCTTCGCCGTAGTGCTCGACAAGCAGGGCAACCTGGTGGAGCGGCTGGGGCTGGCCGGAGGCGCCGACGCACTGCTGGCCCGGGTCCGGGAGCTGGCCGACAAGATCCACGCCTGAGACTGTCGGGACAACCGCCACCTGACGCTCGCGAATGAATCACGGGCTACAGGGACGCCAGCTCACCGCCGGCGTAGACCAGTGCCACGGCACCGAGACCGACGGCCACGACCAGGCGGAGCCTGCGGTCGTTGGCGGCGATGGCGATGGCGGCTCCCAGACGGGCCCCCGGTACGGCACCGACCGTCAGGAGGGCGGCCAGGCGCCAGTCGATGTCTCCCAGGATGGCGTGGGTGACCGATCCGGGCACGGCCAGGATGCCCACGCAGGCGAGCGACGTGGCGATCGCCGACTTGAGGCGCAGGCCGAGGACCTCGCTGAACGCCGGGACCAGCAGGATCCCGCCGCCCACGCCGAGGAGGCCGGAAAGCAGCCCGGCGACGACGCCGATGGCCACGATGGTCATCGGACGGCTCCTGGAGCGGGCGGCATCCGGCCCGTCCGTTCTGTCCGGCCCGTCGCCGTCGACCCGGCCCGGGCGGCCCATCCGCACTGCGGTGACGCCGAGGAGCAGGGCGGTCAGCACCATCAGCCAGTGACCGTTCCCTGGTACCGCATGTGAGACCAGCGACCCGCCGACGGCGCCGACCACGCCCCCCGGGGCTGCTGTGGTCAGCACCCGCCAGTCGATGAGGCCGGCCTTGGCGAAACGGGCCGATCCCACCACGGCGCCGGGCATGATGGAGGGCAGCGTGGTGCCGACGGCGACGAAGGCCGACGCCCCTAGCAGGCGGATCCCGGGAGTCGAGATGGTGGCGCCGCCCACCCCGAAGGCTCCCGACATGATGCCCGTGAGCACGCCGAGGCAGAGCGTGAGGAGGTCACGCAGGGCGCCGACCGGCACGGGCCGCTCAGGTCGACCGGGGGGCGAAGGTCAGCTCCCCGGTCCAGCGGTCGGCCTCCTCGATGGCGACACGGATCCGATCCCCGACGTGGAAGGTCGACTCGCCGACGGTGGCCGACAGCTCGTCTGGCGCCTGCACGTAAGCCGAAGCGTTGCCGGGGGCCAGCGCCGCCGCCGGCACGGTGCCCACCAGGTCGAACCGGTCGACCCGGATGCGCAGGCCGGCCCGCCTCACCGCTCCCACCAGGGCCGTGGTGGAGTAGGGGCGGCCGCCGGCCACGGTGCGCTGGAGCACGTCGGCCCACAGCAGCCTCAGCTCGAACCGCTCGGCCCGGCTGACCGCCCCCGAGCGGTGGTCCAGCCATCCGGCGAGCGCGCCGAGGTCGGCCGAGGTGGGCCCGCTGCCCGGGGCGCCACGTAGCACGGCGTGGGCGGCACGGTGCACGACCAGGTCGGCGTAACGGCGGATCGGTGACGTGAAGTGGACATAGGCGCCGGAGGCCAGCCCGAAGTGGCTGCCCGGGTCGGTCTCGTAGCCGGCCCGCCGCATGCCCTGGGCCACCAGGCCGGCCACCACGGTTCGCTCCAGGCCGGCGTCGGCGGCGGCGTCGACCAGCGCCTCGGTGGCCGACGGGTC
>JBBSHM010000171.1:0-3347 GCA_038253125.1 Acidimicrobiales bacterium
CAGCCAGGCCACCTGGAGCGAGCCGTACGAGGTGGCGCCCCATTACCGGTTCCTCCCCGGGCTCGATTTGTGCACCAAGCCCGCCGACGCCCCGGAGGAGCCGCCGGTGGTCTTCACCTTCGACTGCGGGTCCCTCAACCGGCTCGGCGACCTGACCGACCGCGCCGCCTGGGCCCGCGACCACGGCCATCTGGTCGTCGTCGACCACCACGCCACCAACGACCGCTTCGGCTCGCTCAACGTGGTCGACGAACAGGCCGCCGCCACCGTCGTGCTGGTCCACCGCCTGGCCCGGTGCCTCGGCTGGCCCCTCACCCGCGACGTGGCCCAGTGCCTGTACACGGGCCTGGTCACCGACACCGGCCGCTTCACCCACGCCACCACCACGCCGGCGGTGTTCGCCCTGGCCGAGGAGCTGGCCGGCTTCGACCTGCCGATCGCCTCGATCACCCGCCAGCTGTTCGAGACCCACCGGCTCGCCTACCTCCACCTGGCCGGCGAGGCCCTGTGCCGGGCCCGCCTGGTGCCCGGCCTGTCGTTCGTCTCCACCTGGGTGGACCGCAACGACCTGGAGCGCCACGGCGTTGGCATCGACGAGGTCGAGGGCCTGATCGACCTGGTCCGCCGAACCTCCGAGGCCGACGTGGCCTGCGTGGCCAAGGAGGCCGACGACGGGGTGCGGGTCAGCCTTCGCTCGGTCACCCACCAGGAGGACGGTCGCGAGTGGGGTGTCGATGTCGGCGCCGTAGCGGCTCGCCTCGGCGGCGGCGGCCACCGCTACGCCGCCGGCTTCTCGATGGCCGCGCCGGTGCCCGAGGTGCTGGCTGCGGTCGAGTCGGCGCTGGCGGAGCACCTGCGGTCGCAGTGACCGCCGGGCCGGCCGGCGCATCGAGGAAGCCCGCGGTCCACGGACTGGCCGTGGTCGACAAGCCGACAGGGTGGACCAGCCACGACGTGGTGGCCCGCTGCCGGCGTCTGCTCGGCACCCGGAAGGTGGGTCACTCCGGCACCCTCGATCCCGGCGCCACCGGCGTCCTCCTCGTTGGCGCCGGCCACGCCACCCGCCTGCTGCGGTTCCTCGGCGACCTGCCCAAGACCTACATCGGGGAGGTGGTGCTGGGCGCCACGACCACGACTCTGGACGACCAGGGAGAGGTGGTGGCCACCTTCGCCATGGACGGGGTGAGCCTGGCGGAAGCCCGAACGGCCTCGGCCGCCCTGGTGGGTGACATCCTCCAGGTGCCGCCCATGGTCTCGGCGGTGCAGATCGGCGGCAAGCGCCTGCACGAGCTGGCCCGCCAGGGCATCGAGGTCCACCGCGAGCCCCGCCCGGTCACCGTGCACTCGCTGCGGCTGGACGGCACCGCCGATCCCCTGGTGCTGCGCCTGGTCGTAACCTGCTCCACCGGTACCTACGTGCGGGTGCTGGCCGCCGACCTTGGCGCCATCCTCGGCGGCGGCGCCCACCTGCGCCGCCTGCGGCGCACGGCGATCGGACCGTTCGACGAGCGGTCAGCTGTGCCGCTAGAGCGCGTCGACGCCGCCGCGCTGGCGCCCCCGCTGGCCGCCGTCGCCCACCTGTCACGGGTCGAGGTGGGGGAGGAGGGGGCAGCCGACGTCGGCCACGGCAAGGTGCTGCCGGCCTTCGAGGGCGACGGGCCCTGGGCGGTGACGGGCCCGGACGGCAGCCTCCTCGCCGTCTACGAGCCCTACCGCCCCGGCCTGGCCAAGCCCGCCGTGGTGATCCCGGCCGACTCCTAGGCTCGCCCGCCGTGGACGTCGTCACCGACCCGGGGCGCTGCCCGGCGCCACCGCAGGGGACGGTTGTCACCATCGGTGTCTACGACGGCGTCCACGTCGGTCACCAGGCGATCCTGGCCGAGGTCCGCGACCTGGCCGACAAGCGGGGCTGCGACACCGCCGTGGTCACCTTCGAGCCCCACCCGGCACTGGTGGTGCGCCCGGATTCGGCGCCTCCGCTGCTCACCGACCTGGACCAGAAGCTGGAGCTGCTCGACGCCTGCGGGGTGGACCACGTGGTGGTGATCGGCTTCGACCAGGCCCGCAGCCGCCAGTCGGCCGGGGACTTCGTGGACGAGATCCTCGTCGGCGGCCTCCACGCCCGGGCCGTGGTGGTCGGCCACGACTTCCATTTCGGCCACCGCCGCCAGGGCACGGTGCCGTTCCTGGTCGAGCAGGGCGGCCGCCACGGTTTCGACGTGCTCGGCCTGGCCCTGCTGCCGGCGGCCGGTGACGCCGTGTCCAGCACCCGCATCCGCCGACGGCTGGCTGACGGCGACGTGGAGGGCGCCGCGCTCCTCCTCGGCCGCCCGCACGAGGTGCGTGGTATCGTCGCCCACGGCGACGCCCGGGGCCGGGAGTGGGGATTCCCGACGGCCAACATCACCGTGCCACGGGGCCTGTGCCTGCCCGCCGACGGCGTCTACGCCGGTTTCTACGTCCATCCCGACGGCACCGAGACCCCGTCGGCCATCAGCCTCGGCCGGCGCCCCCAGGTCTATGAGGACAAGGGCGAGCGCCTGCTGGAGCCCCACCTGTTGGACTGGGACGGCGACCTCTACGACCAGCCGGCCAAGGTCCGCTTCACCCACCACCTCCGCGGCCAGGAGCGCTTCCCTGAGGTCGACGACCTGCTGGCCCAGATCGCCAAGGACGTCGAAGCGGCCCGCACCCTGCTCGGGGTGGCCAGCTGAGCCCCACGCGTCAGCTGGGCGCCGAGACCCGATGCCCCATCGTTCGGGCGGCGGCCGCCATGCGCTCGTCGTAGGTGATCAGCTCACCGAGATCGGCCCCGAGCTGTCCCGCCGTGGCCAGGTGGATGGCGTCGAGCGGCCGCAGCTCGACGGGCAGCAGCGCGCCGGCCAGGTGCAATACCCGGTCGTTGACCCGAATTAGTTCGACCAGCGCGAGCACCCGGCGTCCTGAGGCCACCGCCGCCTCGCCACCAGGGAGCATGGCTCGCAGAACCTCGGTGCGGGCCAGGGCGCTCGACACCAGGGGCTGAGCGCGCCGGAGGTGCCTGCGGAGCGCAGCGGACTCGGGTTCGCGGACGGCGAGCTTCACGATGGCCGACGAATCCAGGTAGGTGGCCGGCATCAGCGCTCGTCGTGTCGCAGGCGTTCAAGGGCGGCTGACGGGAGCTCGACCGTCGGCGGCAGCTCGAGCGGTTCGGGCAGATCAAGGAGAGCCAGCGTGCCCGGCGCCACCTCCCCGGCGGCGCGCATCCGCTCGAGCGGGCTGCCCTGGGGGAGTGGAGACAGGAGCGCCACCGGTCGGCCCCGATCAGTGATCTCCACCGTCTCGCCCTGCTCGACCAGGCGCAGCAG
>JBBSHM010000172.1:0-3344 GCA_038253125.1 Acidimicrobiales bacterium
CCCACCATGGGCGACAGGCTCACCTCATGGGTGTAGGAGAACGTCGAGCCTTCCTTGTTGAGGCCATAGGTGGGAACCCAGGTGGCGTCGGGGTCGATGGTGAGCAGGCCCGGCGCCGGCCGTGCCCCCATGGCCCACGCCCGCCGCAGCATGGCCCGGTTCACCGCCGCCGCGATGGCGGCGCGGCCCAGGTCGGCGCCGGCACAGAACCGCCACAGCGTGGTGTGCGAGGGCAGGGCGTGGGCGCCCCGCAGGCGCTGGGTGGCCTCGTCGGCGAGCAGGCTGCGGTCGGCCAGGAAGTCGCCCCCCGCCAACTGGGTCTCCACCACCGCCCGATAGCACTCGCCGCCGGTGTAGCCGCCGGGCCCGATCGGCCTCAGCCCCCGCCGGTCGGACTCCCCGACCAGGCCGAGGTGGTCGAGCAACTCGCCCCACAGGGCGATACCGGCGACGCCGGTCACCGAGTCCTCGCTGGCCTCCACGACAGGGTGCGCGACGGCCCGCCGAGGGTGTTCGACGGGGGTGTCCTCCAGCGGGAAACTGAGTGCGGTAGCGTTCACCTGACAGGTGCTCCCTTCCTGTGGTCATGCGCTGCTTTGTCGCTACGCATCCTCCCAGGTGGCGGGGCATCTGCCGCGTCTATCCGCCGGTGCGCGGCCTACTTGGCTGAAATATCAGGGTCTGATCTGGGTCCTTCTGGTCTGGTTCAGGATTGTTTCGGAGCCGTGCACGTACCTGGATGAACCGAGGTCGGATTGAGCGACAGCTCCGGGGCTCCGGCGGCGGACGCCGGGGTCGTCAGAGGCGGGCGACGGGCCGGTTGCGCTGCATCAGCCACACGATGAGCGCGGCGGCGGCGACGGCGAGCAACAGTCCGCCACGCCCACCGAGCAGCACCCGACCCACCAGGCCTCCGAGCAGGGACCCGCCGATGCCGACGAGGATCGTCATGCCGATGCTCATCGGGTTGGGACCGGGAATGGCGAGGCGTCCGAGAGCGCCGACCACAAGGCCGGTCAGAGCCAGGAGGAGGAGGAAGAAGATCACATCCCGAGTGTCGCACACGACCCGGGTTCGGACGCGCCGCGCTGCGGGTACCAACACGGTCGTGCCGGACGAGACCGCGTTCCAACGTATCGTGGCCCGGCTCGACTACCCGATGCACATCGTCACGATGGCCGCCGGCGACCGCCGGGCCGGTTGCCTGGTCGGCTTCGCCACGCAGTGCAGCATCTCGCCGCCCCGCTACTGGGTCTGCATCTCCAAGGCGAACCACACCCTCGAGCTGTCCGGCGCCGCCCGGGCCATGGCCGTCCACCTGCCGTTCCCCGACGATCACGCGCTGGCCGAGCTCTTCGGCTCCGAGACCGGCGACGAGGTCGACAAGTTCGCGCGCTGTGAGTGGGAGCCGGGCCCCGACGGCACAACACCCGTGTTGACGGGCTGCCCGCGCTGGTTCTTCGGAGCCGTCGTGCGGCGCGTCGACGTGGGTGACCACGTGGGCCACCTGATCGAGGTCGACGTCGCCAGCGAGACGCCAGGCGGCTCGTCCGCCGCCGGCCAGCTCGGCTTCCAGGACGTGAAGGACCTGCCGCCCGGCCACGATGCCTGAATGCCGGGGAGGCCTGAATGCCGGGCCGGGTCAGGGCGTGTCGCCCGCGACCTTGGCGGTAGGAACGTCGTCGAAGGCACGCACGAGAGCCACCAGCATCCGCGTCGGGTCGAGGGAGGAGGAGGCACCCCCCGTGGGGTCCTCGTCGAGCAGCTTCCAGGCGCGCGCCACCACGTCGGGCGAGCCGCCCAGCATCCCGTTGCACCAGACGACGCTGGCTGGGCGGTCGCCGATGCGGCCTCTGAGCTCGACGTGCACGCCCGCCCTCAGTAACCGGCGCTCAGAGGTCGGCCTCGACCACACCCGCGAGTGCGCTCAGCTCCGGGGCCCGGCGACCGAGCCCGGCTACGGCCCGGAGTGTCAGCGCCCCTCCGAGGGTCTGCAGGCGGTGGCCGGCGGCGCCGAGGACGTGCACGCCCGCCGTGTCCATGAAATGCACCTTGGACAGCTCGACGATCACCCGGTTATGGCCCCGCCGCATGATGTCGTCGAGCGCGTCGCCAAGCCGCGGGGCCGTGGCCATGTCGAGGTCTCCCCGGATCACCACCACGGGCTCGCCGTCGCTGTAGACGATGTTCACGGCGAAGAGCGCTGCGACCACGTCGGCCGGCCGTCGAAGGCGGCCGAGGGCCGTCGGAGCGTCGACGATCGCTGAATCACTCAATTGATGGCACTCCCTGACTCGCGACGACGCACGGGCCTGCGCCCGGCGGCGGCCGTGGACCTACGGACCGACCCTCCCAGATGGGCTGCCTGCTCAACCTGGCGCCATCGTAAGGGTCTGCCTGCGATCGCGTAAGGGCCGGGGGCCTATAGCTGCGTGACCCGCGTCCGGAGGGCGCTCAGACCCGGAGCGGGGGGCAACAGCCGGCCCAGGCTTTGCCATCGCCGCCGCCGGGTCGGTAGCTTCGGGCACCGGATGAGGCGAAACCGACGGTTCGGCACCTTCGTCGGTCTGACGCTCCTGTTGCCCGCTCTCCACGCCCCGGCGGCGGCGGCCGGCCCGATCGAGGACAAGCGGGCGGAGGCGGCTCGGGTCAGCTCGCAGATCGACGCCCAGGCGGCGCGCATCGTCGCCCTCGACCGCCGGTACCGCCGTGCTCAGGAGGGGCTGGGCCAGACCGAGAACGCCCTGGCCGGGGCCGAGAGGGAGCTGGACAGCGCCGACTACCGTTTCGACGCCGCCCGGGGCCGCATAACCCGGAACGCGGTCGATGCCTACGTGCACAGCGGCAGGGTGGGGGTCATCGAGCAGCTGGCCAGCAGCGACGGTCGCGACCTCGCCGCCCGCGCGCAATACCTGAGGGTGGCCACCGGGCAGGACAGGGGCGCCATGGACGAGCTCAAGTCTGCCCGCGAGGACCTGCGGGCCCGCCGCGGATGGCTGCAGGAGACCCGCAACCAGGTACGGGCGACGGGCGACCGGCTGAGGGCCGACCGCCAGGCGGTGCTTGGCGCCCAGCGTGTGCAGGCGGGCACCCTGTCACGGCTGAAGGGGGAGCTGGGAGCCCTGGTGGCGGCCGAGCAGGCCCGGCGTGACGCCGAGGCGGCTCGGCGTGACGCCGAGGCGGCTCGCCGGGCGGCCGAGAACGCCAAACGGGGTGCGGCGGCGAGAGGCGGGCCGACGGGCGGCCCGTGGGCGTGCATCCGTGAGCTCGAGTCCGGCAACAACTACCGCTCGCCGGGCGGCGGTGCCTACCAGTTCACCGACGACACCTGGCACGGCCTCGGC
>JBBSHM010000173.1:0-3316 GCA_038253125.1 Acidimicrobiales bacterium
AGCGGCGCGCACGGCCTCGACGGCGGCGAGGGTCCGGGGCTGGTGCAGGGGGGCGAGGCTGGTGAGCCCGGCGATGCCGTCGAGCACGTCGCCGTCGATCCTCACCGCGGCGGTGAAGCGGTCGCCGCCGTGAACGACCCGGTGGCCGACGGAATCGACGCCGCCGAGCCCGGCCAGCCAGGCGGCCAGGCCGGGAGGCTGGGTGGAGCCGTCCCACGGGTCGATCTCGAAGGATGCCTCCACCTGGTCTGCGGCCGTGACGAGGGCCGCCTTCAGGGTGCTGGAGCCGGCGTTGACGGTCAGCACCCGCATCAACCGGGCCAGGTCCACTCCGCGATCTCGGGCAGGTCCTCGCCGTGCTCGCGGGTCCAGGACCGTGCCCGGGCCCGCTCGTTCACCATCTCCTGGCGGAGGGCTGTGGCCCGCGACGCCAGGCCGGGGACCCGGTCTATGACGTCCATCACCAGGTGGAAGCGGTCGAGGTCGTTCAGCATCACCATGTCGAAGGGCGTGGTGGTGGTGCCCTCCTCCTTGTAGCCCCGGACGTGGATGTTCTCGTGGTTGGTGCGGCGGTAGGTGAGGTGGTGGATGAGCGAGGGGTAGCCGTGGTAGGCGAAGATGACCGGCCGCTCCGCAGTGAACAGGGCGTCGAAGTCGGCGTCGTCCAGCCCGTGCGGGTGCTCGCTCGGAGGCTGGAGGCGCATCAGGTCGACGACGTTGATCACCCGCACGGCCAGGTCGGGAAGGTGGCGGCGGAGCAGGTCGACCGCCGCCATCGTCTCCAGCGTGGGGACGTCGCCGGCGCAGGCCATCACCACGTCCGGTTCGTTGCCTGCCTCGGTGCTGGCCCAGTCCCACACCCCGAGGCCTCGGGCACAGTGCAACGCCGCCGCCTCCGGGCCGAGCCAGTCGAGGCAGGGCTGCTTGCCGGCCACGATCACGTTCACGTAGTTGCGGCTGCGTAGGCAGTGGTCGGCGGTGGACAGGAGGGTGTTGGTGTCGGGTGGCAGGTAGACGCGGATCACGTCAGCCTTCTTGTTGACGACGTGGTCGATGAAGCCCGGGTCCTGGTGGGAGAAGCCGTTGTTGTCCTGACGCCACACGTGGGAGCTGAGCAGGTAGTTGAGCGAGGCCACCGACCGCCGCCACTCCAGGCCGCGGGTGACCTTCAGCCACTTGGCGTGCTGGTTGAACATCGAGTCGACGATGTGGATGAACGCCTCGTAGCAGTTGAACAGCCCGTGGCGGCCGGTGAGCAGGTAGCCCTCGAGCCACCCCTGGCACAGGTGCTCGCTGAGGACCTCCATCACCCGGCCGTCGGGAGCGAGGTGGTTGTCAGACGGTGACGCCTCGGCCTGCCAGGCCTTCCCGGTCGCCTCGTAGACCGCACCCAGCCGGTTCGACTCGGTCTCGTCGGGCCCGAAGATCCGGAAGTTGCGGGCCTGGGCGCTCAGGCGCATCACATCGCGCAGCATCAGCCCGAGCGTCCGGGTCGGTTCGGTGCTCGACGTACCTGGGGCAGCCACCGGGACGGCGTAGTGGCGCCAGCTCGGCATCTCGAGGTCGGTGAGCAGGGCGCCGCCGTTGGCGTGGGGGTTGGCGCTCATGCGTCGGATGCCGGACGGGGCCAAGGCGGCGATGTCGGCGGCCAACCGCCCGTCGCTGTCAAACAGCTCGTCCGGCCGGTAGCTGCGGAGCCACCGCTCCAGCTGGGCCAGGTGCTCCGGGTTGGTGCGGACCGCGGCCAGCGGCACCTGGTGGGACCGCCAGGTGCCTTCCACCGCCACACCATCGACCTCCGCCGGCCCGGTCCAGCCCTTGGGTGAACGCAGCACCAGCATCGGCCAGGAAGGCCGCCCGCCGGCCCGACCCTGTCGTGCGTTCGCCTGGATCTCGGCGATCTGGGAGCACATGACGTCCATGGTCTCGGCCATCTGCCGGTGCATCAGCGCCGGGTCGTCGCCCTCCACCCGGTAAACGGTGTGCCCGTAGCCCTCGAGGAGCTTGGTGAGCTCGGCGTCGGGGATGCGCGCCAGGACGCTCGGGTTGGCGATCTTGTAGCCGTTCAGGTGCAGGATCGGCAGCACGGCCCCGTCGTGCACGGGATCGAGGAACTTGTTCGAGTGCCAGCTGGCGGCCAGCGCTCCGGTCTCGGCCTCGCCGTCGCCGATGACGCAGGCGGCGATGAGGTCCGGGTTGTCGAACACCGCCCCGTAGGCGTGGACCAGTGAGTAGCCGAGCTCGCCGCCCTCGTTGATCGACCCCGGAGTCTCGGCCGAGGCGTGGCTCGGTATCCCGCCCGGGAAGGAGAACTGCCGGAACAGCCGTCCCATCCCCCGGGCGTCGGCGGTGACGTCGGGGTAGATCTCGCTGTAGGTGCCATCCAGCCACGAGCTGGCCACCACAGCCGGGCCGCCATGACCAGGGCCGGCGACGAAGAGCATGTTCAGGTCACGGGCCCGGATCACCCGGTTCAGGTGGGCGTAGACGAAGTTCAGGCCGGGCGTGGTACCCCAGTGGCCCAGCAGCCGGGGCTTCACGTGGCTGGCGTCGAGGGGCTCGGCCAGCAACGGGTTGTCCAGCAGGTAGATCTGGCCGACCGACAGGTAGTTGGCGGCCCGCCACCAGCGGTCCAAGAGCTCGATCTCGTCACCGGTGGCGGCCTTCAGTTCTCGGGTGTCGCTCATGGGGTCGGGGTCCTCTCGGTTAGGCCTGCGGTCCGGGCGCATCCCCGGCCGGAGGCGGGCAGGGCAGGTGCCAGCAGCCGAGGATCTGGCGAAGGGCGCCGCCCAGCTCCTCGCCCAGATCCTCCCGGCTCAGCCCGGCGCCAACGCCTAGATCGAGCACTGCCCGACGGTACGCGGGATCCGGCTCGGGGCCGACCACCACGACGCGCGGTCGCCGTCATCGCGGTGCTCGGGCTGTCCGCCTGGCCTGGGCCGTCGGCGCCACCTAGAAGTTCCCACTCGTCCGAACGACCCGGCCTCTACGGGTCGACCGGCTGGTAGCGGACCCCCAGAGCGCGATAGGTGCGCTCTGCCCTTCGGTCACGGGTGAGCAGCACCCGTTCGTTGTCCAGGGCGGCTTGGCCGACCAGGGCGTCGTACACCGATCCCCCCACCACCCCGATCTGGCCGAGCCGGTCCCGAAGCCCGTCGAGGTGCTCGGGGTGGGGCCAGCAGGTCGTCGGGAAGGCGCGCGAAAGCACCGACGCCGCCTGCATCGCCGTAAGCCGCAACGGCGGGGGCAGGCGGGTGAGCACCGAGTAGGTCTCGAAGGTGGCGTGCCCGGCCAGGACCGGCCGGTGGGCGAGGAC
>JBBSHM010000174.1:0-3209 GCA_038253125.1 Acidimicrobiales bacterium
AGGCCAAGGCCGCCCGCCTGCACGGTGCCCACATCCGCCTGGAGTTTCCCAGCGTGGGAGCCACCGAGAGCGTCTTGCTCACTGCGGCCCGGTCCGAGGGCCGCACCACCCGGGAGAACGCCGCCATCGAACCCGAGGTGGTGGAGCTGGCCCTGTTCCTCCAGCGCATGGGGGCGCGCATCGAGATGCAGCCCGACCGGGTGTTCATCATCGAGGGCGTCCCGCGGTTGGGGCCGGCTCACCAACGCCTCGGCGGCGACCGCATCGAGGCCCTCTCCTACCTCGTGGCGGGGCTGGCCACCGGCGGACGGGTGCGCATCCGGGGATGCTCCCAGGACCGGTTGGTCACGGCCATCTCCACCCTCCAGCGCATGGGCGCCCATTTCGAGATCTCCGAGGACGGCATCCTCGCCGAGGGCGGCGACCTACGCCCGGCGGCCGTGCAGACCAGCACCCACCCGGGGTTCATGACCGACTGGCAGCCCCCGCTCGTCGTCCTCTTCACCCAGGTACCGGGCATGTCGGTGATGCACGAGACGGTGTTCGAGGACCGCCTCGGCTACGTCGAGGCCCTGCGGGCCATGGGTGCCGAGGTCGAGCTGTTCGAGCAGTGCCTGGTAGGCCAGGCCTGCCGGTTCCAGCAGAGCGGCTGGAAGCACTCCGCCCTGGTGCGGGGGGTCTCGCCCCTGTCCGGCGCCGAGATGTTCATGCCCGACGTGCGGGGCGCCTTCGCCTATCTCATCGCCGCCGCCGCCGCCGAGAGCCCCTCGACCCTCCACGGCGTCCACCACCTGGCCCGCGGCTACGACCGTCCGTTGGAGAAGTTCGCCGAACTGGGCCTGAAGATCACCCCGATGTAGCGGGAGGCCCGGTGACCAGGGCCAACTAGTGTTCGATTTGCGCCCGTGGACACGCCGTCGGCTTCCCCGCCATCCCAATCCTCAGCCGGCCGGCCCGATGCGCCCGACGGCACCGGCTCCGGCACCGGCCCCATGGCCACGCCGACCGGCCTGACCGCCCGCGAGGTGGCCTCCCGGGTGGACGACGGCAAGGTCAACGTATCGACCGTCCAAACCAGCCGGACCTTCGGCCAGATCGTGCGGGCCAACGTCTTCACCCGCTTCAACGCCATCCTCGGCGTGCTGCTGGCCGTCATCCTCGTGGTCGGGCCGATCCACGACGGCCTCTTCGGGATCGTCCTGGTGGCCAACATGGCCATCGGGATCATCCAGGAGGTGCGGGCCAAGCGCACGCTCGATCGGCTCACGCTGCTGGCCGCCCCCCGGGCCACCGTCGTGCGCGACGGCCACGTTGAGGAGATGGCCGTCGAGGAACTGGTGCTCGACGACGTTGTGGCGCTCCGTCCGGGTGGCCAGATCGTGGTCGACGCCGAGGTCATCGACGGGACGGGCCTGGAGGTCGATGAGTCCCTGCTCACCGGTGAGTCCGAACCCCAGGTGAGGCACCCGGGTGACGAGGTGCTGTCGGGAAGCTTCGTCAGCGCCGGTAGCGGCTGGAGCCGGGCGGTGCGGGTCGGCCCCGACGCCTACGCCGCCCGCCTGGCCCAGCAGGCCCGGCGTTTCACCCTCGTGCGTTCCGACCTCAGGTCCGGTATCGACAACATCCTGCGGGTCGTCACCTGGGTGATCGTCCCCACCGCAGTGCTCCTGGTCACCACCCAGCTCCTGAACAACCCCAACATTCCCGACGCCATTCGCGGGTCGGTCGCCGGGGTCGGCAGCATGGTTCCCGAGGGGTTGGTATTGCTGGCCAGCGTAGCTATGGCTGTGAGCGTGCTGCGCCTGGCCCGCCGCAACGTGTTGATCCAAGAGCTGGCTGCGGTCGAGACGCTGGCCCGGGTCGACACCGTGTGCCTCGACAAGACGGGCACGCTCACCCAGGGCGTGATGAGAGTCACCGCCACCGACGTCTTGGACTCCGACGCCCCCGTGGCCGCAGCCCTCGGGGCGCTGACCGCCATCGACCCCGAGCCCAATGCCACTCTGCGGGCCGTGGCCATGGCCTACCCGGCACCCGAGGATTGGCACGCCGAGGAGGTGGTGCCCTTCTCGTCGGCCCGCAAGTGGAGTGCGGCGTCGTTCGGAGCCCGGGGAACCTGGGTGCTCGGGGCGCCCGACGTGCTCGCCGTCGACGGGGCCGACAGTGTCATCGCCGGCGCCGAGCAGGGCGGCGAACGGGCGGCTGCCGGCAGCCGGGTGCTGCTGCTCGCCCGTTCGTCCGTGGCCGCTGGCACTGGCGGCCCGGCCGGCGGCGACGAGGAGACCTCCCTGCCCGCCGGTCTCGAAGCCGTCGCCCTGGTGATCCTAGAGGACCTGCTGCGGCCGGACGCGGCCGAGACCCTGGCCTTCTTCGAGCGCCAGGGGGTCACCCTCAAGGTCATCTCCGGCGACAACCCGGTGACGGTGGCGGCCATTGCCGCCCGGGTGGGCCTGGTCGGCAGCGCCGACGCCCTCGACGCCCGCCACCTGCCGGACGACCCCGAGGCGCTGGCCGACGTGGCCGAGGCCACCACCGTGTTCGGTCGGGTGCAGCCGCGGCAGAAGCAGGCCCTCGTCGCCGCTCTCCAGTCCCGTGGCCACGTGGTGGCCATGACCGGTGACGGTGTGAACGACGTCCTGGCCCTGAAGGATGCCGACATCGGCGTGGCCCTGAGCGCCGGCTCGAGTGCCGCCCGGGCCGTCGCCCAACTCGTGCTGCTGGACAACTCGTTCGGTTCCCTGCCCGCCGTGGTAGCCGAGGGACGGCGGGTCATCGCCAACGTGGAGCGGGTGGCCAACCTGTTCGTGACCAAGACCGTGTACGCCACCCTGCTGGCGGTGGCCGTCGGCGTGGCCCAGCTCCCCTTTCCGTTCCTCCCCCGCCAGCTCACCGTCATCAGCAGCTTGACCATCGGCATCCCCGCCTTCCTCCTGGCCCTGGCGCCCAACACCGACCGGGCCAGGCCCGGGTTCCTCCACCGCGTCGCCAGCTTCGCCCTGCCGGTGGGGACGGTCGCGGCCGTAGCCACATTCGTTGCCTATGCCCTCACCCGGGCCGAAGGCGTCGGCCTGGCCGCCGCCCGCACCAGCGCCACCTGCGTCCTGTGCGCCATCGGGCTCTGGGTCCTCGCCCTCCTCTACCGGCCCCTGACCCCGCTCCGCCGCCTGTTGCTCGGGGCCATGGCCGCCGCCTTCTTGGTGGTGATCGTC
>JBBSHM010000175.1:0-3203 GCA_038253125.1 Acidimicrobiales bacterium
ACCATGTGTGAAAATTTGCCGAATGGGCGCTGATGCCGTCTCCGTGCTGATCGTCGACGACCAGTCGTTGTTCCGTCGTGCCGCGGCCACGGTCGTACGGGTGACCCCGGGGTTCGAGGTGGTGGGTGAGGCCGACTCGGGCGAGTCGGCGGTGGACATGGTCGACGACCTCAACCCCGCCCTCGTGCTGATGGACATCAATATGGGCGGCATCAACGGCATCGAGGCCAGCCGGCGCATCACGACCGCCCACCCCGAGGTGGCCGTAGTCCTCCTTTCGACCTATCAGGCCGACGATTTGCCGGCAGACGCCCCCTCGTCGGGCATGGCTGCCTATGTCAACAAGGACGAGTTCGGACCGGTCGTGCTGCGGGCGGTATGGGACCACCAGGCAGCGGCTTCGGGACAACCAGGGCCCCCGACCACCGGCGCCTGAGACCTCACGGTCGGTGGCCTTCTGCGTCGGCCGTCACCGGAATTCGGCCCGACACCCGTGTCCCCTTGCCGGGCGACGACTCGACGTTGATGCTGCCGCCAATGGCCCCCACCCGGTCGCCCATGTTCACGAAGCCGGCCCCGGGGGTCGTGTTGCGGGCGGGGTCGAAGCCGGCCCCGTCGTCGGCCACCTCGAACAACAGGCCACCCGCCTCCTCCCACACCCGCACCCTGGCGCTGGCATTCTCGCCGGCGTGCTTGCCCGCGTTCTGCAGGGCCTCCAGGCAGCAGAAGTAGACGGCTGCCTCCACATCCTGCGGATAACGGCCCGTGCCGGACGCGTCCACATCGGTGGGGATGGCCGCCCGCCCCGCAGCCGCTCCCAGGGCTTCGGCCAGACCGCGGTCGACCAGCAGCGGCGGGTAGATCCCGTGGGCCAGGCTGCGCAACTCGGCCACGGCGTCGCCCACGTCGTGGCCGAGCTGGGCGAGCAGCTCCTTGGCCGCGGCGGGATCGGCATCGGCGAGCTGTTGCACCAGGCGCAGGTTGACGGCCAGCGCCACCAGATGTTGCTGGGCCCCGTCGTGAAGATTGCGTTCGATCTGGCGGCGGGCGGCGTCGGAGGCCGCCACCACCCGGGCGCGCGACGCCCGCAGCTCCTCGGCCTGGCGCCGCACCTCGTTGAGCGACTGCTGCAGGGCGGAGTCGAGGGCGACGTTGTGCAGGGCCAGCCCGACCTGGCGAGCCAGCTCGGCCAGCACCGTGTCGTCCTCGGATCGGAAGGCGTCGCCGTCGGCGGGACGCACGGCGACGATCAGCCCGAGGAGCTGACCCGAGTGGGTGGCGGGCGCCACGCGTATGCCGGCGTCCTCCCGCCCGCGGAGCAATCCGGCCAGCCAGACCTTCACCCACGCCGGACCGCACACACCGGCGCGCGACACGACCGCCTCCTCGTCGGGCACCAGGGTGATCGAGGTGGGGGGGGCATCGGGAACCGACACCACCCGCTCCAACCGACCACCGGAGCCCGTCCATACCTCGGCCCTTGACAACACCAACGACTTGCGTAGTGACTCGGCCAACTGGAGAAGGAGCTCGTCGAACGGGGCGGCCCGGGACAGTCTGGTGCCGAAGGTACGCACGACCTCGTCGGGCGCCTCCCGCTCGCCGTACACCACGCGGTTGGAGAACTGGCTCAGGCGCTCGCGAGCGGGTAGGTACACCAGAGCAGTGACAGCCGCGGCCAGCATGGACAGGAGGAGCAGCGAGCGCTCCGATGCCGTGGGCGTGCGACCGAGCCCAAGTACCACCACGACGTAGACCGACACGACGACGCCGCTGAGTCCGGCGATGGACACGGTGTGAGCCAGCAGCCGGTCTATCCGACCGAGCAGCCGGGGCGAGCACGACACGGCCAGGGCCACGGGCATGGCCACGGTGGCGACGGCCACCACGGCCAGCCCCTGGGGCGGCCAGTCGGCCAGGAGCCGGAGGGCGAGGGTCACGATGGTCACCTCGGCGGTGACGACGACGGCCCAGCCAAACCACTGCAGGCGCTGGCGCTCCGCTCCGTGCGAGCGCCGGTAGCGCCGGTTGGACCCGGTGAAGCCGATCACGCCGGCGACGACCGCTTCGAGGCCAACCGGCCACAAGGGCAGCGCCGGGCGTTGCGTCCACATGCCGATGCCGACGAGCAGGCCCACCACGTAGGCGGCAGCGATGACGGTCCGGCCCACCCGGCACGAGCCGTCGGGAAGGCTCAACAGGATCTGCATCCCGATGGCCGGCAGCACCGCGACGGCCACGGGCAGGACGAGGCGGAGGACGGCCACCATCGCCTCGGCGAAGGTGGTCCCGTGGTCCGAGGCGCGAAGGGTGGCGGCGGTCGCGCCGGCCAGGCCGGCTGCGAACGCCCCGATCAGCACCAGAGGCCCGAGCCGCTCCTCGCCGCTTCGGATGGCGACCACCACGCCGCCGATGGCCCAGCTGATCACCAGCGCGGCGCGCAGCACGTCGGTTCCCGTGTCGCCGCCATGGCGGCCCATCAACGCGCCGCCGACGCCAAGCGCAATGGCGACCGGCGCCAGGAGGAGGACGGCGGAGGGATGCGGACCGGACCCGCCGTCGTGTTCGCCGGGCCCAAGGCCGACCTTGTCTCCCACGGGTGCTGCGACATTGGTGGACATGGTCACTCCGATCTCAATACGACGGCCGGCGAGGTCCGGCCCGCCGACCAGGCCGGGACGGCAGCGATGGCGTTGGCCAGCACCAGGGCGGCGGGCACCAGGGCGAGCAGGGAGACGAGGGGCGTCGCCGGCCGAGCCAGGATCCCGAGCTGGCCGGCCAGCAGACCCCAGGACCAGCGCCCCACGGCCGAACCGAGGGGAAACCCGATGGCCAGGGCGATGATCACGAGGGTGGTGGCCTGCCAGCTCACAACGGCCACGACCTGGTGGCGGACGAAACCGAGGCACTTGAGCACGGCGAGGTCATGGCGGCGACGGCGCACGGAGCTGACGAGCAGGTGCCCGATGGTGGCGGCGGCCAGGACGGCGAGCACCGCGGCCATCACCGCCGGCAGACCCTGCACGTGGCCGAAGTTGACCACGTCGGTGGGCCTGTCGGGGGCCGAGACCGTCCAGCCCACGCCGAGGGCCTGGGTCAGGCGATCCTGGAGCCGGACCCGGGCTCGCTCCTTGTCGATGCCCGGCGCAAAGCGCACGACGGCGTTGAGGGGGTCGGGAAAGTCGCTGCCACCCCCGAGGCGC
>JBBSHM010000176.1:0-3134 GCA_038253125.1 Acidimicrobiales bacterium
CCGCCTACGCCAACGACCTCGGGCTGCTGAGCGAGGAGGCCGACCCGGCCACGGGGGAGCTCATGGGAAACTTCCCCCAGGCCTTCAGCCACGTCGGCTTGGTCAACGCGGCGTGGGCACTGTCAAACATGGCTCCCGTCGTCGGCACCGCCTGAGGGGTCGAAGCGGTACCCGACGCCCCAAAGTGTGACGATGAACACCGGATGCGCCGGGTCGGGCTCGATCTTCTCCCGGAGACGTCGGACATGGACGGTCACGGTCGACAGGTCGCCGATGGTGTAACCCCAGACCGCCTCCAGTAGCTCCTCTCGGCGGAATGGCTGGGCCGGATGCGATGCCAGGAAGGCGAAGAGCCGGAATTCGATGGTGGTCAGGGCGATCCAGGCGTCACCCACCCGCACCCGTCGACTGGCGTCGTCGAGCTGAAGCTGGGCCGGCGCCACCGCGTCGGCGGTGACGAGGCGGGGGAGGGGCCGCACTCGCCGCAGCACCGATTGGACCCGGGCGACCAGTTCGTCGGCGCACAAGGGGCTGGGCACGTAGTCGTCCGCACCGAGCTGCAGGCCCCAGGTCCGCTCGTGGTTGTCGGCCAGGGGGCTGATCATCACCACCGGGACGTCGCTGCAGGCCCGTAAGCGCTCAAAGCTGAGGTTCTCCCCACCCGGCAGCCGGGGGTCGAGCACGACGAGCTCGGGCCACGATCGCTCCAGCCAGCGCAGTGCCTGGGGACCGCTGGTACTCACCTCGACACAGAAGCCGGCCCGCTCGAGACAGCGGCGGGCCATGGCCGCCGTCTGCGCGTCGCTCTCGACCACCAGCACCCGGGGGCCGGCAGTGCTCAAGACGTGCGCCTTCTGCTGCACGGCCATCCCGGCCAAGCTATCGGCGACATGTGGCCAGTTCTTACAGAACGCGGACAAGTCGGCTGAAATCCGATTGGGGGGCCGCTGGCGCCGGGAAGGGTAGTGAGGTGCTTGGACCGCGGATGAACGCGCCGTTGCCGCTTCGACGCCCGGCCCGGGCACATACGGGGAGGTAGGAGGGTCGTGCCGTCGATCAGACGTCACTTGAGCCGCGCCCAGGCCGTAGCCCGCATCCATGAGCGGTCGTTCCCGGACGACGCCGGCGACCTCGTCGGCGTCGAGCTGGAGCGGCTCGTCCGATCGAGGGACGGGACGCGCCCGGCACAGGTGGACCACCGTCGGCTGGGCGACCTGGTCCTGCCCGGTGGCAGCGCTCTGACCGTCGAACCTGGCGGCCAGCTCGAGTTGAGCTCCCGGCCCGGCTCGTCGGTTGCCGCGCTGTGCGCCGACGTGGCCGGCGACCTCAGCGACCTCGGCGCCGAGGTGGCCGGCGGCGGCGCCCGCCTGGTGGGGATGGGCCTGGCACCCGAGGGCCCGACGCCGCGGCTGGCTTCGACGCCGCGCTACGACGCCATGGAGGCGTTCTTCGCCCCGGACGGGCCGGCGGGGTCGATCATGATGACCGCCACCGCGTCGTTGCAGGTGAACCTGGGGCTGGGGGGCGGAGCCGAGGTTGAAGGGCGCTGGCGACGGGCCAACCTCCTCGGGCCGGTGCTGGCCGCGGCTTTCGCCAATTCGCCGTTGCGCGACGGGGCTCCCACCGGTTGGGCCTCAACCCGCCTGCAGGTCTGGTCGGCGATCGATCCCAGCCGCACGGTCTCGGCCTGGGCCCCTGGGCGGGGCTGTGCGTCGTGGGCCGACTACGTGCTCGACGCCCGGGTCATGCTCATCCGCCGCAGCGCAACGGACTTCGCGCCGATGGTCAAGCCCTTGTCCTTCCGCCGATGGCTGACGCAGGGACACGAGCTCGGCTACCCGACGGCCGAGGATCTCGACTATCACCTCACCACCCTGTTCCCGCCGGTGCGGCCGAAGGGATGGCTGGAGCTGCGCTTTCTGGACGCACTGCCGCCGCCGTGGTGGCCGGTGGCGACGGCGGTCGCAGCTGGCCTCGTACGTCACCCCGAGGCGGGGGCCCGGGCCGAACGGGCCGCTGTCCCCGTTGCCGGGCAGTGGCGGCGGGCGGCCCGGCACGGTCTCACCGATCCCGAAGTGGCGTCGGCCGCCGAGGAGTGCTTCGCCGCCGCGGCGGAGATGCTGAGCGATGTCGACAGCGAGATCAGCGACGCGGTGGTGGAGTACGGACAGCGCTTCGTGGCCCGCGGGCGCACTCCGGCCGACGAGCGTCTCGAGGCATGGCGGAGCACCGGCTCCGCGCTGCTGGCCGAGGACGCGGAGCGCGTGGCCGTGATGGCCCGATGACGACCACGGCCGGCGGGCGCCTCGCCGAGGCGGCTGTCGCCGAAATGGCTGTACGACGACGTGGGATGGACCTGACCGTGGAATTCGACGAAGGCGCGGAGCTGGGTACCGAGATCAGCGCTAAGTTCCGGCGTCGCGGACTGGCGGCGGAGCTCGCTGCCGCCGGGCTCGAGATGACCGGATGGTGGACCGATCCGGCCGCTGACTTCGCCGTCTCGTTGTCGGTGCGGGCATGAACCGAGACGGGCCGTGGACACCGTCGAGGCGAATGTGATCGAGGAGGGCATGCATGCGGACCGGTGACGTGGCTGGCGCCATGGGCAAGGGGCTGGTGGCCGGGGTCGCCGGCACCGCCCTCATGACGCTGTCGAGCACGATCGAGATGAAGTTGACGGGTAGGGAGGCCAGCTCGGCGCCGGCCGACGCCGCGGCCAAGGTGCTGGGCGTCGAGGCGACGGGGGAGGCGGAAAAGGCCCGGTTCTCCAATGTCGTGCACTGGGCCTACGGCACGACGTGGGGCGCGGTCAGGGGCCTGGTTGGCGTGGCAGGCCTGACCGGACCAGCCGCCGCCGGCGCCCACTTCGCCGCGGTTTGGGGAAGTGACCTGGTGATGCTGCCCGCCCTCGGGGTGGCCCCCCCGGTGCGGGAGTGGGGTACCAAGGCGCTGCTCACCGACGCCTGCCACCACCTCGTCTACGCCGCCGGCGCCGGCCTGGTCTTTGCCGCCCTCGATCGCCGGAGCTGCCAGCGGTGACCGGCGGGCGGATACATCGATGACGACCTCCACGGCCCAGGCCCTCCGCCCGCCAACGAAGCTCGACGGGTTGAAGCCGGCGCGCTCGATGGCCG
>JBBSHM010000177.1:0-3012 GCA_038253125.1 Acidimicrobiales bacterium
CCCCGCCGACGTCCGGGACTGGGTCTGGCCGGGGGCCCCACCGTCGCCCGAGGCCGAAGCCAACCCACGGCGCGGACAACGGGCCTGACCACCCGTTTGCTACCCCGTCGACACCCAACGTGGCCCGGACCTCACGTGCCATCTCGAGGTCCTCGGGTGCCCGCACAACCAGGTTCGCACCGACGCGCCACCGTCGCTGACGTCCACGTCGACGCGGCCGGTGGCGCTCGAGGGCGTCTGACACCTTGTCGACCGTCCGGCCGCCGTGCTGCACCTGCCACAGCAGCATGCCAGGATCCACGCTTCCCGAGCGGGCGGCCATGACCAGGCCCTCGACGGGCGTGAACCCCATGGTGGTGTCGACGGAGCGGCCACCTGACACCGCCGCCGCCAGCGACGCCCCAGGCAGCGAGATGACAGGTCACCACCCCGAGTGTTTCGGGCGACGCCTCGATCAGCTCCGCCCCCCGGCGCACCGCGCAGGCGTGGGACAGCCCGTGGAAGCCGTAGCGAGGCAGGCCATGGCGCTCCCGCCATTCGCGAGGCAGGGCATAGGTGGATGCCGGGGGGGCAGAAGTGGCGGCCCGGCCAACCTCCACCCCGGCGCCTGTGTCCCGCGCGGCGGCCTGGACCTCGGCGGTCTTGGTCGACCCGCGAGGTCGAACAGCCAAGCGTGGTCGTCACGGGAGTCGACCCGACGGCATCGAGGCTCGGGCTGGTGTCGAGCGGTCACGGTGTCGCTCCTCGGGCGCCAGGGTCGAGGCGGTCGTATCGGTGGAGCGGCCGCCGTCCCGCGGGCTGGGTCGGAGGCGGAGTCCGAGACGCCTCCTCGGGCGGCGTCGGGCAGACCACGGGGTCGCCGCCCGACACGGTGGTCGCCTTCCCGAAGTGGAATATCTCGAGCGCATCGCCTTCTGTCAGCCGGTAGCTCGTCGTCCCGGGTGTCGCCTCGACCCGCAGATGCCTGCCCCGGAACACGACGCAGAACGCCAGTCGGGTCAGCCCGTCGGGTAGCCGGGGGGAGAAGCTGAGCGAGCTGTCTCGTTCGCGCATGCCGCCCAGCCCGGCCACCAGCGCGATCCAGGCCCCGGCCAGTGCGGCCATGTGCAGGCCGTCGCGGGTGTTGCCCTCCAGGTTGTCGATGTCCATGAGGGCGGCCTCGGCCAGGTAGTCGTACGCCAGGCCGAGGTGGCCGACCTCGGCCGCCATGACCGCCTGCGTACAGGCCGACAGGGACGAGTCGCGCACCGTGATCTGCTCGTAGTAGGCGAAGTTGGCCGCCTTCTGCTCGGCGGTGAAGGCATCGCCGCGCAAGTGCATGGCCAGCACCACGTCGGCCTGCTTGACCACCTGTTTGCGGTAGAGGTCGAAGTACGGGAAGTGCAGCAGCAGCGGGTACTGCTCGGCGGTGGTGGCGGCAAAGTCCCAGGGCTGATGCGATGTGAAGCCCTCCGCCTGGGGATGGATGCCGATGGCGTCGTCGTAGGGGATGAACATGGCGTCGGCCGCGTCGTCCCAGGCAGCCATCTCCTCGTCGGCGATGCCGAGCTGGCGGGCCCGGTCTGGGTGGCGACGGGCGCTGGCAGCCGCGCTGCGCAGGTTGTGCTGGGCCATGAGGTTGGTGTATACGTTGTTGTCGGCGATGGCGGAGTATTCGTCGGGACCGGTCACGCCGTCGATGCGGAAGCGGCCGTGGGTGTCGCGGTGGCCGAGCGAGCACCACAGGCGCGCGGTCTGGGCCAGCAGCTCCAGGCCAAACTTCTGCTCGAAGGCGTCGTCGCCGGTGGCGTGAAGGTAGCGGACGACGGCGTCGGCGATGTCGGCGCTCACGTGGAACGCTGCGGTCCCGGCGGGCCAGTAGCTGGAGCACTCGGCGCCGGTGATGGTGCGCCACGGGAAGGCGGCGCCGTTGAGGCCCAGCTGGGCAGCCCGGTCGAGGGCCATCGACAGGGTGCTGTGCCGCCACCACAGGGCATGGGCGGCGGCCGCGGGCACGGTATAGGTGAGCACGGGCAGCACGAACGTCTCGCTGTCCCAGAATGCGTGGCCGTCGTAGCCGGGCCCGGTCAGTCCCTTGGCGGGGATGGCCCGGCCCTCGGCCCGGGCCCCGGCTTGGAGCACGTGGAACAGGGCGAAGCGCACCGCCTGTTGAATCTCGATGTCGCCGCCGACCTCGACGTCGGCGCGGTCCCAGAAGTCGTCCAGGTAGGCCGCCTGCTCGGCCACCAGGCCGTTCCAGCCGGTCTGGTGGGCCGCGGTCAGGGCGGCGTCGACCTGGTCGCGCATGGCCTGGCGGGGTCGCTGCGCCGACCAGCCGTAGGCTACGAACTTGACCAGGTGCAGCCGCTCGCCGGGCTCCAGTGCCGCCGTGATCGTCACCCGGCCCAGGTCGGCGAAGCTCTCGGCCAGCACCAGGGTTGAGGTCGGCCCCTCGACGAGGTGGTCCATGGCCGCGGCCATCAGCAGCCCGCTGCGCTCGGTGCGGTGCACCAGCTCCGCCCGGGCGCCGTCGCAGGCGTGCTCCTCGCAGCGCAACGGCGCCTCCAGCACCGCGGACACCCGCGGGTCGCCACTGGTCGGCGGCAGGGGCTCGTTGGCCACCAGCTCGGATTGGACGACAAGGCGCACCGGGGTGTCGACAGCCTCGACGGTGTAGTCGATGGCGGCCACCGAGCGCTGCACGAGCGACACCATGCGGGTCGAGGTCACCTTGATCGTGCAGCCGGCCGGCGAGGTCCACTCGGCCTGGCGGTGCAGCACACCGGCCCGGAAGTCGAGCAGGCGTTGGTGGCTGAGCAGCTGGCCGTAGCGGACGTCGAAGGGTTTGTCGTCGACCAACAGGCGGATCAGCTTGGCGTTTGTCACGTTGATCATGGTCTGGCCGGACTCGGGGTAGCCGTAGCCGGCTTTGGCGTAGGGCAGCGGGCGCAGCTCGTGCATGCCGTTGAGGTAGCAGCCTGGCAAGCCATAGGGCGGTCCCTCGTCCAGGTTGGCCCGCCAGCCGATGTGGCC
>JBBSHM010000178.1:0-3001 GCA_038253125.1 Acidimicrobiales bacterium
GGTGACCCCGAGGAGGGCGACGGCGATGCGCCGCCTCACCCCCCCTCCAGCCGGTAGCCCACCGCCCGCAGGGTGGTGATCCGGCGGCCCGCCGGCCCGAGCTTGCGGCGCAGCGAGGAGATCGTCATGTCGAGGGTCTTGGTCGAGCCGAACCACTGCTCGTCCCACACCTCGGCCATCAGCCGGTCGCGTGTCACGACCCGCTCCACCTCCAGGCAGAGCAGGGTCAGCACGTCGAACTCCTTGGCCCGCAGCACCAGCTCGACCCCCTGGACCCAGGCTCGCCGGGCGGCCGGGTCCACCACCAGCTCGCCGAGCTCGATCGTCCCCGAGACCACCGAGACCCGTCGCAGGTGGGCCCGCACCCGGGCCATCAGCTCGGCCAGGCGGAACGGCTTGACGACGTAGTCGTCGGCGCCGGCGTCGAGGGCCAGGACGGCGTCCATCTCCTCGGTGCGAGCGGTGACGACGACGATCCCGGCGTCGGGCAGCCGTCGCCGCAGCTGGCGGCAGAGCGCGGTTCCCTCCATGTCGGGCAGACCGAGGTCGACCAGCACCACGCCCGGCGGCTCGGCCTCGAGGGTCTGCATCGCCTCGGCCCCGGTCGTGGCCAGCACGGCGTCGTGGCCGGCGGCGATGAGGGCCTGCACCAGCCCCGGCCCGATGGCCGGGTCGTCCTCGACGACGAGCACCGGCGGGGCCACGCGGCCGAGTCTCCCAGGCTTCAGCGGCCGTTGGATGAGGTCGGCGGCGTGCTGTCAGGCGGCGTGGTGTCAGGCGGCATGGTGTTCGGCAGGAACACCGTCCACAACGACACGTTGACGCGCTGGTGGTCGCGGAACTGCGGGTAGACGTCGAAGGGCGGCGCACCTGCGAGGTAGGCGGCCGTGTCCGGCCTCTTGATCACGAGCACGCCACCGCCACCTGCCGCGGTGTCGGCCCGACGAACCCGCTCCTCGTAGCGGTCGAACTTGATCGTCACGATCGGGCTGGCGGCGATCCGCTCGTTGGTGCGCACCACGATCCGGTAGGCGAGCCAGTAGTCGGCGCGGATGGCCGTGATGTGACGGGCGTCCAGGAAGGCCACCAGCTGGTCGAGGCCCGGACGTTCCGCCACAGAGCCGATTTCAGTGAACGGCATCACCACGGCGAGCATCGTCCAGACGGCCACGGCGACGCTCATGCGCCAGGGCCGAGCCGAGCCGGTGGGCAACAGAGCGACACCGTGGGCGAGGACCACGCCACCTACCGGCAGCACCATGACGGCGTACCGGCCGTCCAGGGTGTACACGGTGCTGCTGAGCAGCGTCATGGTGAAGGGGGCTAGGAGCAGCGTCGCCGCGGCCACCTTGCCCGACATGGGCGACCAGGCCAGAACGGCCAGGCAGGTGGCCACCAGGACCACGAAGAACAGGACGTAGAGCCCTTGGCCGGCCCCTCCGTGGATCCAGCGAGGACCCAGCCACTTCGCTCCCACGGCCCGGGGATAGAGGTCGGTGATCCAGGCGTGGACGCGATCGGCGTAGGTGACGTCCGCAGGTCCACGAAACCGAAGCGTCGGGAGATCGTGGCGCAGGTTGGCGATCACGACAGGGGTGAGGGCCAGCGCGCCTCCGGTGAACAGGGGGGCGATGACCGTGCGCGGCCGGCGCCGATGTTGCCAGGCCACGGCGATCACCGATGTGGCGCAGACCCAGCCGTAGAGGGGGTGCATCCAGACGGCCAGACCGGCCAGAGCTCCGATGGCCAGGGCCCGAGCGGGCCCACAGAGCGGACGGCCCAGAGCCCGCCCCTCCACGGCCAGGCCCGCGCCCTGGCCGATGTCCGTTCGCTGCGGATGGTCGATCAGGGGCCCGGCCAGCGCCACCACACCGCAGGAGGCGAGGAGCCCCGCCGGGTAGCCCGGGTAGGCGAGTGTGCTCAGGAACACCAGCGGGGCGGCCGGGATCCACACCACGGCGAAGGCGGCAGCCGCCGGGACACGGCCCAGGTGTCGCACCCCGAGGGCCAGGACCAGCGCGGCCAGCAGCCAGAGCACCTCGACCTCGACCTTGTTGCGCAGCGCTGACAGGCCGAAGATCGCCGCCAACGGGGCATCGAGCCACGCCTCGACGTTGCCGCCGTAGGCGTTCCCCGGCACCAGGATCCAGCCATGGCCTCGGAACAGCTCGCGTGCCTGGATCCCGGTCATGGCCTCGTCGGAGTTCATGAAGCCGAGCGGCGAGGCCAGCAGCCAGACCCGCAGGGAGATGCCGAGCAGGACGAGGCCCACGAAGCCCAGGTATCGCCTGGGCTGCCCCAAGCGAGCTTCATCCAGCGGCGCTTCCAGGTCAGCGGAGCTGCGCATCACGAGGACCACCGCCCACCTTGCACGCTGCCGCAGCGTAACGGGGGGCCCACCGAGGAACGTCGGCCGGCAGAATGACGGCATGGGCATCGTGGCCAGGACGTTCGAGAGCGACGGCAGCTCCCACCTGCACGACCCGGCGGAGATCGTCGCGATCCTCAAGCGGTCCAGTGAGCTGGTGTGGGTAGACGTGGTCGACCCGGACACCGACGACTTCGACCGCCTCGTCAACGAGTTCGGCCTGCATCCGCTCGCCGTCGAGGACGCCCGCGAGCACGGCCAGCGGCCCAAGCTCGAGCACTACGCCAACCACTCCTTCGTCGTGGCCTACAGCAGGGAGATGGCCGAGGTTGACCTGTTCATCGGGCCGAACTGGCTGGTGTCGGTGCGCGAGCGCAACCCGGAGGGCGAGGTGTCGCACATCGACGCCATCCGCAGCCGCTTCCAGCGCGAGGGCAGCGATCCGACCACCGTCGGGCACCTCGTCTACGTCGTTCTCGACGAGCTGGTCGACGGCTACCTCGACCGGTCCGACGCAATCGAGGACCAGGTCGAGAAGATCGAGGAGCTGATCATCCTCGATCACGTCGGCTCGCCCGGGGAGATCCAGACCCAGCTGCTGCGCCTGCGCCGCGACCTGCTGCACTTCCGCAA
>JBBSHM010000179.1:0-2994 GCA_038253125.1 Acidimicrobiales bacterium
GGTCGTCCTGGAAAAGGTCAATCCCACGCTGGTCCCCCGCACCGAGCCGGAGCGATCGACACGCCCCCGCCGGGCTGCGTCATAGTCGCCGCCGGTGAGGGTCCAGAAGATAACTACCTGTGCATTCCGGAAGCCACCTACCAGCGGATTCTCATCATCGAATGCACAGGTAGTTATCTTTCTGACCCTGAGGCTGTAAGGAAAGGGAGACATCAAGGGGAAGAACGGTGAAGTACGCGATCGTCGCCGCTGCCGTGGGTGGTGGCGTCGTGGTCGTGAAGTCACTCAGGAGCGCCGAGACCGAAGAAGACCTCCCGCGTAAGGCCGCCACTGCGGCCGGGGCGGCGGCCGTGGCCGGCGCCATGACGGGGGTGGTGCTCGACCGGCGGGGCGGGAAGCGCTCCGCAGCCAAGGCCGCCAAGGCCGTCAAGCGCTCAGCGGCCATCTCCATCGGCCTGGCCGAAGCGGCCCGGGTCGCCGGCCCCACCTTGACTGCCACCTCCAAGCGCAGCCGCAGGGCGACGGCCAAGGCAGCCAAAGCAGCCAAGGCGGCGCGCAAGCGGGCCAACAAGACCTCCAAGGACGCTCGCAAGCATGCCAACAAGGCCACAAAGGCCGCACGAAAGCGCGCCCGAAGGGCTGCCGGAGCAGCGTGTTCCCGGGGACGCCGGGCCGGATCGGCGGCGCGCAAGCATGCTGGCAAGGCCGCCGATGCCGCCCGCCCCACCGTCGGCGTAGCCGCCGAGATGGCCCGCGAGCAGGCCGCCAGAGTGGCCGAGCTGGCCGCGCCCCGCATGCAGCAGGCCACCGCTCGGCTCCAGGCCCACCGCCTCGCCGACTCCGACTCGTCCCGGCTGGCCGGCTGACCCACCGCGGAGTCGCCTGATCCCTGCCGCTGCGGGCACGACCGGCCGGATCCCGCAGACCTGAATCGTTCGAACCATGGATCTCGCCGATGCAATGGCCTATCTGGCCGATCACATAAATCTCGAGACCGATCCGTCGGCTGCCGCGGCGGAGAGACGCCTCGACCGCATCCGCTCTCTCGTCGAGTTGGCGGGTGACCCTCAGTCGGCCTACCCGGTGATCCACCTCACCGGCACAAACGGCAAGGGGTCCACGGCCCGGATGCTCACCGCCCTGCTGGTGGAGCGGGGCCTGTCCGTGGGCACCTACACCAGCCCCCACCTTCAGCGGGTGAACGAGCGCCTTTCGTGGAACGGCAGCCCCATCACCGACGAAGATCTCGTAGAGGTGGTGGAGGCCATCGCCGCCCTCGAGCCCCTGCTCGACGGGCGCCCCACCCACTTCGAGCTGCTCACCGCCGCCGCCCTGCGCTGGTTCGCCGACATCGCCGTGGACGTGGCCGTGATCGAGGTGGGCCTGGGTGGTCGATGGGACGCCACCAACGTGGTCGATGCCGCCGTGGCCGTGGTCACCAACGTGAGCCTCGACCACGTGGAGACCATCGGCCCCACCCGCCGTGACATCGCCACGGAGAAGGCCGGCATCGTCAAGGCCGGCACCACGCTGGTGCTGGGCGAGACCGATCCGGACCTGACGCCGATCTTCCACGCCGCCGCCGGCGACGTGGGGGCGGAGGCGGTCTGGGAGCGCGATGTCGAGTACGGCTGGTCCGCCAACCGGCTGGCCCACGGTGGCCGCGTGCTCGACCTGTGGACGCCGGCCGCCCGATACGCCGACGTGATGGTTCCCGTCCACGGCGCTTTCCAGGGCGACAACGCCGCGTGCGCGCTGGCCGCGGCCGAGGCGTTCTTCGCGACTCCCCTCGACGCCGAGGTGGTGACCGAGGCCCTCGCGGCTGTACGCCTGCCCGGCCGCCTCGAAGTGGTGGCCCGCTCGCCGTTGTGCGTCCTCGACGGGGCTCACAACCCGGCTGGTGCCGCCGCGGCCTCTGCGGCCCTGGCGGAGACATTCGCCGGCGTCCGGGGCCGGATCCTCGTGGTCGGCCTGCTCGACGGCCGCGACCCGCTGGAAATGCTGGTCGCCCTGGGAGCGGCCGGCTGTCGTCTGGTGGTGGCCTGCCCGCCCCCGTCGCCCCGGGCGCTGGCACCCGACGTGGTGGCGGACGCCGCCGCCGGCCTGGGTGTCGACACCGAGGTCGCCGACTCGGTTCCCGAAGCCGTGGCGTTGGCACTGAGCCTGGCCGCAGCCGACGAGATGGTGGTGGTGACCGGCTCGCTCTACGCGGTAGGGGCGGCCAGGGCGGCGCTGATCGGCGACGGGCAACCTGCCAGCTAGCCTTCGCGCTCTCATGGAACGAACTCTTGTGATCTGCAAACCCGATGCCGTCGAACGTCGCCTGGCCGGCGAGATCATCGGCCGCCTGGAGGCCAAGGGCATGCGTCTCGTGGCCGCCGAGCTCCGGACCATCGACGCGGCAACAGCCGAGAAGCACTACGCCGAGCACCGGGACAAGCCGTTCTTCGAGTCCCTGGTGGTCTTCATCACCCGTAGCCCGTCGTTGCTCATGGTCGCCGAGGGCCCAGACGGCACCATTGCCATGGTGCGCAGGCTCATGGGTGCCACCGATCCGGCAACGGCCGAGATCGGCACCATCAGGGGCGATCTGGCCACGGAAACGTCCGAGAACCTGGTCCATGGAAGCGACAGTCCAGAGTCCGCCCAGCGCGAGATCGGCCTCTTCTTTCCCGCTCTCTGAGAGCTCCGGGTTGTGGCGGGCTACCTGAAGGCCTAGCCTTGCCTTGACCGCACCCCCGGCGTGGAGCCTGCTCGAATGTCCGACAACTTCTTCGCCGCCTTCCTGGGTCGTGACATGGCCGTAGACCTGGGCACCGCCAACACCCTGGTGTACATCCGGGGCAAGGGCATCGTTCTCAACGAGCCGTCGGTGGTGGCCGTCAACGTCAAGGACGGGCGACCCCTGGCCGTGGGCCTCGAAGCCAAGCGCATGATCGGGCGCACCCCCAGCCACATCCAGGCCATCCGACCCCTGAAAGACGGGGTCATCAA
>JBBSHM010000180.1:0-2884 GCA_038253125.1 Acidimicrobiales bacterium
AGTGAGGCCGGCTCGGTCCAGTCGCCCCACGCCACGAGCGCAGTCACCATGTCGGCCACCGAGCGCCATCCGGCCAGGCTCCGGCGCCCGAGGACGATGCCGCGTTCGGCCAGTCCCTTGACCACCGGCGGCACCCGCACCAGCCAGGCGACGCCGTCGGTCATGGCGCCTTCCGCGTCGGCGAAGAGCACCATTCCTTCCAGGCGGCCGGTGCGGGGACCCTCGGCGAGGCCGTCGAGCATCGTCACCGTGGAGACGAGTAGCGCTGGTGCTCGCAGCTCGGTCGTGGCGAACAGGTCCATGTCGGCCTGCAGATCAACAAGCAGACCAGACAGCGCCGGCGTCGAGATCATCTCGGCCGGGTGCGCCAGCCACACAACGGTGTACGGGCGGCGCAGGCGGATCTCGCCCAACCGGTCGGCCGGAGGTGGCTCGGAGGTGAGCACCCTCCTCCGCTCCGGCCGGCAGCCAGTACGTCTCTGCCTCGGCCAGGACCCGGGCGAGGGGAAGACCGTCGTAACGCACCTTGATGCGTGTTAGATCGTCACCGGGTCGGGGTCCGATCTCTGGGTCGAGCATCAGGTCCGTCGCGTACATGCTGCGCCGCGCCAAGACGTCGCCCGGCAGGTACGACGAGGGCTGGCGGCGAGGCGCTCGCGACAGCGTCCACCGCCCGGTCGCCTCCGCGAGTTGCCCGTCGCGGGCAACACCTTCGAGCGCGGCGCCGATCTCTTTCTCGTCGAAGTCCGCCCGTCCGCCCCCCACCCCGAGCTCGTCGGCGAGTTCCACCCAGGCTGCCAGCCCGGCTGGTACGCCCATGGGATTCCATTCTCCACCGGCGTCTCGAACCGAACAGCGCTCACGAACCGCACGGCGGATCGCCGGCCACGTGGTCAGTGGCGTTGGTGCCATGGAGACCTCCTACGGGTACGCCCAAGATAGGCCCCGATGCTGAGGACGGCGGCTCTCGCCCACACCAACTCGGAACTTCGGACCTGGACGACCAGAAAGGGGAGCCCGCACCTTGCTGGGCCTAATCGCCCGCTCGGGTTCTGTGGCTTCTACGGGCCCAGGGGGTAGAGGTGCGGCCCGCCGGGGGGCTGCGGCGAGCCAGATACCTTCACTCCGGCCAGGGGTGTGGCGGGAACAGGAGCGACGTGATGCTGGCCGCGGTGTCGTGGATGCCTTGTAGGTGGGCGCGGGCAGCTGTGAGATGTTCGACGGCTTCGGTGGTCGTGGCCGACAGAGCAGGGAAGCGTGGGTCGTCGGGATCGGTCACTGTGCACGCTTCGAGGATCAGGGTCAGCGCCCAGGCGGCGGCGGCGGCTGCGTCGCCCATGGGTCCGAGCGGTCTGGTGCGGGCCCAGCTCCGCAGGGGCCCGGCGACCTGGCCGGCCTGCCAGTGCATCATGCCCATCACCCCTGGCCCCTCGGCGCCGCTGGCCTTCAGGACTTGCTGGCGGGCGAGGCCGAGGGGCCCGGCGCCGCCCTCGATCTTCGATCATGTGGCCTTCGGCCAGCATCCCCATGCCGATCGCGGCACCGTAGAGCGCGTTGGCCAGCACCGCGGCGAGCACTTGGTTCCCGCCGACTGCCGCTGCTTGCTCCTCGAGGTGCCGCCGCCTCGGGTGTGCGAGCGCCACTCCATCGGAGAGTCCGAACTCGACCTCGGTCCCGTGGAGCGACCGGCCAGCGCGGTCTGGGGGGCGAACATGAGCATGTGGCGGTCGGCCTTCCTGACCGCCGGCACGTTCGACGAGCGGCTCTTGATCGGCGGCGAGGAGACCGAGTGGGAGCGGCGCCTCGTCGCCGCCGGGGGCCGCATCATCTACGCACCCGACGCCTGGCTTCTCCACCGCCGGATGGCTGCCGACCTGACGCTCACATCACTCCTTCGCCGGACCTTCCGCCGCGGTCTGAGCTGCGGCCGGAACACCCTGCACGGGGGAGCGGCAACGCTATCCGGAGGCTACCGGTCGGATCCTCGGCTATCTCCGCCAAGCCGCGACCGCCCGCTGCAGCTTCGGGCTCATCTGCACCAGCATGGCCACCGGCTTCCTCCTCGGTCAGACGGGTCGGCGGTGGGGCCGGCCGTTCTCGCCGACGCCCCTGCCGGAGGGACCAGCGGCCCGCTATGTTTCGAGCTGGTCCCCGTAGGACCCTTCTCGCTCGAGGCAAGCACCCGCTTCCTGGAGGGATTCGCGCCCGCCGCCTACCGCCAGGGCGCCGGGCGCCACCTGCACCTGGCGTTCGCGGTGGAGGGATCATGGGCCACGGTCGGGGTTTGTGTCCGCCAGGACGGCGAGCGTGTCATCGGCGAAGTCGTGGGCGACCCCGCCGGAGGGGCGGTGGCCGATCAGGTGGCCCGGATCCTCTCCCTCGACATGGACGGCCGAGGCTTCGGGCGCGTCGGCGAGGCGGATCCGGTCGTCGGCCGCCTCCAGAGCCGATACCCGGGCCTACGCCCGGTGCTGTTCTGGTCTCCATATGAGGCCGCCGCCTGGGCGTTGATCGGCCACCGTGTGCGTATCACCCAGGCGGCAGCGGTCAAGGCCCGCATGGCCAAGAACTGGATGAGACCGTGGTCGTCCACGGCGAGGTTCTCCACGCTTTCCTGGCCCCCGACCGCCTCGCCGACTTGGAGGCCTTCCCCGGCCTGTTCGCCCGCAAGGCCGAATACCTGCGCGGTCTCGCCAAGGCCACCTTGGCCGGGAACCTGGACGCCGCGCAGCTCGGAGCGTCCCCAGCCGACGACGCCCTGGCCGCCCTCCGGTGCCTGCCGGGCATCGGAGCCTTCTCCGCCGACCTCGTCTTGGTCCGAGGAGCCGGCCACCCCGACCACTTCCCAGAGCACGAGCGCCGACTGGCCCACGCCATGGCCCGG
>JBBSHM010000181.1:0-2866 GCA_038253125.1 Acidimicrobiales bacterium
GCCCTTACGGAATAGGCCCTCCGGGCGCTCTCGGTGACATTCGAGCTGCTTCACGTCGGCCCCGGATTGCAACGCCGCAGGTCAGGGGCTATTTCAGGGCCGACTTTTTCCGGCTGAACTAGGTAATACGCGCCGAGAGCGCCGGGAAACCGCCTCCCACCTGCGGGAACACCGCACCACCGCGCTCTAGCCAGGAAAGTCCCGCTAGACCTCGACGAGGGAGCGGTGACCACTTCGGTGGGTCCTGTGCCCGTGACCCGAGCCCTACCTCCGGGGATGGGCGGCACACCGGAGCAGGCTCACGCCAACCGCCCTCGACTCCTCCAGGCACCACAGCGGACTGATCGCCTCGTCCAGGTCCTGAGGGCGCTGTCGGGGAACATGGACGCCGAGGAGCCCGTTGCCGGCGGCAATCCCCGGCTTGCCCAACACGGCGTCCAGGAGGCACTGGCCCGAAGCGGTCTCTCCTTCGGTTGCTGAACGACTGCCCGCAGCAGGCCCGGCTCCGTCAGGACCCGCCCGAGGAGGACGGCGGCACGCCTCCAGCTTCGTGATTGCACCCCCCAGCCCCTCCACCGGGCGTGCGCATGCGGAGCACGTCGCCGACTCGCATACTGACCGTGCACTAGTCGGCCAACGTTCGGCTCTCTTTTCGTCCCCCCCGGGCAGCAGCCGGTTCTCGCCGGGAGCGCCCGGCTCGCCGCCGGCCAGTCCCCACGGCCGCGACGCCCGGCGCTCGGTGATGAGCGACAGGGTCGCGGCGCCGAGGACGAGGAGGTCGCGCTCGATCCCCTCGCCCCCCCGTGCCCGCCCCGCCCCGCCGCTCCCCCGCCACAGCCGGGCCCCCGCCCCCACCCGCCCCGCATGCTTGCCGACCCATGTTCCCGAGACGTGCTCGTGGCCCTTCAGCCGGAGGAGGTCGACGGCGACGTGGTCTCGATCGGCGAGCAGGTGCGGGCATCCAGGCGCGCCGGGAGCGCCTGGTCGATCTCTACGTCGGCGGAGACCTGGACAAGGCCAGCTACCGCCGTCGGAGCGAGGAGCTCGATGCCGAGCTCCATGCTGTTGAGTCGCCTTCGCCGACCGCCTCGCTCAGAAGACGCTCGTGCCGATTCCGACGACGTACGAGGCGCTCGAGGAGCTGTGGGACGAGAAGGGAATCGAATTCCAGCGGCTCTTGGTAGAGGCGGTGCTCAAGCCCATCACCGTCAAGCCGGCGGAGCTGCGGGGTCGGAGGGCATTCGATCCGTCCCGATTGGTGCTGGTTTCCCAGGGCGTGAGCGCGAGCAACATGAGGCTAGACCTCTTCGATCGGGCCGTTGTAGTCGCCCCGCATGAGCTTCTCCAATGTGGACTGTAAGTGTTCAAGCCTGAGCAGCCCCTGAGCAGTTACGTCGGCCCCTGCTGCCACCGCAGCGTACGGGCGGCGAGTACCGCCCGGTGAGTGCGAGCTCGTCGTGGCATCGCCCGAAGAGATAGCATGGTCGTCCGCCGGATCTCGCGGGTCTAGGCTCGATGTATCTCGACTGTTGCACAATTCGGTCAGCTACAAGTGAGGTGACACGATGAATCAGCGAGTTTCAGTGAGGAGCATGGCGGCATCGGCGGTGGCCACTGCGTGGACAATGGCAGGTTCTCTTGCCCTGGTGAAGGCGGCTCCCGCCGCGGCCCACGTCGACCCGAATGCTCCGGTGTCAGGCCCGTCGGTGGCCGGCCAGTCGGCGGTTCGGCAGTTCGGCGAGGCGGTGTCCACGAAGGCGGCCGCGGGTACCGGCGCCAGCGCGTGGTGGCAACTCGCAGCCGTTGTTGTGGTGGTCGTCACCGTGCTGGCATGCGTCTCCTGGGCGGGCTGGAGGGCCTTGTGTCGGCGGCGTTCGGCCGCCGTCGAAGGCCGCGGATCCGCACCCGTGACGGGCGATGCCATCGATGCTGAGTTGTCGCGGATCAGCCACGAAAGCAGGCCCCACAGGGACCAGATCCGGGTTTGAGGGCGGTGCGGCTGGCGTCGGCCATGGCGGCGATGGCCGTGGTGGTCGCCGGCTGCGGCGGGAGCACGCCGGGGAGCGGCCTGAATGGCGCGGTGCGGGGACAGCGGCCATACACGGTGTCGCGCGTCGAATCCCCCGAGCCGGCGGCCAACGGACGCTGGGGGGAGCGGGTGGCGTCGGCGGCGGTGGCCGGTCGGGGTGGCGATCTCGACGGTGACGGGACGACCGACCTCTTCGTCGGCCAGCCCCGCTACAGCACGTCCGCGACCCGCAACGCCGGCCGGGTCACGGCGATCAGCGGCAAGACCGGGAAGGTCATCTACGCCATCGACCCTCCCGAACCCCAGGCCGATGCAAAGTTCGGCTTCTACACCGCCGCCGTGGGCGACGTCGATGGCGACGCCAAGTCCGACGTGGCCGTCGGCACCGACGCCCAGAGCGCGGACGGCAACACCGGCCAGGGTGCCGCGTGGGTGTTCAGCGGCGCCACCGGAAAGCTGTTGTACCGGCTGGACAACCCCCAACCGCAGGCCGACGCCCGGTTCGGATCCCGGATCGCCGCGGCCGGCGACGTGACCGGCGATGGCACATCCGACGTCCTCGTGGGCGCTTCTGCCAACGACATACCGGCGGGGTGCGGTCAGCAGGAGCCGCGAGCGGCGGACTGCCACAAGGACCAGGGTCAGGCGTTCATCTTCGACGGTCACACCGGCGCCCTGGTGCGGACCCTCGACCTGCCCGCCGGCACCCAGCCGCCGCCGTCGTGCAACGGTGGTGGGAGCGGCGGCATGACGACCAACACGTGCGGATCGTTCGGCCTGGCCGTGCAGGGCCCGGGCGACACCAATGGTGACGGCGTCGCCGACCAACTCGTCGAC
>JBBSHM010000182.1:0-2811 GCA_038253125.1 Acidimicrobiales bacterium
CCGCCGCCAGCCCCAGGGCGGCGGCGGCCACCGGACCGGCCGGGCCGGCGGCACCGAGGGTGGTGGCCACGGCAACCGCCGCAGTCAGCACCCGGTCCGAGGCGGTGCGGGCTGCCCACGCCACCACGGCGACGACGAGCACCCGCCCGATGGTGTCGCTGGCGCCGCTGACCGAGGTGAGCGACCCCGACACGATCACGGTCAGGAAGGCGCCGCCGATGACCGATCCGGCGATGAGGCGCCGGGCCAGTCGCCAGCGCCGCACCACCACAGCCATGAGGAAGGCGAACGGCCCCACCAGGGCCGTGCCGATCAGCAGCACAGATGGGGACTCAAGACGACGCCGGGTCAGCCGCTTGCCGCTTGCGGCTGCGGCTGCGGCCACGGCGTGAGGTGGCGCCCACCGGGACCTCGGTCGGGAGGGCGTCGGACGGCGCGTGCGCGCCATAGCCGTAGCCGTACCGGTCGTCATAGCCCAACCCGTAGCTGTAACCGCTCTCGCCCCTCGAGATGCCGTTCACGACGGTGCCGAGGAGCGGGGCGTTCACCTGGCGCAGGATCTCAACGGTGCGCCGCAGCTCGCGGCGGCTGGTCTCCCCGGCGCTCACCACCACGATCGTGCCCTGCACCCGCTGCGACATGGCCACGGCGTCGGTGACGGGCAGCACCGGCGGGCAGTCGATCAGCAGCACGTCGCACTGGGTCTGCAGCACCGTGATGATGTTGGCGGCCCGATCGGACAGCAGCAGCTCGGACGGATTGGTGGGCACCGGCCCCGAGGCCACCAGCTTGAGGTTGGGGATGCCCGGCACGTGCTGCACCACGTTCTGCAGCGGGTCGAGACCCAGGAGCACCGACGTGAAGCCCTTGTCGTTCGACAGCCCGAAGAACTCGTGCAGGCGGGGCCGGCGCAGGTCGCAGCACATGGCGATGACCCGGGTGCCGGCCTGGGCCAGGGTGACGGCCAGGTTGGCGGCCGTGGTGCTCTTGCCCTCGCCCTGCAGGGGGCTGGTCACCTGGATCGAGCGCATCTGCCGGTCCAGGCCCAGGAACAGCACGCTGGTGCGCAGCGACCGGTAGGCCTCGGCCGCCAGCCGCTCCTCCTTTGTCGCCTCGCTGACCAGGGCGATGGCGCGGTCCTTCCAGTGGTCCACCGCCGGTATCAGCCCCAGGACCGGGAGACCGCCTGAAGCCGCTTCGACGTCCTCCTTGCCCTTGAGATCGTCGTCCAGCTGGTCAAGGAGGAAGGCCAGCCCCATGCCGAGGAGCAGGCCGAGCAGCAGGCCCAGGACGCCGCTGCGCAGCGGCTTGGGCGAGATCGGGCTCTGGGGCAGCTTGGCCTGCTCGACCAGCTGGGCGCCGCCGGTCTTCTGGGCCGAATCGACCTGCAGCTGGTCCAGCTTCTGCTTGAAGGTGAGAAGCTGGGACTCGACCGAAGTGCGCTGAGCCCGGAGAGAGGCGATCTCGGGGTTGGCCTGGGCCTTGGGGTCCTTGGCCAGCCGGGCGGCGTCGGCGTTGGTGAGGTCGGCGACGCGCCCGTCCAGGCTGTCGACCTGGGTCTGGATCTCCTGCACCTTGGAATCCACCTGCTTCGAGGCGGCCAGCACGTCGTTCACCGCCTGGGTGCGCTGGAAGTCGATGTAGGCGACGGAGTACTCGTTCGCCGCCACCCGGGCCAGCTCCTTGTCGGTGCTGGACACCGACACGTACAGGATGTCCGTCTCGCTCTCCTGGCTGCCGTTGACGTTCGGCACCTGGCGGCCAAGCTTGGAGGTGACCACGTCCTGGATGGGCTGACTCTCGAGCACCTTGATCTCGGTCTTCACGATGCGGTCCTGGGAGGCCGAGTCGATCCTGGTGTTCGTGCCGAACAGGTCCTCGGTGGCCTTCTGCTGCACGAGCAGCGACGCCCGGGCCTGGTAGACGGGGGTCTGAAGCTTGCTGGCCCCAAAGGCGGCGCCGGCGGCCAGCACCGCGCAGGCGGCCAGCAGCCAGCGGCGGCTCCAGATCAGGCGCACCAGGCGTCGGTAGTCGAGGTCGTCGGCGCCGGTCTTGACCTCGTCCATCGGATAACACTCCAGCAGTAGGCCCGGCAACTGGCCAAGTCTGCCCTGGCGAACGCCCGGCTGGGTGGCGCGGCCCCCGGGCTGGTGCCCTGCTCTGGTAGCCAGTTCTGGTAGTCAAGGGGGGTGACGGCGCCGACCACCGCCGACCCTGTGGCGGCTCGCCGGCCGGCCGGCACCCCGCCCTGGCCGTCGCTCGGCACGATGGCGGCGGCCGGCGCCCTGTTCGTCGCCCTGGTCGGGCGGGGCGACCTGTTGTTCCTGGGCGCCCTGCTGGCGCTGGCCCTGGCCGACCGGCGATCGTCGCTGGCCGCCCTGCTGGCCGTGGCCGCGGTGGCGGCACGCTGGGGCACCACCTCCCTGGAGACGATCACCGGCGCCCTCACCACCCTGGGGCCCGGCCTGCGGGTGGGGCCGCCCCTGGCCGCCGCCGCCCTGGGCCTGGCCGCGGTGTCGCTGCTGATCGCCGGGCTGGGCGCCCCTGGTCTGCCCCGGGTGGCGGCCGGGGTCGTCGCCGGGGCGGTGGCCGGCGGCCCGGTGGGGGCGGCCAGCGCCGGAGCGATCGTGGTCGGAGTCTTGGCGGTGGTGGCCGGCGCCATCCTGTCGGTGGTCCTGGCCCGCTGGGTGCCCGAGCCGTCGGACCGCCTCCGCACCGCCGCACCCGTTCTGGCCGCCGCCGCCCTGGCCCTGGCCGTGATCTGGTGAGCCGGGACGGGCGGCGCTCCAAGGCCGGCGGAGCTCTGTCCGG
>JBBSHM010000183.1:0-2720 GCA_038253125.1 Acidimicrobiales bacterium
CGATGTCGAGGGCGTGAAGCGGGTCCTGGCCGCCAAGTGCTGGGCCCATGAGCAACTCGATCCCGACGGCGGCGTGCCGCCGGAGACCCTCGAGCTCTACCGCCACCTGCTGGTCCGGGCCAAGGACGGCTCCCGCGTCGCAGCGTCGTCGTCGAGGTCGTGAGAAGCCCGGGGGTACTGGAGGCCCCCCCACCCCTCCGGACAACCTTGGGCTTCTCACCACCTCGTTCAGCTGGCGATTTCCCTCGAAGACCTGGACGCTGTCCTCGACGACCCGAAGCAGGCCAACAAGGCGCCGCCGCCGGGCACCGACCGGACCTTGAAGCGCCACCGCCCTCGAGGAGCGACCAGGCGGCCTTCTCGCAGACCAGCCACAGCCGCATCAGCCTCGTCGACGCCGGCGTAGAGCGCCACCTGTGCCCAATGGCCGGGACTGGCCGTCAGGGCCGCCAGGGTGGCGTAGAGGCCAGCGCGCTGCGAACGCGATGGCTTCGTCGTTGCCGGCATCGCCCGTTCGGCTCGTAGGCGGCGCCGTTCCACCTCGCTGAGTCCTCCCCAGACGCCTTTGAGCTCGGCCACCGGCACGGCGTAGTCACGGCACGCGGTCGCTACCGGACACGTGGCACAAACCTTCTTGGCCGCCTCCAGGGGCTCCCCGCGCCCGGGGAAGAACAGGTCGGTGTCCGCCCCGACGCACGCACCCTGGGCCCGCCAGGGCCCAGGCGCCGCCACGGCATCGAGCGGCAGGCGGATCCGGTCGTTCGCGCTCATGGCCGGTCCGGGCCCAGCAGGTCGCGGTGCAGGCGCTCCACCGCTTTGGCCGTCGACACCCTCACGGTGCGCCGGCCGATCTGCAGCGCCGGCGTCGTCGCCCGCGAGCCCATGGCCTCGGCCAGCTCCGCCCGGGTGTAGCCGGCGGCAACGAGCTCGTCGACGAGCTGCCACGTGCGCCGTGCGCTGACACGCTGGCCACCGGGGGCGTCGGTGACCTTGACGGCGAGGATCTTGTCGAGGGTCTCGGGCCGGATCCGCCGCGACGGCGGCCGCCCTCGACCAGGCTCGCCGTAGACGATCTTCGACAGGGAGCCGTGGGAGACCCCTGAGAGCCTCACCACGGACTTGAGACCAACGCCGGCCGCCGACAGGGCGGCGAGATGCTTCCTGGCCGGCTCGGCGTCCACAAACGGCGTCCACGTCTCGCCGCCCCCGGCGATGGCCTGCTTGCGCCGCCGGCTGTAGGCGATCTTGGCCGCCTTGCACGCCTGGCAGTCACAACCCTCGACCAGGGCCTTGGCGTAGGTGCCATGGGCCCGTTTGGCGGAGCGACTTGTCCTCGGCGCCGTTGATCGGGCTGCTCGCTTTGCCGGGCGCCCGGGCGGCACCGAAGGTGGCTGCTCGCAAAAGACCAGCCCGTACTGCGGCAAGCCTCGGCCCCCCGCCATGGCCTGCAGGTCACCAACGCGCTCAGTCACGGCCGGCTCCTCCTCCCGAAGCTGATCCCCGGGCCGCTGCGCGGCCACGAAGGTGGATCAGGTTCATGGCCGACACCCCGCCGCCGGGGCGAAGGGGGGTCAAGGGTGGGGCGCAGCCCCAGCGAGGAGCGCAGCGCCAGCGCAGCCCCGCAGCGGCCCTTGACGCCCTGAGAGCGCCGGTGGCACGCAGCGTTGACCATGGGGGCTCGGGGGCCTCGTACAGCGCCGTGTGGGCTCACTGGGGGTCGATCCCCGGAAGGCGAGGCTGTGTCCACGAGGGGTCCCGGCGCCGGCGTGTGATTGCCCTGGTAGCGCCCGGGTCGGACACGGCCGGCCCGGCCAGTGCAGGTTCATGCGCCGTTGTTGGACGAGGGCCTCGGCGCAGACCGGCGAAGGACCGCAGCGTTTCGAGAGCGGCGATGGTCTCTTCGGTGGTCGCCTGCGAGCCGCCGGCAGCCACGATGGCCACGGCTCGTCCCAGCTGGCCGCCCATCGGCGGCAGGGCTCGCAGGCCCTGAAGGGCGACATTGAGCTCGGCCAGCGAGCGGGGCCGGCCCGCCAGGAACGCCTCGTACCAGGCGATGGCCGCACCGGTCGCGGCCCGCAGGGGGACGAGGTCGATGGGGCCATGGGCGGGTGAGACAGCCATCGACCACTACGGGTCAGGCCAACCCCAGAAGTGGTCAGAGAAAGTTTCTGAAATTTCTCTGACCACATTGGCCCTCGGGCTGACCCGTAGTGGGGGGCAAGCAGTTCCGCGCTCAGTTCAAAGGAGACCGATTCCCGTGTTTGCCCTGCTCGATGCCCTGCCTCTTGCCGTCGCCAAGCCGCTCCTTGGCGTCCTGGGCGTGTTGGCCCAGGTGAGCGCCAACCCGGATAGCACCGGGATGCCCGGCGGCGGGCTGGCCCAGAAGATCCTCAACTGGACCGACCAGCTGGCCCTGTGGGGCTCGCTGGCCAGCCTGCTGATCGGCGCCCTGGTGTGGGGGGTGTCACAGCACGCCGGCAACGGCTACCAGGCCGGGCGAGGCCGCAACTTCGCCGCCGCCGGCGCCATCGGCGCTTTGCTCGCCGGTTTGGCCCCCACCATCGTCAACACGCTGTTCGCGGGCTGACATGTCGCATCGAGGCCGCGTGGCGCTTGTGCTCGGGGGAATCGCCGTTGTCATCGTGATCATTGGCCAGGTGCTGCTACCCGGGTCGACCACGCAGCCCAAGCCCGCCGCCCCCGGAGTCCCCCCGGCGCCC
>JBBSHM010000184.1:0-2624 GCA_038253125.1 Acidimicrobiales bacterium
GATCCCTGCGGCGTCGGCGACCACCCCCACTTGTCGCCGCCAACCTAGACGGGGTCCGACGCCGCCAATGGCCGTCGCCGCGACACCCTGGCCGCCCAGTACCAGGAGGGACCGGTCCCCAGCTGGGCGGCAAGCCCCGGACAACCGCCTGCAAATCAGGCGGCCCGGACTCGCTGGGCTGACGCCATTGACAGCGGGCGTGGGGCTGTGGCGAGAAGCGCCCGGGATCAGCGGTGACGACCCGCTGGGTCGATCGTTCCTGCCGGATCGAACTGGCCACCGGCAAAACGCCGGACCGCTCAGGCCAAGTCCGCCACGACGCTCCACATGACCCGGCCCAAGGCTAAATACCGACCCGGGCCTACGGCCCGGAAATGGGCCGATGACTCCACGGGCCGCGTCCGGAATGATCCGCACAAAGGTGGGAAGGACGATACTCGCCGCCCGCTCTGACTCATCACCGCAGGTCGGCGGGCGTGCTCGCTCGTGCTCAGTGTGCTGGGGCGCAGAGGTGTCGCGGGTCGATCGTGACGCCGAGATCCGGCTCCGCCCAGACAGCGGGCGGGGCGACGATCGTCGTTTGGTAGACGCCATCGGCGTCGAGGCGATGCACCGTGAGCGCTGGCACCACAGGGTCCAGGATCCAGTAGGCGGGGACGCCGGCGTCCTGGTAGGCGAGGCGCTTGGAGCCCAGGTCGGTTCGGCGGGTGGACGGCGAGAGGACCTCGACGACGAGCAACGGGGTGGTCGTGAGCTTCTCACCCGCGAGCTGCTCGGCGCGCACGACGAGCAGGTCCGGCTCGAGGACGGTGCCCGGCGAGATGACGTAGTCGTAGGGGGCCAGCATCGCCACTAGGTGACCGAGCAGAAAGTCGCCGGCATGAAATGCACTGAAATATTGAGCCCTGTAAGCCCCGTAGAGGCCCCTCGGCGACCATTTTTGAGTCCGGACACCCGGCGATCTTGCGGCTCCGGCAAGCGCATCATTGGAAACACCCCTTTCTGCGGAGTCACCTAGGCCGCCCGCCAGGCCGTTGCCCAGCACGAGGTAGAGCCGGCCGACGGCGAGCTGGTGGGCGGTGCCGGGCGCTGGGGTCACGAGCAGGGTCCCGTCCATGAGTTCGTAGCGGTGGCCGTCGTCGGGAAGATCGGCGAGATCGTCGACCGTGAGGGGGCCGCGAGGCAGGGCCATGGCCATGCGAAGATCATACGAGGAGGTCACGCCAGGCGGGTCACGACCGTCAGTCGTACCATCTGCGTGTCCGATGCCTCTGCCCGCTGGAGGTGCTTGACGCGTGGGGGGCAACAGGCGTCACGCCGCTGTCTGGTGGTCAGGGCACGGTGGTACAGCACCGGCGACCCTGGTCCTCAGGCCGGTCGGGGATCACCAAGAGGTCGAATGGCTTGACCCGGCCAGTCGTTGGGGAGTCTCCCGACTACCGGCCCCGCTCCGGTCCGCCCGGATGCGGTGGCCGGTAGGTGGTCGACGGCAACGGCGGAGCAGCTGGGCGCGCCCGGGTGCGCGTCGTCGTGGCGCCGGCCATCGTGGTCGCCGCTTGGCGCAGGTGGGTACCGGCGTGGCGGGCCGCCGCCGCCTCGGCCACGCGGGCCTCCGTCGCCCGCAACTCGGCCATGACCTCGACGAGACCAGCCAACGCCAGCACCAAGCCGATCATCGTTGCGCCCGGCTGAGACCAACAACCCAAGGGTTATCGCCGTCATCAACCACCCGACCGGCGACGGGAGAGCAGCGTGTTGGCCGCCACCGCTTCTCTGCGAGCTGGGGCCGCCGGAGGCGGACCGCCTTTGCGGCCCGTTAGGGCCGCTCGGTGTTGGGTTTGAGGGCGTCGAGGGCGGCTCGGGCTTCGCGCAGGCCGGCGGCGTTGGTTGGGGTGATTGGGGGGGGTGTGTGCAGCGGCGCCGGCGGGAATGGTTTGGGTTGAGCTGGCGCGGTAGCGCTTGGCGGTAGGTCTCGACGCCAGGCGGGGCGGCGCGGGGGGTGGTCGGGCTTTGCCTCCCCCGCCGGTGAGGGTGGGGTTAACCCCTTTGGGGTTCCGGCGGTCTTTGGAGTCCCCCAGTGTGGGCTGCGGATTCGCAGCTTGCGGCGCTGATTCGGGCGGCTCTCGACGATCGGCCCGGCGGGCTGTCGGAAGTAGTACTGGTTGGAGTCGTTCATGGCCGCAGCGATGGGCCTCATGTAGCGCAGGAGGTACCCCGCTGTCTCCAGCTCGGCCACGCACCGGCGAGCCGAGCGCTTGGCGATCTGCATCTCGATGGCGATGGTGATCATCTTCGGGGTGACGGGCTTGGCGCTGTCGTCGCTGTGGGTCATGAGCACCTCGAGCACCCGCACCGCGGTGTGGGTGAGGGTCGGGTCGCAGGCGGCGCGCTCGCGGATGCGCCGCCGGCGGCTTCGGTCCTTGCGCAGATCCCTCTTGTGCTGTTTGGTCGTGCGCTGCCGGTGGGAGTCGGTTGGCCGCCACTGGCCGGGCTCCACGGCTCTGCTGTCGGCGTCGTTGGGCTGAGCGCTCATGAGGCGGCCCGGGCCCGCAGGCGCCGTTGACGGCGCCGTGCGGCGATCTCGGCCCGCTGGGTGGCGCTGAGACCGGCCCAGCGGGCCCTCA
>JBBSHM010000185.1:0-2577 GCA_038253125.1 Acidimicrobiales bacterium
ACCGGACGCCACGTCGCTTGGAGCCGAACGTGCTGAACCTCGCACCGGTCGCCGCCACCTCTGCAGCGATCGACTACTACCTCGCCCGCCAGGCCGGCTGCCCGATCGACTACTACACCGGTGCCGGCGAGGCCCAAGGGGAGTGGATCGGCAGTGGTGCCGATGCGCTTGGGCTTGGCGGCGAGCTCGACAACGAGTCCTTCGCCAACTTGATGCTCGGCCAGGCACGAGGAGGCGGCAGCCAGCTGGTGGCGCCGCGGCTGCGCGCCGACCCGCGCGGCATCCTGCCGGCCGGTCCGCTGGTCGAGGCCGTGCGTGCCCGTTTCCCGAAGGTCCGCACGCTCACCCCCGAGCGCCTGCGCTCCCTGCCGGCCAACTCCCGCAGCGAGGACCCCGACGACCCGACGATGTGCACGCTCGCCCTCTTCGGCACCTGGGCCATGCCCGACGCGGCCTGCGTCGACGCTGTCTGGCTGCTCCACGAGTTCGAGCCCGAAGACGAGATCGCTGAGGGCGTGCTGTTCGTCCGGCCCGAGTCCGGGTTCAGCGAGCACGGCTCGGTCGAGGCCCGCCAGCTGCTCCGCCGCTTCGCCGAGGCCGTCGACGTCGCCCCCATCAGCCTGCGTGACGCGCTGGCCCTGACCGACGCCGACCACGACGAGGTGCTGGCCCTGCTCCGGGCCGGCTCGACGTCGTGAGCACCATGGCCGAGATCCGGCGTGCGAACAAGGCCGCCGGCCTGCACTTCTTTGACGCCGACACGATGCGGTTTTTCCGCTCCCGCATCGAGTCGGAGCGGCCGATCGGAGGCCGGTACTTCGTCACCTCCGAGCAGTTCGTGCCTCGTCACCTCCGAGCAGTTCGTGCCCTCCGATGGGCCCCCGAGCCCCGGCGGTTCACGGTCCGCCGGGCCAACGACGACGGCAGCATCTCCACCGTCGGGAAGGTCGGCGAGTTCGCCACCCTGCCCGACGCCCGAGCCGAGGCGCGAGCCCAGGCCACCACCGCCAACCCGAGGAGCCGAGCATGAGCTTCACCATCTCCGACGTCGAGCACTTCGTCGACGAGCCCGCCGTGCCGCTGGTGGAGGGCATCCCCCGGCTCCGGCCCCGTGAGGGCGTGAGCGCCGTGGTGACCTACGACGGCGTCCGCGGCCACGACCAGGTCGTCCCGGGCGGCCTGACCCACCAGGTCAGTCGCCTGGTCGGTGAGAGCCGCTGGACCGTCGACGGCGAGTCCCGGGGCAACCTCCCCGTGTTCTACAACGGCCGAGGGGCCCGGTTCTGCCGGCTCTCCCAGATCCACGGCGAGGTCGCCGAGGCCCTGTCAGGATGCGAGATGGGGTGACCGTTCGCCACCACCGGTACTGCCCTCTGTGCGCTGAGCACCCTCGGCGCGGGTACGGCCCCGAGGTCGCACTCGGGGTGCGGAATTATGAGCATCTGCAACCACCGCAGACGTACTGGGACTGTCCTGCTTGCCACAGCACCTGGGAAGAGCGATGAACCCCCGCTCGCTCCTCGCCTCGGCGGCGGTCCTCTGCCCCCTGGCAGCGTCAATGCCTTGGCCAGGCGGGGATTCGTCATCCTGGATCTCGAACAAGGGCATCTCATGACCTGGCAAAGCCTGCACCCCATCGTCACGCTGGCAGAAGCGCTGGGCATGGCCGTGGCTCTCGTCTTCATCATCGTCGGCGCCATCACCGTCGTCAGCGACATCGCCCGATGGCACGCTGAGCCCGGCCACGAATACCGTCGGGCCCTGGCCGACCTGGGGCGCGCCGTCGCCGGCCGGGAGGTCCACCGTGAGCGATAACACAAGCCTGCCGAATTGGTCGAGGTTCTAGTGGCCCTGTCGCCGAGGGACCGGGACCTAGACCTTCACCTGAACGAGCGGTCATCGGCCGACAACCTCCGGTGGCACCTGCATACGGCTCACGACCAGGCCGGCGATGGTGTCGCCCACATGCCGACGCTCAGGGACCGCCACCACGCGGCGCACGGCCCGGCCTACCCCGAGCCTCGATGTTCTGGCCGCATTTTCGACATTCCCTGTTCCAAGGCCGCCGGGCATGAGGGCTACTACTACTGCCCGCGCGGCGATGGTGCAGAGCCCGCCGCCGGCCTGAGCGACCGGCTGCGCAAGACGACGGACGAGGCGCACGCCGTGGGGCTGCGTACGGCGGGCTACCACGCCGCCCTCGATGACGTGTCGATCCTGCTGGCCGAAAAGGTCCAGCGGCTGGAGGACAGACCCGACAGCGCCTGGGGTAGCGACGCCGGGCATGGTTTCATCGCCGGCCTCCGCTGGGCGCTCTGTGCGATCGAGGCCCGGCGATGAGGCCAGCGAAAACGGCCACCGATCTCCGCTACGGCCGCCGTGGCGGCAACTGGCAGGTTGACCAGCGACAGACGGTAGCGAAGTGCGAGGCCCACCCGCATTGGTGGCGCCTCAATGACCTGATCGGCTGCATCCATCCCGAGTGCTGCCCTGACTACCCTCCGCTCACCGGCGAGGCCCGACCATGACCGCCGTGCTGATCCTCGTCGTGTGGGCCCGCTGGTACGGCCCGGCGGC
>JBBSHM010000186.1:0-2549 GCA_038253125.1 Acidimicrobiales bacterium
GAAGGCGCTGCGGGCCATCCGGCCCTGGAGCCCGGCCGAGGTGGCAGACCACGTCGTGCGCGCCCAGTACGCGCCGGGCTGGAGCGAGGGCGAGCAGGTGAAGGGCTACCGGGAGGAGGAGGGGGTGTCCCCGAGCTCGACCACCGAGACCTTCGTCGCCCTAAAGCTCGAGGTCGACAACTGGCGGTGGGCCGGCGTGCCCTTCTACGTGCGCACCGGCAAGCGCCTGCCGAAGCGGGTCACCGAGGTGGCGTTCACCTTCAAGGCCGTGCCCCATCTGCCCTTCGCCACCCGCGACAGCCAGGGCCTGTCCCCCAACGCCCTGGTGCTGCGCATCCAGCCCGACGAGGGCGTCACCCTCCGGTTCGGGGCGAAGGTGCCCGGCGGCGCCTTCGAGGTCCGTGACGTGCTGATGGACTTCTCCTACGGCGCATCGTTCCTGCAGGACACACCTGACGCCTACGAGCGGCTGCTCCTCGACGCCATGGTCGGCGACCCCACGCTGTTCATCCGCACCGACGAGGTGGAGCAGGCCTGGCAGATCTGCGACCCGATCCTCGAGGCGTGGCAGGACCCCGGCTTCCCCGTCGCCACCTATGAAGCCGGCACCTGGGGCCCCAAGGAAGCCGACCTGCTCATGGAGCGCGACGGCCGCAAGTGGCGCACGCCGTGACACGCGCATCAGGACCCGCTCTGGCGATGCGGGCCGCCGCAGCGCATCCTCGGTTGGGTTGCCAAGCCTGCAGGTGGGGTCGTTAGTGGCGGAGGTGGCTACTAAGACCTTGGCGGAGTGGACGGGGCGGGGGACCAAGGTTGGGGAGGTTCTCGGCCAGCTCGAGGGGTTGCGGCGCAAGGGGCAGCGGTCGCTTGCTTCTCGGACCTCGGTGCTCACGCTGGTCGTGAGGGCGCCTTCGGCGGTGGACGTGTGGGATGCCGTAGCCACGGTCCACCGCTTCGGTGGTCATCACCCGGCCCGCTCGATCGTGCTGGTGCCGCTGCCCGCTGGGCCGCCTCGGCTGGATGCCCGGGTCAGCCTCACCGCCGCCGAGGCTGGGGGGCACCAGGTGTGGTTCGAGGACGTGGTGCTGTCGGTGTCAGGGCCCGCGGCCGGACGGCTCGGGAGCCTGATCGAGCCGTTCACCCTGTCGGACCTGCCGCTCGTGGTCTGGTACCTCGGGGCGGCGCCGACGGGCGGCGACGACCTGCTGGCCGCCGCCGACGCCGTGATCGTCGACTCGAAGATGGCCATCGGGGAGGAGGGGGGCGACGACGCCGACGACGGACCGGTCGGCGCCCTGCCCGAGCGGTGCACCCTCGACGCAGTAGTGGCCCTGTTCGGCCGGGTGCCGGTGGTGGACCTGGCCTGGATCAGGCTGCGGCCGTGGCGCGAGCTGCTGGCCTCGATGGTGGACGGAGCGGCCTTCCTCCCGGCCCTCGAAGACCTGACCTCGGCGACGGTGACCGGCAAGGCCGGCGCCCGGGCCCTCCTCGGCGGCTGGCTCGCATCCCGCCTGCGCCTCCCCCCCGGCACCCTGCACCTCCACAACGGTCGGCACGCCTCGCTGCGGCTGGTCGGGCGAATCGAGGGCCGCGCCGCCACCTTCTCCGTCGAGCGCATGGCTAACGAGCGCCTGGTGAGAGCCACCGCAACCGTGGAGGACGGCCCCTCGTACACCGACGTGCTGGCCCTGCCCGAACCCGAGCCGTCGTGGGCGCTGGCCGAGGCCCTGAGGAGCCTGCGAAGCGACCCGGTCTACGAGGACGCCGTGCGCGCCGGTCTCTCCTGACCGACCGCATGCCCCGCTTCGCCTGCACGGAACTGCGGACCCCGCACCTCGTCACGGCCCTCCACTCCTGAGCGTGTCCCCAGGGGCAAACTGGCAGCCTGATCGTCAGGGTGGCGGCCGATGGCCTGGTTGTGAGTGGTCTGTTCGGGTGCTCATGCTGCCGGGGCCAGGTCGAGGTGGCGGTCGGCGCTGTCGACTCGGGCTGGGATCGGGCCGCTCAAGGAGCCCGATCCGGGTCGACTGATCGTATCACAGCCACGATACACCGAGACTCCGTACGAGCCCCTCAACGCCTTTGCGATCGGCCTGCTGGAGCTCGGCATCGCCTCACTGACCGGCGCCAACGAGTTCCTCGCCGGCCTTCGCTGCGCGCGTCACGGTGGCCACCATGAGCCCCGCGACGCCGCGTCCAATCCGCATGGCCCACTTCTGCCGACAAAGCCACTACGGGTGTCGCACCCCAGTCGAGCTTCTCACCCGCCGTCGTGACGTCCCACCCCGGCCGAGCCGGCCATCAGCGAGATCGTCGCCGACGAGGACCTCGTGGCCGCAGCCACGTCCGCGGTCCCCCGCTGCGTTCCTCGCCTGGTGCCTCGCCGCGGGAGGCGACCGACGGCTCGTGGCGGGGCGTCTCAGCGCTGAGCTGGTACGCACGTCGATCAACTCCTGTATTTGTCGGAAATCCGCGTCCTAGATCGATTGTCGATAGCCGAAGAACTCGTGGTCCTGGTTGTAGCCGCCGTAGCCGCCGCCGATCTCGGA
>JBBSHM010000187.1:0-2446 GCA_038253125.1 Acidimicrobiales bacterium
CGAACATGCCCGAAACACCCGTGCCCGCAACACTGCAACTTGTCTCCAGAAGAGAGATATCATCAACGGTAGCACGGACGCAGCGTCGCTGTAGAGCTGGTCACGAGACGGGGAGCAGGCGGGCGCCTCCGGAGGCGCGGACCACCCACGAGCGGCGGTCCCCGACGTCCGCTCGGCCCGCCGACCCCGCCACGACCAGGGCGACCACGCAGCCGCCGAAGCCGGCGCCGGTGGGCCGGGCTCCCACCACGCCGGGCTGGGACGCAAGTTGGGAGACCAGCTTGTCGAGCGCCGGGGTTGACACCTCGAAGTTGTCGCGCAGGCTGGCGTGGCTGGAGGTCAGTGCCTCGGCCAGCACGGACCGGTCGAATCGGCTGGCGGCCACGGCCCGCACCCGCTCGCATTCGCTCACGACGTGCCGTGCCCGGCGGCGCAGGGTCGGGTCAGCCAGCGCCTCGACCTCGGCCAGGCTGGCCCGGGGGAGCGGCCCGACGATGGCGGTGGCCGCCTCGCACTCGGCCCGGCGCTCGGCGTAGGCCGTGGCTGACAGCGCCCTCGGCTGGCCCGAGTGGACCACGAGGACCTCGAGCCAGTCGGGGATCGGCACGGGCGTCACCGACAGGGTGGCGCAGTCGATCAACAGGGCGGACCCGGCGATGCCGGCCGCCGAGGCCAGCTGATCCATCACCCCGCATGGGACGCCTGTGGCCCGCTGCTCGGCCCGCTGGCCGAGCAGCGCCAGCTCCCGCGCCGGGCCGGCGAAGCCGAGGGCCAGCGCCACGGCCAGCTCGAGGGCGGCGCTGGACGACAGGCCGGCGCCCACCGGCAGGGTCGTCTCCACCGTTCCCTGGCCGCCGACCGCCGGCCGCAGCTCGGCCACCACGCCGGCCACGTACCGGGCCCACGCTGGCTGGGCCCCGGACGGGTTCGCCACCTCGAGGGCCACCTCGGCCGCCTCGGCCACCTCAGCCGAGGTGAGCCGCACCACCTCACCGCCCGGCTGGAGGCGGACGGTGGTGCCGAGGTCGATGGCCATCGGCAGCACCGGGCCGCCCAGGTAGTCGACGTGGTCGCCCATGAGGTTGACCCGGCCCGGCGCGAAGGCCGTGACCATCAGGCCCCCGAAAGCGAGCGCAGCTTGGCTGCGGCCTCCTCGGGCACCACCGGGTTGAACATGACGCCACTGCCCAGCTCACCGGCGGCGACGAACCGGGGGGTGCCCGGCGCCCGCAGCAGCGGGGCGATGTGGGCGTGCAGGTGGGCGAGCGGCCATTCGCCTTCGTCGGTCGGCCGCTGGTGCCACCACAGCATGTAGGGCATCGGGGCGTCGAACAGCTGGTCCAGGCGGGCCAGCGTGTCGACCAGAACCGCAGCCAGGGCCGTGCGGTGCTCGTCGCTCAGCGCCGGCAGCGACTGGATGTGGCTGGCCGGCGCCACCCTCAGCTCGTAGGCCCAGGCGCTGGCCTCGGGGCACCAGGCCCGCCACGGGCCCGCCTCGCTGACGACCGACCTCTCCGGTGGGGCGTCGCACAGCGCGCAGCGGCCCAGAGTCAGCTCGCGCAGCGGCGTCTGCGGCACCTCGGAGAAGGCGTAGGCCTGACCGTGGGGGTGGTCGATGGTGGCGCCCACCTCGGCGCCCCGGTTCTCGAAGAGCAGGACGTAGGCCACCGCCTCCTGAGCGCCGAGCGCCACCGACCGGTCAACCCACAGGTCGACCACCCGGCGGACTCCCTCGACGCCGAGCTGCCACAGGGCGACGCCGTGCTCGGGGGAGTAGAGCAGGATCTCGGCCCGGTCCCGGGCCAGAGGCGGCCACCGGTTCTTGAACCACCGGACGTCATAGGGCTCCGGCGCCTCGAGACCTCCAGGGCAGAACGGGCAGGCGCCGTTCGGCCGGTTGGGCCGGTTCTGGCGCAAACCGGTGACCACAACCGGCACCCGTGTCAGCCGGTCGAGCCGAACCTCCGGACCCTGTGCCACGGTCCTGACCGTAGGCCGCGGGCGTGCGGGGCGGTACAAGAAACGGGTCAGGCTTGACCGGCAGGGCTGAGAGCGGAGACGCTACGGGGCCATGCCCGCCGCTGCCACCAACGGGATCCAGCTGTTCTACGAGGACCAGGGCGAGGCCGACGCCGACCCGCTTCTGCTCGTAATGGGCTTCGGTGCCCAGCTCACCTCATGGCCGGCACCGCTCGTAGGCGACCTGGTGCAGCGCGGCTTCCGGGTGGTGCGACCGGACAACCGGGACAGCGGTCTGTCCACCCACCTCGACGGCGTCACGGTCAACCCCTTCGAGGTCGACCCGGCCAAGGTGCCCTACCTCCTGTCCGACATGGCGGCTGACCTCGTCGGGCTCCTCGACCACCTCGGCATCGGCGGTGTCCACGTGGTCGGCGCCTCGATGGGCGGGATGATCGCCCAGACGCTCGCCGTCGAGCACCCAGGC
>JBBSHM010000188.1:0-2408 GCA_038253125.1 Acidimicrobiales bacterium
CGGAAGCCGGGTCGACCTCGTAATGCCCGGGCCGCCGGAGGTCGTGGGTCTTGGCCCAGCAGCGCGATTGCACCTTGGATGCGGGGCTGGACGCTCGGGTCGAGTTTGCGCAGCTCCCGAGCGGCTGCTGGCCGGACTTCGATCCGATAGGCAGTCACTTCCAGCCGAGGTCGGCCTTGACTTGCTCCCAGGGGATGCTCGCGCCCTCTTCGGCCATCGCTGCGTCGAAGGCGGCGGCATCCTCGGCATCCTCGAATGCCTCCAACAACTCCTCGTAGCGCTCAGAGCTGACGAGGACCGCGGCGGGCCGGCCGTAGCGCTCGAGGAAGACCGGCTCCGTGTGGGCGGTCTCGACTGCGTCCGACAACTTCTCCCGTGCTTCGCTGACTGCCATCGTGGCCATGACACAATGGTACAACAGAACGTCGGTGTTGTACATGACGGTCAGTTTCCTGTCGAGTGGAACTTGAGGAAGTCGGTCGTGGTGCCACCGTCCCCCCCCCCGATCATGCCCAGGCACGGGTGGGCCGTCGACCCGGTGTGGCCACTCCGGCGTATCCTGAAGCGGTACTGGGACGAGAGGACAGCCTCATGTCGGACACCTCAGGACACCAGCCTGAGCGGGTTGAGATCGGCCCGGTTGAGCGACTGATCGAAGGCCGTCGGCGCCCATGGGCGACCTCGGCCAGTTCCTGATCGATGATCTGACCGCCGAAGACGAAGACACGTTCTACCGGGTTCTCGAAGAGGCCTGAGCCTCCGGTGGCGGCCGTTGTCGTCGTCGACACGATGATTGCCAGTGCCTGGCTGGGCGCGAGCCAATCGCGCCGCTACGCGCGGTGGGTGCCAGTGCTGCGAGACGTCACGTGGGTTCTTCCGTTCGTTGTGGTGGCCGAGATGCGCTTCGGTGCCGAGGTCGCCGACTGGGGGACGCGGCGCAGGGGCGCGCTCGATCGGCTCATCGATCGAGCCGCTGCCGCCTTCGACCGCTTCGACCCGTCCCGGTCGCTCTCGCGCCTGCCCGTTCCGGCCGTGTTCGGCGCGCCCTCGGGGCGGCGCATCGACTCGCCCTCCAGCTCGATGCGGTGCAGGTTCGCCAGTACCCGGTCCAAGACGGCGTCGGCGACGGTGGGCTCTCCCATGGCCTCGTGCCACATGGAGATCGGCAGCTGGCTGGTGATGATCGTGGAACGAAGCCCGGCCCGGTCCTCGATCACCTCGAGGAGGTCGGCGGCCTGGTCGGCGCTGAGCGGTCGGAGGAGATAGTCATCGATGACCAGGACGTCGATGCGGGCCCATGACGCGGTGAGGCGCTGGAACCGTCCGTCGGCCCGGGCCAGGGCCAGCTCATCGAGCATGCGGGGCGCCCGCAGGTAGAGGGCGGTGTGGCCCCGGCGGATGGCGGCGTTGGCCAGGGCACAGGCCAGGAACGTCTTGCCCACCCCGGTGGGGCCCACGCCGGCGACATTGTGGTGGCTCCTCACCCAGCCGGCCTCGGCCAAGCCGAGGATCGCCGGGCGCTCCAGGCCCCGTCGGCGGCGGAAGTCGACGTCTTCGATCACCGCGTTGGTACGCAGCTTGGCCGTCTTCAGGTAGCGCTCCAGGCGCCTTCCCTCTCGCTCGGTGAGCTCCCGGTCGACGAGCAGGCCGAGGCGCTCCTCGAAGGCGAGCGCCTGGTGGGCGGCCGAGGCGTCCTGTTCGGCCAGGCCGGCGGCCATGGCGGGAAGCTTGAGGGCATAGAGGCCCTCGATGGTCTGGTGGTTGAGCACGTGGGTTCCTTTCACTGGTAGTAGCCCGGGCCGCGGAGGTTGTCGTGGTCGGGATGGGCGGGCACCGGGGCCGCCGCCGCCGGCAGCGGCTTGCGGTCCAGGCCGGTGCGCAGGATCGACTCGACCGAGCGGTAGCTGTGGGCCCGGACGGCCAGGGCCCGCCTGCAGGCCGCCTCCAGGCGCTCGGCCCCGTAGCGCTCTCCCAGGCGGACGATGCCCAGGCAGGAGCGGAACCCCTGCTCGGGATGGCGCCGCGCCGCCAGGATGGCCTTGGCGAGGGTGGCGGTGGCCGGCCCGGTCTTGGCCGCCCAGGAGATGATGCGCCCCGGCGTCCACGCCGCGTGGCGGCGGTGGGACTCGGGCATGTGAGCCGGGTCGGTGGAGTAGCCGGGGGCGAAGCGGCGCAGGTGGGAGGCGGCCCGGCGGTGGCGGTGGAAGACCTCGACGACCGCGGCGGACACCCGCACGTCCACCGCCTCGCCCGCCAGGGCGTAGGGCACCGAGTAGAAGTGGCGGTCGGCGCGGAGCTCGATGTGGTAATCGATGTTGACCTTGGTCCGGCGCCAGGTGGCGAACTCATAGCGCGTCGCCGGCAGCGGCCGTAGCGCCGGGCGGTCGAGCTCGGCGAACAGGCTGGCC
>JBBSHM010000189.1:0-2393 GCA_038253125.1 Acidimicrobiales bacterium
GCCCGGGCGCCTCCTCGCCGGGTTCGGTGCCGGCGGGCTCGTTATCGCCCCCACCAGCCGGTCCGGCCGGATCGACCTCGTCGACCCGGTCAGGGGCTCGACGACGCGGACGCTGGCGCCGAACGGCACCTTCCTCGGCGCCGACGGCCAACGGGTCGTGCTCCTCGCCGACGCCACCTGCACCACCGGGTGCTCGGCCCTGGTCGCCGGCCCCGCCGGAGACCGGTCGTTTCCGCTCCCGGCCAACCTGAAGCCCGAAGCCGGCGCCGCCGCCGTCACCAGCGGTGCCGCGCTGTTCGTCGCCCGCGCCGGGGACGGGCCCCGGCACCTCTACGTCCTCGACCTGTCCAGCGGCGAGGTGAAGGACGTCATGGTCGACCTGCCGCCCGAGGCCGACCCTCCGCCCATGGCCACCGACGCCCAGGGGCGGTGGGCCTTCACCAGGGTCGGCCCCTCCCAGCTGGTCGGGGTGCGCCTGGCCACGGCCGAGCCCATCCGGTTCCCCTTCGAGCTCGAGCCCTGGGGCGCCATCGCCGTCACCGCCGGCGGGGCCTGCGCCTGCGCCGGCGGCGGCGGGGGCGGATCCACGGTCTGAGGCGGCCAGCTGCGGCACGGTAGGGTCGTCGGGCCGTGCCCGCCCCCGAGGTGTTCCTCCCCGAGCGGGTCGAGGCCTTCTCTCTCACCGGCTTCGACCTGGACGAGGCCACGTCGACGGTGCGCCTGTCCTACGCCCTAGACGACCTGGCCTTCACCGAGGTCCTGCAGCTCCCGCCGGGGCAGGCGACGGCGGCGGACGAGGCCCTGGTCAGGCTGGCGTGGCTGGCCGCCGCCCCGTCGTACTACAAGGCGGCGACGCCGGCCCACGTGGCGGTGCCAGGGGGGCTGACGGCCTCGGAGCGTCGCCTGCTCGACGCCCTCCTCGGGCCCGGTCTCGGCGAGCTCTACTACGTGAACGGCCTGGATCCGGCCGGCCCCACGGTAGAGGCGCCGGCGCGAACCGACGGTCCGGTCGGTGAGCTGGGCCTCACCCGCCGGAGCCTCGTGCCGGTGGGCGGGGGCAAGGACTCGTGCGTCACGATCGGGGCGCTGCAGGCCGCCGGCGAGGACCCGCTGCTGGCCAGCGTCCGCCGCTTCCCGGTGATCGACTCCGTCCTGGCCCGGGCCGGGGGGCAGGCCGTTCACGTGGGGCGGGCCCTCGACCCGAAGCTGCTCGAGCTGAACGGCCGGGGCGCCCGCAACGGTCACGTGCCGGTGACGGCCGTGGTCAGCCTGGTGCTCTGCCTGGTGGCCGTGCGGGCCGGATGCGACAGCGTGGTCATGTCGAACGAGCGGTCGGCGTCCGAGGCCACCCGCGACTGGCGGGGGGCGCCGGTCAACCACCAGTGGTCGAAGTCGCTGGCCGCCGAGGAGCTCCTGGCCGACGTCCTGGCCTGTGCCGTCGGACCGGGGCTGTCGTGGTTCAGCCTGCTGCGACCCTTCTCAGAGCTGGCCATCTGCCGCCTGTTCGCGGCCGGGGGCCGACGCTTCTTCGACTCCTTCTCATCGTGCAACGCCGCCTTCCGCCTCGACGCCGGGCGGCGGGTGGACGGCTGGGACCGTGACTGCCCGAAGTGCCGGTTCGTGGCCCTGGCCCTGGCGCCGTGGCTCGACCGCGCTGCGGTGGTGGCCATACAGGGCGGCGACGTGCTGGACGACCTCGCTCAGGTCGAGGGGCTGGCCGGGTTGGTCGAGGCCGGGCAGCCGAAGCCGTTCGAGTGCGTGGGCGAGGTGGCCGAGAGCCGCGTCGCCGTGCGCCTGGCCACCGAGAGGAGCGACTGGGCCGGCGCCCGGGCCCTGGCGGGCGTCGCCGACCGGCTCCGCCACGACGACGCCTGGCCGGACGACACCGACGTCGCCGAGGTCCTGACCCCCGACCTGGCCCTGGCCGTGCTGGTGCCACCCTCGCACCGCCGGATCGTCGAGGAGCTGACCCGCTTCTGTCGGGAGTAGCTGTCGCTCAGCGGGGGGTTTCTCCCGACAGAAACGGGGGGAGCTGGTCGGCCAGGGCGCGAAAGGCCCGGCCCCGGTGGGAGACGGCGTGCTTCTCGGCTGCCGACATCTGGGCGAAGGTGCGGCCGTCGCCCCCGTCCGGGACGAACACCGGGTCGTAGCCGAAGCCGCCGGAGCCGTCCGCAACGACCGGCACCGTGCCGGTGCAGATGCCCTCTGCCACCACCTCGCAACCATCGGGGAAGCGGCACAGGGCCACGGTGCGGAAGCGGGCGGCGCGGGGTGCGGCGGGGTGCTTCGCCAGCTCGGCCAGGAGCTTGGCCACGTTGTCGGCGTAGGTCGCCCCCGGTCCGGCCCACCGGGCGCTGAACACACCGGGAGCACCGCAGAGGGCGTCGACCTCC
>JBBSHM010000190.1:0-2331 GCA_038253125.1 Acidimicrobiales bacterium
AGCAGGGCGGGGCCGGCGAACGCCCAATAGCTGACCGAGATGGTGGGGACACCTTCAGGAGCGAGGACGAGCTTGTAGCCGCCCCGCCCGGTGAGCCAGAACACGAGCCCTCCGACGCCAAGCAGGACGAGGTCGACGCCGTAGCGGGCCCAGCGGGGCGTTCCTGCGCGGCCGATGGGCCGCCGGCCGGCGGCGACGGTAACCCCGCGGGCGTCGCGCCACGCCGGAATGGCGATGGTGGCGGCGGCGATGACCAGGCCGGCGGCGGCGGAGCCGGCGGCCCAGCCGATCGCCGCGATCGGCGTTGCTCCGAACCCGAACGTTCCGAACGCGACCCGGCCGAGGGCCAGAGCCAGCCCTAGGCCGCCGGCGGCGCCGGCGGCGCCGACGGCGGCCGCTTCGATCGTGCCGAGCCGGACGAGTTGGCGGTTGGTCGCGCCACGGGCCCGAAGCAATGCCTGTTCCTTGCGGCGCCGCTCTGCCCCTGCGCCGGCGACGGCGGCGGTGAGCAGACCGGCGAGTACGGCACCCGGGAGGCCGAGGAACAGGAACAGGATCTGCGCGTAGAGGGCGTCGGAGCGCGCCGCGCCGAGGGTGGCGGCCAGGTTGTCGCCCACGAGCCCGGCGCCGGCCAGCCTCACTTCGAGGTTGCGGGCTCGGCCGGACACCTCCGCGTAGGCGGCGGACGGGTCGGTGGGCAGGTGGTGGGTGAGCCGGGCGTGGATCTGGGTGTGCACCAACTCCGGTCGGGTCTGGGCGAGCGGGTCGAACAGTTCGTGCCACTGGGCGGCCGGTACGAGCAGCACGTTGTCGGGCGGCGCCTGGGGTTGGGCGCCGGCCGGGGCGCCGACGGTCTGGAAGAGTGAGTCGGCCTGGGGCAGGTCGACGATACCGTCGACCCGTAGCATCGCCGGGTCGAGCCCGGCCCGGCCGACGGTGAGGGTGTCCCCTGGTGCGGCGTGCAGGTTGGCCGCGGCCTGTTGGGCCAACAAGACCCCGGTGCCGGAGCCGGTCAGGTCGCGGAGCTCGCCGGGGAAGGCGCTGCGGTAGCCGGGCGGGAGGCCCACGACGACGCCGGGGCCGGTGCTCTGGGTTGACCCGTTGATGGTGGCCTGCAGGCCGGTGGTTGCGGCGAAGTCGACAGGCGCGGCGACGGTGACACCGGGCGCACGCTTGACGGCGTCGAGTACGGCGCCGGCATCGGCGCCGGTCTGGGTTTGGACCTGCCAGTCGACGGCGACGTCAGCTGCGGCCCGGGCGGTCATGGTGGCCTTCGAGGCGGACAGGAAGGCGCCGATCGAGGCGAGGAGGGCGACGGCGATGGCGACGCCGCACGCCGCTGCGGCGAGGCGGCCGCGGCGGCGGGCGGCGAGGCCGCGGAGCCAGGTCAGGGCGAGCACGAGAGATTCCCTTCGATCGGGAGGTGGGGTTCGACGAAGGCGCCGTCGGCCATGGTCCACCGGGTGGCGAGCCGGGCGGCAACGAGCTGGTCGTGGGTCGTGACGACGAGCCCGGCGCCTAGGTGGCTGGCGGTTTCCACGAGGGCGTCGACGATCACCGTGGCGGCGGCGTGGTCGAGCTGGCCCGTGGGTTCGTCGGCGAGGATGAGACGAGGGCGCCCGGCGAGGACCCGGGCCACAGCGACGCGTTGAGCCTGGCCGCCCGACAGCTCCTCGGGCAGCTTCGTGGCCAGCGCGCAGAGGTGGAGCCGGGCGAGGGCGGCGGCGGCCGCAGCGTGGGCGTCGGTTTCGCTGGCCCCCCCGAGGAGCAGGGGAAGGGCGACGTTCTCGGTCACGTCAAGGGGCGGCAGCAGGCTGGGTCCCTGGAACACGACACCGACGGGCCCGGGACGCAGGTCGCCTTTCGCGCCGAGGGCGGGCCAGGTAACGACGCCCGTGGGCTCATCCAGCCCTGCCAGCACGTGCAGCAACGTCGACTTGCCAGATCCAGATGGTCCGGTGATCGCCAGTTGCTGGCCCGCCTGAATCTCACAGCTGATGTCGTGGAGGGCGACGACCGCGCCGAGGCCGGCCCCGAAGGTGCGGGCCACGCGCTCGCAGCGCACGAGCACGTCCGGCTCAGCGGCGCGGGTCATGAGGTCACCGTCCCGTCGGCCAGAGCGATAGTGCGGTCGGCGGCGGCGGCGACTGCTGGGCTATGGGTGACGATGACCACCGCCCCCCCGTCTCGGGCGCGGCGGCGCAGCAACTCGAGGACGCGGCTCTCGGTCGTCGAGTCGACCTCGCCGGTCGGTTCGTCGGCCAGCACCACGGTGGGGTCATTGGCGAGCGCCGCGGCCAGTCCGGCCCGGGCCGCCTCGCCGCCGGAGAG
>JBBSHM010000191.1:0-2288 GCA_038253125.1 Acidimicrobiales bacterium
ACCTGCCCACCGATGCCGCCCGGTCCGGGCGGGGCTGGCCCAGCCCCCGCACCTGGGACTGGGGGGCCGGGCTGTGGACGGCGGCCCGGGCCGCCGAGGCCTCCACCGAGGCCGAGACCGCCCTCATCACCGGTGCGGTGGGCGACGGCGCCGGTATCGAGTTGCTGATGTGGGAGATGGAGATGGACCTCCCCGACCCCGAGGAGGTGCTGGCCGACCCCGACTCCTTCCAGGTTCCCGAGCGCGGCGACCGGGCCTACGCCGTTCTGTCGTCGGTGGCCGCGGCGGTGGCCACCAACCCCACCGTCGACCGGTGGCTGGCGGGCTGGCGTGTGCTGGGCAAGGCGGGCGAGGACGCGCCCGACGTGGCCGCGGTACCGGCGCGGGTGCTAGCCCAGTGTCGCCCCAAGGGGGCTCCCGCCCCGCCCGAGGCCAAGCTCTTCGCCCCCCTGTTCAAAGGCGCCGGCTGGGTGTGAGCCTCAACGGGTCCTGTCCCGTTCTGGCGTGCGAAACGCGACGGTACAGGCGCGATTCGAACGCCAGAACGCCGGGGGGCCGTGATGGCGACTGAGGTCGACAGCGGGAAGCTGGTGCTGGCCAGGCTGTGGGCGGTGGGGCGTCACCCGTACCTGGCCGCGGCGATCTTCGCCTCGCCGGTCATCGCCGCACCCGGGCTCGGCAAGGTGGCCGTCGACGAGTCGTGGCGCCTCTACGTGGATCCCGACCTGGTGGCCCAGTGGAGCGTGGAGATCCTGGGCAGCCTGCTCGTCCACCACGCCGGCCACCTGGTGCGAGACCACGCCGGGCGGGCCCGCAACCTGGGCGTGTCGCGCCACAACTCCAAGGACTGGGCCCTGGCCGCCGACGCCGAGATCAACGACGACCTCATCGGGACCGGTCTGCGCCTGCCCGACAGCCGGGTGGTCCCCCAGGAGCTGGGCTGGAAACCGGGGCGCCTGGCCGAGGAGTACTTCCACACCGAGCACCTGGAGACCGACAACGAGCCCGACTGCGGCAGCGGCTCCGACAGCGAGACGCGCGACTGGGAGATGGGGGGCACCCAGGGAAGCGGCATGCCTCCGGGCGAACGCCACCTCCTGCGCAGCCAGGTGGCCAACGACGTGCTGCGCTACATGCGCGAGGGCCGGGGGCGGTTGTCGGCCGGATGGAAGCGGTGGGCCGAGAACCAGCTCGACCCCAAGGTCGACTGGCGGCGGGTGCTGGCCGCGGAGATCCGCAAAGGCGTCAGCACCGTCACCGGACGGGTGGACTACACCTACCGGCGGCCGTCCCGGCGGGCCCACGCCACCCCGGGGATCGTCCTGCCCGCCCTCGAGCGGCCCGTCCCCGAGGTGGCCATCGTGGCCGACACGTCGGCCTCGATGTCGGAGGGCCAGCTGGCCCGGCTCCTGTCCGAGATCGACGGGGTGCTCAAGGGTGTCGGGCTGGCGAGGGGCCAGGTGCGGGTGCTGTCGGTGGACGCAGCGGTGAAGAGCGTGCGCCGGGTCTCCACCGCGGCCGCCGTCGACCTGGTCGGCGGTGGCGGCACCGACATGGGCGCCGGCCTGGCCGCCGTGGGCCGCCTGCGGCCCCGGCCCTCGGTGGTGGTGGTCCTCACCGACGGGCTCACGCCGTGGCCCGACGAGGCCCCCAAGGCCATGAAGGTCGTGGTGTGCATGGTCACGAGCGACCAGCAGGGCCGAGGCGGACGCCCCTGGGCCGCCCCCGACTGGGCCCGCGTGGTGCACGTAGAGGATTAGGAACGGGGAACAGGCCGGACGTTTCCACGGGCACTCGCGTGAGAGGATTGTCGGCTGTGACTTTGCCCGCTCGACCACGCTGGTACCACCACATCGACGCGGTGTCGGCCAGCCTGGAATGCGAGGGAACCCAGCACCGGGTGTCGTGGCAGCGGGGCAAGTTCGTGCTCCACGACCACGACCTGTCGTCGGAACGGGCCATGCTCGTGCTCGGCGGTGAGCCCTCGCCGTGCCTGAAGGCCCTGCGCATGTGGCGCGACCAGTTCGGGATGCCACCGGAGATCTTCCTTCAAATGCACACCTGGCTGGGTGAGGCCGCCGTGCTGGCGCCCCCCGAGATGGATCTTCCCCGCCAACTGGGCATGACCCTCAGCTGGGCCCGGTCGTGGCGGCACTGGCGCTATGTCGACAAGCACGGCGGGCTCATCGAGACCCGCGCCACCGAGTTGGCCCTGCCCCTGTTCCTAGAGCACGTGCTCATCGAGCGCCAGCTATTCGGGAGACGGGTCATCTCCTCGGCATAGGTCG
>JBBSHM010000192.1:0-2247 GCA_038253125.1 Acidimicrobiales bacterium
GCGAGATCAGCCCGGCGAGGACGAAGAACTGGATGCCGTGGAGGCTCCACCAGTCGCCGTGCCGGGTCCCGGATGCCCTGAGGATGAAGGCGACGCTGCTGCCGGTGAGGATGCCACTGGCCGGCCACACCAGGACGTGGAGGCTTCGGAAGGTCACCGCCGCCTCGACGACGGCGCACACCACGATGGACACGACGATCTGGGCGATCGACACCTTGAAGCCGAGGACGGTCTGGCCAAGGACGTGAAGGGTCATGATGACGGCCGACAGCTTGAGGCGGGGATCGGACCGGCTGGGCAGGACCACGGGTATGGCCCGGCCCCGCACGCTCAGGGTGGGCCGGGCGGGCGCCGACGGCCGGATCAGGCTGGCGGGTGCGGTCATGGCGGGGTGAGTGTGGCCGCGGCGTAGGCGTTGTGGGTCCGCTCGCACCAGATGACCAGCGACCGGTATTTGTTGGGGTCGAGGGTCGGTGGCAGGGTGAAGTTGAGCGAGCCGGTGGTGACGTCCAGCGCGGCGATGGACGGCGAGCGGGCGGTGCTGATCTCTTCGGTGGTGCGAGGTGCGTCGAGGGGGCTCAGCTGCAGCTCAAGGTCGACGTTGGCGGTGACGAAGAAGTCGTCGAGGCGCAGGGCGTAGCTGCGGTCGGCCAGCCGGTACAGGGTGACCTTGCCGGTTCCCACCTGGTCGACCCGGTAGAGCGAGCCGGTGGCCACCTTCGAGGCGCCCGGTGCGTTCATGACCGGAAGAGGCGGTTCGCTCAAGGGCACGTCGACCTGCTGTTCGACCTGCAGCTGCCAGGGTCCGTCGGCGGTGACGTCCAGGCTCATCGCTCCCGTCCGGGTCCCGTAACCGGTCGGGCTGGCCGGGCAGGCGGTCTCTACGACAGCCCTCGCCTGGCCCGAGGCCCGCACGACCAGGCGGCCTGCCTGACAGGTCGGCTTCACCCGCCACTGGATGGCTCCGCTGTCGACGTTCACCGCCGCTGTCGTCGAGCCGGTTCCCTCCAGCTTGGTCACCCCCTGCCACCACGGCTGGGAACGAAGCACCGTCTCCTTAGCCGGCGGCTCCACCTGGGGCGCTGCCGGAGCCGACCCGGCGGTCGCCTCGGGGCCCCGGGCCACCGCCGCCGGCCTGGCCGTCGGTGTCTCCGAGCCCAGCAGCCGCTCCCGCACCCCGCCCACGTTGGCACCGAACAGGGCGCTGGCCAGCAGAGCCACCAGCCCAAGCCCCGTGAGGGCCCGCCTCGCCCCAGTCTCGGGCGGCGGCGCCGGGGACGTGGATTCGGTCACCTCAGGACCCATCTTAATCCGAAGCCATCTTTGGGACGCCGCACACCTGAGTTTCTCATCTCAGCCACCTGCCGCCCTGCCGGGTGTGCCGGCGGTCACCCAGGCGCCGCCGGCCGCCTGGCTGAGGCGGAGCTCCTCGGCGGTGATGTCCTCCAACGGCCGGCGTCGGGTCTCAACGCCGACGACCGCCACCGCAACCGCCCCGAGCACAAGGGGCACCGCGCCTATCAGTGCTGTTCCGGAGATCGACGGCGGCGTGGTCCCAGCCACCACCAAGGCGATCACGGCCACCCCACCAAGTTTGCTGGCCCCCGCCGCCATACCGGTGCCCCGCGACCGAACACGGGTTGGGAACGTCTCCGAGGCGTAGGCGATCAGAACGGCCAGGATCGAGCTGATCCCCGTGATCGGCAGGATCAGCAGGAGATCGAGCCTCAACCGGTTGTCGGCGACCCGGTCGCCGAGGATCACGAAACCGGCCAGCGACGCTGCGGTGACCAGGCCGAGGAGGATCATCGTCTTACGGCTGCTCCAGAACCCGTAGAGAAAGGCGATCACGAACGTGGCTGGGAAGCCGAGCAGCGCCGAGTCGCGTAACACCTTCGCCGAGGTGACCTCCGACAGGCCCAGCTTCTGAAGGTTCGATGGGATCCACAGCTGGAAGCCGAAGGTGACCAGCCCCACACCCAGGCCGAACAGGCACACCACAGCCGACAGACCCAGGAACCGGCCGCTGAACAGCTGGCCCCAACCGCTTCGCACCCCGGCCTCGACCTCCAGCTCGGAGTGTTCCTCCTCCACGATCTCGGCCCCGTAACGGGCCAGGAGGTCCCGCGCCTCAGCGTCACGCCCGTTCTGGATCAGGAACCGTGGCGACTCGGGTACCCACCGGTTGAGCACGAGTAGCAGCAGTCCCGTCGGCAGCCCCAGGAGCCACAGGACCCGCCAGCTGTA
>JBBSHM010000193.1:0-2241 GCA_038253125.1 Acidimicrobiales bacterium
ACCTCGACCGGTTGCGGCCTCGACGGGGAACCCGGCCAGGTCGCCGACGATCTGGGGAGCGGTGGCGCCGACCCGGTCGGCTTCGGTGACCATGTCGAACAGGTGGCTCTTGAGTTCCTGGCCGGCCTCGGCCCTCTTGCGGTGGCTTGTGTCGCCGAGGCGCATGACGCAGGCGTCGCCGGTGGTGTCCTGACGGCGGCCGATGGCGCTGGTCGCCGCGGTGATCAGCTCTTGGGCTCGGGCGGCCTTGATGTCGGACTGCTGCACGGTGCGGCTCAGGGCCGTCCGGTCCCGTTGGTGGGCCTGGCGTAGCCGGCCGAGGCGGGCGGCCTCGTTGTCGATGCCGGCCTTCTCCAGGATGAGCGGTTACCCGGTGGCGAGGGCCTTCACCTCGGCATAGGAGAGGGCGACATCACCCACGTCGTCGACCTCTCGGCCGGCGACCTCGCCGGCCATGACCTGATGGATGAAGGCGGCCTTCCGTTCGACGGTCTGCCACATGTAGACGTCGAAGCTGCCCTCGGTGACGTAGCGCTGCATGGCCACCTAGGGGTTCAGGTTCCCCTGACGGAGGCCCGGCCGTCCCGTTGGGCCAGGTCGGCGAGACGCCACGGCAGTCGAGGTGGTGGAGGGCGACGAGGCGGGCTTGGACGTTGGTGCCGACACCCATCTTCTCGGTGCTGCCGAGCAGCACGGCCACCCGGCCGTCGCGGCAGGCGGCGAACAGCTCGGCCTTGCTCCTGTCGTCGTTGGCCTCGTGGACGAGGCGGATCATGCCCTCGGGGACACCCGGGCCATCAGCTGGCATCGCAGGTGATCCCGGGCTGGCACCACCGTCAGGCCGCCGGGTCGAACCAGTTGAGAGCGGGGAAGCGAGCAAAGCCCCGGTCGGCGGTGGCCAGACGGCATCGGTGCGCCAGGGCAACTGCGGCCAGGTGGGCGTCGGGTACCAGGTTGCCGACGATGCCCTGGTCCTGGAGGACGAGTCGGTCGAGGCTGTCCCATGAGGGCTTCCCCGCCGGCAGCCAGCGTGCTCGCGGTGCCTGGCGCAGGCGGGTGACGAAATCCAGGGCCAGCTCGGCCGGAGCCGGCTTCGGGAAGATCCGGCGATTGGTGACGATCCTGACGAAGCCGATCAGCGAATGGTCCAGCAGGGCAAGCTCCTCTCCTCCCGCCACCACCTCCCCCAGCCAGGCCGAATAGCGATCGTGCATCTGCGCCTCACGCCGGAAGGCGTAGACGAGAACGTTCACGTCAGGCAGGATCACACCGCTTCAGTCACGCTCGAGGACGGCCCAAAGAGCCTCTCGGTCAGCTAGATCGACGAGAGGACGCTGGTCAGGATCGCCGAAGGCCGGTAGGGGTCCAGGCGGATGCCCCTGGTGGCCAGCTCCCTTCATCAGCACCGACCGCAGGCTCTCCTCGACGAGGCTGGTGAACGTGCGTCCCTCGGCCGCGGCACGGGCCTTCGCCTCGCGAGCCAACGCATCAGGCAGATTGATGGTTGTCCTCATGCATATGAGCATACAGGCGGCGTTGAAGCGACCGATGGGTGATCTGTAGCGCTCGTGCGCCACGATGGCCTCCCATGGCCGGGGTGGAGCTGTCCGTGGTCATGCCGGCCCACAACGAGGAGGACCTCCTCGACAAGGCGGTGCACGCCGTGGTCGACGGCCTGCGGGACCGCACAGGCGCCTTCGAGGTGAGCGCATTCGAGGTGATCGTGGTGGAGAACGGCAGCAGCGACCGCACAGCCGCCATCGCCCAGTCGCTGGCCGAGGAGGTGGCGGAGGTGCGCTCGCTCTCCTCGCCCGAGCCTGACTACGGGCGGGCCCTGCGGGCCGGCTTCCTGGCCGCCACCGGCGACATCGTCGTCAACTTCGACGTCGACTACACCGACCTCGGGTTCCTCGACGCCGCGGTGGCCGAGGTCCGCTCCACGGGCGGCCCCGTGATCGTGGTCGGGGCCAAGCGGGGCGCCGGGGCCCACGACGAGCGGGCCCTCCCCCGGCGTCTGGTCACCGCTGTCTTCTCGCTGCTCCTGCGCTACGGTTTCGGGCTGAAGGTGAGCGACACCCACGGCATGAAGGCGATGCGCCGTGAGCCGCTGCTGCCGGTGGTGGCCGCCTGCCGGTTCGGAACCGACCTGTTCGACACCGAGCTGGTCCTGCGGGCCGAGCGCCGGGGGCTGCCCACGGCCGAGCTGCCGGTCACGGTCGAGGAGCTGCGCCCGTCACGTAC
>JBBSHM010000194.1:0-2239 GCA_038253125.1 Acidimicrobiales bacterium
ATGCGGATCAGGTCGCCCTCGAACTCGGCCACCATGGCCCAACGCGTTGAACAGCAGCCTCCCCACCGGGTCGGTGGGATCGTGCACCGCCCCGCCGAGGCTGAGCTTGACCTGGCGGCGCGTGAGGTCTTCCACGATGGCCCGGGCGTCCGCCTACATGGTCCGGTCCGGTCGGTGCCGAGGCTCACGACGGGGACCCGTGGAGACCCCGGCGAGGACCTCCCGGGCCTCCCGGGTCTCCCGGGTGGGGTGCTCGGCGTCGAGGGTGTCGCTCTCGTCGTTCCTCCTACGGCACCCGGTCGTCGTTCTCCTGCGGGACCCGGGGTTGCCGAGATGGATAACTGCAGGGGCGCCCTGACCGGCACTTATCTCGAGGGGCGGTAGCTCGTACGGCCACTATCGTGAACCTGTGAGCAGCTCGCGAGTGCCCGGTGGCGTGGTGCACGAGCTTCCACCAGATCTGCGTAAAGCGCTGATCGTCAACGTCACGGCGCTCGATGCCTGGAAGGACATCACACCTCTCGCTCGCAACGAGTTCATCTGCTGGGTCGAGGATGCGAAGCAGGCGACGACCAGAGAACGCCGCATTCGCCGGACCCAGGAGGAGCTGGAGGAAGGACAGCGTCGACCCTGCTGCTGGCCAGGGTGCAAGCACCGCGAGCGCACCGGCAGATAGCAGTCGTGCTCATCCGGCTGAACACCCTGAGGATGACCGAACACATCAACTTCCACGACCCTGCTGAGGCCTGCCCAGCATGCTCGTCGTTCGGCAGCGGTGACAACGACCATTCGGTTGCTCCCCCTCCGAACGCCGGGACCGGGCGAGACGTGGGCCCGAGCCGGCGTCATTCACGGCAATCCCTGGTTGAGGCTCCTGCGGCGCGAGGTCGAGGAGCTCATGGCTAGCACCTCCAACGATCGGGACCATCGGCAGCGGCGCGCCAGGCGTTCGGCCCCGAACGCCAGCATCACTGGGTGGAACCGCTCTTCGCCCGACTGCGCCAGCGTTCGACGCCGTCTGGGCCCAGGCGGCCAGGGTGGCGATCCCCTTCGCCGGCATCACGCTCAGGTCCTAACCGCCACGCCAAGCGCCTGGAGGTCACCTCGCCCTCGTCGGTGGGCGGCCCCGCTGTCGCTTCGGCGGCGCGGGCCAGCGCCTTCTGTGCCAGCGCCTTCACCCGAGGAAGGGGAACCGGTGGCGCATGTAGGCGGTCATCGGGCCGGGCGTCGGCGAGACGGCAGCGACGGCTCGGTTGGAGACGACCGCGGCGATATAGGTCGGCCAGGGCACGCAGCATGATGGCCGACAGTGGAGCCACTGACCATGCCCCGGGATCTGGTGCGCGCCGCCGAACGAGATGGGCGGCTGGACTGGCTGGCGACGTTGCCAGGGATCGTGGGCGAGGTGGCGGCCCGATGGGGGCTGACCGTGGGTCAGCCGTTCGAGCCAGGTGGCCACTGCGCCTGGGTGGCACCGGCGAGCGACTCGACCGGCGCCGAGCTTGTGCTCAAGGTGGGCTGGCCGCACGACGAGGCCGACCACGAGGCCGACGGGCTCCGGACCTGGGCCGGTGACGGCGCCGTGCGCCTCCACGCCGCCAAGACGCTTCCCGACGCCACCGCCCTCCTGCTCGAGCGGTGCCTGCCCGGAACGACCGCCACGAGGCGGCCCGAGCCCGAGCAGGACACGATCATCGCCGGGCTGCTGCGCCGGCTGTGGCGTGAGCCGCGACCCGGGCACGGCTTCCGGCCCCTCCCGCGCCCGGTGAGCCGGTCCTCGACCCGGGCCTGGCGCGGGAGGGGATCACCCTGTTCAGCGCCCTCCCGTCCAGCGCCGACCGTCACGTGCTGCTGTGCACCGACCTCCACGCCGGCAACGTCCTGGCCGCCGAGCGGGAGCCATGGCTGGTCATCGACCCCAAGCCCTACGTCGGCGATCCCACCTACGACGTGCTGCAGCACATGATGAACTGCAGCGAGCGTCTGCAGGCCGCTCCGCACGACCTGGCGTGGCGGATGGCCGACCTGGCCGGGCTGGACCGGGACCGGGTGCTCCTGTGGCTGTTCGCCCGGTGCGTGCAGGAGTCGGCCGATTGGCCGGAACTGGCTCAGGTGGCCCGCCCTATCGGTCCCGCCTGACGGGCCCGGCCCGAGGGATCGAACCGCCGCCGGAGCGAGAAGGCCCGTCGGACGGGCCGTACCGGCGAAGGTGCTCGAGCCAAGGTCGTCGTTCCTCCGC
>JBBSHM010000195.1:0-2168 GCA_038253125.1 Acidimicrobiales bacterium
CGTCACCGTGCCGATGTTTTCGCCCTCGGTCGCCAAAGTCGCCAGGTGGTGCTGTTCGCCGCACTGACCGGTGGTGTCACCGGCCTCGGCGTCGCCGGCTTCGAGGGACTGGCCCGCGAGGGGCTCTTCGACCACTTGCGTGACGCTCCGCTGGTGCTCCAGGTCCTCGCTCCGCTGGTCGGTCTCGGCCTGGCCGCGCTGGCGCTGCGCGTGTTTGCCGGTGGTGCCAGTCCGGCGACCGCTGACGAGTACATCAAGAACTTCCACGAGCCGGGCACCCGCCTCGCCCTGCGGCCGGTGCCGGGCCGCCTGCTGGCCAGCATCGCCACTCTCGGTCTCGGAGGGGCGCTGGGCTACGAAGGACCCTCGGTCTATCTCGGCGCCGCCTTCGGCTCGGCCCTCCAGCGCCGCTTCAGCCGCCTTTTCTCCCGCGAGGATGCCAAGGTCCTGCTGGTGGCCGGTGCCGCCGCCGGCGTTTCCGCCATCTTCAAAGCGCCCGCCACCGGGCTGGTCTTCGCCCTCGAAGTGCCCTACCAGGATGACTTCGCCCGCCGCATGCTGCTCCCCGCCGGCATCGCCTCGGCGGTGAGCTACGTGGTGTTCGTCGCCATCGCCGGTACGACGCCATTGTTCGCAGTGGCCGGCTCCCCGCCGTTCGACCTGCGCGACCTCGGCGGAGCGGCCCTGCTCGGGGTGCTCTGCGGCTTCGGCGCCCGCCTGTTCGCCATGACCATCGTGTGGGCCAAAGGCCTCGCCGCCGGCGTACACCCGGCCGTGCGCGTCGCCGCGGCCGGAGCGGTGCTCGCCGGGCTGGCTCTGGTGGCCAAGGCCGCGTTCGGCGATCCGCTCACCCTCGGCGCCGGCTACGACAACCTGACCTGGGCATTCGATCCTCACCGTGCGGTGGCCCTGGTCCTGCTGTTGCTTGTGCTGCGGGCCGTCGCCACCGTGGCCACCGTCGGCGGTGGCGGCGCCGGCGGGCTGTTCATCCCCCTCGTGATCGAGGGCGGCCTGCTCGGCCGGGCCATCGGAGGGCTGTTCCGCACCGCCGGGTCGGGCAGCAACTTCTTCCCCCTCGTCGGCGTGTCCGCCTTCTTGGGCGCCGGCTATCGGGTTCCCCTGGCCGGTGTCGTCTTCGCCGCCGAAGCCTCCGGGAGGCCCGGCTTTATCGTCCCCGGGTTGATCGCCGCCATGGTGGCCCAACTGTTCATGGGCCGCGCATCGGCCTCGCCTTACCAGGTTGCAGCGCGCGCCGGACATCTCGAACGCCGCTTCGCCCTGCCGCTCACCGCCGCCATGCGAACCGACGTGGCCACCATGCCCTCCGACACCACGTTGAGCGAGTTCTTCTCCCACCACCTGCTCGGCAACCGCGAGAAAGCGGTGGCCGTGGTCGACGGGGCCCGGTACCTGGGCATCATGCGCATCGAGGAGCTCCAAGCCGTCCCCGCGCGACAGTGGGCCACCGACGACGTGTGCCACCACATGCGTACCGACTTCCCGATCCTGGCGCCCGACGTGTCGGTTCGCGACGCCCTCACCGTCATGGAGGACGTCGACGTGGACCTGCTTCCCGTGGTCGATGGCGGTGCCTTCATCGGCGTGGTGACCACCGTCGAGATCCTCAAGCTCCACGAGATTCTCGACAGGACGAGCGACGAGCCGTGAGCCGGGTCAGAGTCCCCGCGGCGCCAAAAGGGCCAGTGCGCCGAGCGCGGCGAGAACCGAGCACGGCACGAGGACGATTCCGATCTTCGAGATCTGCAGCAGCGACGGACTACTGCCCACCGTCTTGGCCGCCCGGTACCACAGCAGTGCAGACAACGAGCCCGTCACGGCCAGGTTGGGACGAGGTCGAGGCCGATCAACACGGCTCGGGGGTGTGCGGGCGCGGGTGCTGAGAAGCACGGCGGCGGGAAGGTTGTTGGCCAGCACCGCCGCGCCGGCACCGATCGCCGCCGTTTCCCAGGAGCTCGCCGACGCCATGAGGTCCCCGGGGCCGGACCAGGTGCCGGCGAGGGTGCCGAGGCCGACTGCCAGCCCGAACAAGCCGACCAGAACCGGCAGGTCGAGGGTCTCGATCACATGGCCGACCCGGGTCCGCCCACGATGCACGCTGAGACCCGCCCCTGCTGCCCCGAGGCCGACCACCGCCAGCGCCGGGGACG
>JBBSHM010000196.1:0-2088 GCA_038253125.1 Acidimicrobiales bacterium
GACGCCATTGCCGCCGATGTGGGCCGCAAGTGGGCCGGTCATTCGATCGGCCAGGTGCACTTCCGCCGCCCCGCCCGCAGCATGAGCCAAATAGGCGGCTGAGGCCGGCCGACCCGGCTTCGCATACACTTCGCCCGTGTCCGACAGGGGTCTCACCCATATCGACCCGCTCGGGCGCGCCCGGATGGTCGACGTCACGCCCAAAGAGGCCACCCACCGGCGGGCGCTGGTCAAGTGCAAGATCATGATGCAGCCCGACACCACGTCGAAGATCGCCAGCAACGCCATCGCCAAGGGCGACGTGCTGGCCGTGGCCAGGGTGGCGGGGATCCAGGCGGCCAAGGTCACCCCCAACCTCATCCCCCTCTGCCACCCGCTCCTGGTGGGCGGTGTCTACGTGAACTTCACCGTGGGCGACGACCACGTGGAGGTCGAGGTCCAGGTCGACACGGTCGACCGCACCGGCGTGGAGATGGAGGCGATGACCGCCTGCGCCGTCGCCGCCCTCACCGTCTACGACATGTGCAAATCGGTCGATCGCTCGATGGTGGTGGGCGAGCTCACGCTCTGGGAGAAGACCGGCGGGCGCTCCGGCACCTACCGCCGGGGCGACAGCACCTGAAAGCGTCCCTGACTGGGCCGTTTTGCCTCAGTGATTATCGGCTGGTAGGAAGGGAGGGGCGGCCGTCCTTCACTTCTTCGTCAGCATCCACGATCCGCGCCACCCGGTCCACTACGGTCCCCGACAGTAAAGGCAGGTCAAGGAGCGTATGACGTTGGTTTTGGTGGTGCTTGGCCTCATCTGGCTCGTCGTGCTCGTCCCGCCCCTGGTCCGGCGTCGCACCGAGGGACGTCCGGCCGAGTCGATCAGCGCCTTCCGCCGGCAGTTGACGGTTCTGCGCCGGACCCACCCCCACGCGGCCCGCAGCCTGGTGCCCGACCGGCCCCGAACCCACGCCTACGCCGCCGGAGCCGGTGCCCCGGTCACGTCCCTGGCCGCACGGCGTTCGATGGCCGCGGCCCGCTCGCAGGCAGCAAGCCCCGTCGCCTCCCGGGCCCTCGTCGCCGCCGGACTGCCCACGTCGCGGGCCCGGACCCTGCGCCGACGCCGCGATGTGTTCGTCGTCCTCCTGGCTTCCGCGGGTGTGACCCTGGTACTGAGCCTGGCCCTCGGCCTGCGCTCCCTGCTCTACGTGCAGCTGACCACCGACGTGCTCCTGGCCTCCTATGTAGCCCTGCTGGTCCGCCAGCGGGGTGCCAAGGCCGAGCAGGACATGAAGGTCCGCTTCCTCCCCGGACCTCAGGCGGAGCCGGCGATGTACCGCCGCCCGGCCAGGCCGAACGCGGCGATGTACCGTTCGGCCGGCATTGAGCCGGCGCTGGCGCGCCGTTCGGCCAACTAGTCCGACCGCTTCCGATCCCGGTGGGCGGGTCTAGCTCGTCGTCGTCCTGATGACGCGCCGCCAGGAGTTGCACGGCCTCGAAGAGGCGGTGCGGGCCGAGTTCGACGCCGCCCACCGAGCACGCGAGACGGCCCTGGCCGCCTGCCGGCGCACCATCCGGGCCTGCGGCAACGCCATCCGGGCCACCCACCGACGTGAGACCGACGTGGCCGCAGCGCTGGGGGACGAAGCAGCAACGGCACTGACCCAGGCCCACGAGGCCCTCGAGCCGTACCCGGTCCTGGCCGCCGCCGGGCCCCTCCACGACGCCGAGAAGGAGTACGCCGAGGCCCGAATCACCGCCGCCCTGGTCACCGATGGTGTCCTGCCCTCGCACCGCGACCTGGGAGTGTCAGCCGCAGCGTGGTTGAACGGCCTGGCCGAGGCGGCCAGCGAGCTGCGTCGACACCTTCTCGACCGGCTGCGCGACGGCGACCTGCCCCGGGGTGAGGTCCTGCTCGGCGTGATGAACGACGTGTACGACACCCTCGTCACCATCGATTTCCCCGATGCCATCACCGGCGGCCTGCGCCGTACCACCGACGCCCTGCGGGCCGTGCTCGAACGCACCCGGGGCGACCTCACCACCACGCTGTTGCAGGCCCGTCTCCAGGCCGCCATCGAGGCCCGCCTCCCGTCGAGCCAC
>JBBSHM010000197.1:0-2078 GCA_038253125.1 Acidimicrobiales bacterium
CTGTCGCTCAAGTGCTTCCAGCGGCTGGGCTACTTCCCCAGGCGTGGTGACGTCCCCGATGTCGTCACCGAGCACATGCGCCGCTGCCTGGACCTGGCCGAGGACCTCCAACCGGAGGTGGGATCGGAGCGCACCGGGACGTCCCAGCATCAGTTGGTGCGAGAGCGGGTCGGGGTGGTGCTGGACCCCGAGCGGGCCAGAGCAGTGGCCGGGGAGGCGATCCGGGCCGCGGCCGAGGTGAAGAACAACCCACCGGACCTGATCAACGTGGCGCTGGAGATGCTGGTGAAGGCGTCGCTGGAACTGGCGGGCTTCTCCACGCTCGACGTGATGACCTCGCAGATCCGCACCGAGGTGAACACGGCCCTGTTCGAGGGGATCGCCGCACGGGTGCCCCTCGGTGAGGCCAGGGGCCTGGAGGCGCTGTTGGACGTCGCCGGACCGTCCCGCACGAGCGGGTTCCACCGGCTGAAGCAGGCCGCCGGGCGGGCGTCGTGGTCGGCGTTCCGCAAGCAGGTGAGCCACCTGGCCTGGGTCGACTCCCTCGGCGACACCGCGGTGTGGCTGGAGGGGGTGGCCGAGTCCAAGATCGCCGACTTCGCCGGCGAGGCGTGGGCCGCGGATGCCTCGGTCATGGGCGAGGTCGGCCCGCTGAAGCGCAAGGCGCTGCTGGCCTGCGCGGTCCACGCCGCCCGCCAGCACGCCCGCGACGACCTGGCCGAGATGTCCTGCAAGCGGATCGCCTCCATCAACAAGCGGGCCCGCACCGAGCTTGAGGACATCCAGAAACGCCAGGCCGAGATCTCCGAGCGGCTGATCGAGCACTACCGCGATGTCCTGGTTCACCTCGACCCCCGCAGCCCGACTGGAGCCCAGGCGGCATCCGCGCTTGCGCTGGCCCGGGCGGCAGTGGAACTCGCTGGCGGCTTCGAGGCCGAGCTGGCCGACATCGAGGCGGTGGCCGCCCATCATGCCAACCACTACGTGCCCCTGGTCGACCGCCACTTCCGCCGGGACCGGGCCACCATGTTCGCCTTCGTGCGCACGGTGGAGCTGGAAGCGACCAGCGCCGACCGCTCGGTGCTCGACGCCCTCGACCACGCCGTCGCCCACTCGCACCTGACCCGCGACTTCATCCCCGGCCACGTCGAGGGAGTGGTCGTCGACCTGTCGTTCGCGTCCGAGCAATGGCGGCGCCTGGTCCGTGGCCGCGACGGCCGACTGGCCCGCCGCCACTTCGAGGCGTGCGTGTTCACCAGCCTGGCCGAGGCCCTGCGCACCGGCGACGTCGCCGTGGCCGGGTCGGCGGCCTACGCCAACTGGTCCGCCCAGCTCCTCCCGTGGGAGGACTGCGAAGGGCTCCTGGATGAGTTCTGCGCCGAAGCGGGCCTGCCCACGACCGCGGCCGTGTTCACCGAGCAGCTCCGGGCCAGGCTGGTCGCCGGTGCCGCCGAGGTCGACGCCGGCTACCCCGACAACGCCGACCTGGTCATCGATGAGGTGAGCGGCGTGCCGTCACTGAAGCGCCGCCGGGGCAAGGACCGCAGCGCCAGCGCGGTGGCGCTGGAGGAGGCAATCAAGGAGCGCATGCCGGAGCGATCCCTGCTCGACATCCTGGGCCGCACCGCCCACTGGCTGGAGTGGTGGCGGCGCTTCGGCCCGGCCTCGGGCTCGGACCCGAAGCTGGCCGACCCGCTGGGCCGCTACGTCCTGACCACCTTCACCTACGGCTGCCTGCTCGGGCCGGCCCAGGCCGCCCGCCACATCCGGGGGGTCTCCGCCCATGAGCTGGGGGCCACGGCCAACCGGCACTTCAACATCGACAAGCTGAACCAGGCCATCTTCGACGTGGTCAACGCCTACCTCCGGCTCGACCTGGTCAAGGTCTGGGGCGACGGGAGCTCCGTCGCCGCCGACGGCACTCAGCTCGACACGCTGATCGACAACCTCCTGGCGGAGTCCCACATCCGTTATGGAGGCTATGGAGGAATCGCCTACCACCACGTGGCCGACAACTACATCGCCCTGTTCAGCCACTTCATCCCCTGTGGCGTCTGGGAGGCCGTCTACATCGTCGA
>JBBSHM010000198.1:0-2046 GCA_038253125.1 Acidimicrobiales bacterium
GGGCACCACCGCCGAACCCGCCGTCCCCCTCGTCGCCCTCGGCGCCCTGAGCGCCGCAGCCCTGGCCGTCGCCAACCTCGTGGCCGTGCTCCCCGCCCGTTCGGCCGCCCGCACCCAGCCGGCCGTGGCCCTGAGATCGGAATGAGATGAGCGCCGTCTGGTTCCGGTCCCGATCCGACCTACGCCGCTCCTGGCGGGGCTGGGTCGGCCTCGGCCTCCTCGTCGGGCTCATCGGGGGCGCGGTGCTGGCCGCGTCCGCCGGCGCCCGTCGCACCGACAGCGCCTACCGGCGGTTCGCCGAGGCCACCAAGGCCGCCGACGCCCTCGTCTTTTCAGGCGCTGCCGACCCGACCTTCGCCCAGTTCTCCGCCGACCAGGTGGCCCAGCTCCCCGAGGTCGCCTCGGTCGCCGAGGCGGCCTCCTACGGGATCGAACGCCGTGGGCCGGGCAGCGCCGACCTCGCTCTCCAGGCCGGCATCGACGAGCGGTACGGCGGGACCGTCCAGCGCCACCAGCTGCTGTCCGGCCGCCAGCCCCGGCCCGATGCGGTCAACGAGGCGCTGATCAGCTTCACCCTGGCCAGCCTGCACCACCTCAAGGTGGGCGACACCATCACCCTCTCCCTCACCGCCGCCGGCGACGACAACCCCCCGCCGGTGGCGGCCGCGTTCCGGGTGGTCGGGATCGAGGCGACCGCCGGAGAGTTCCCACCCCAGCGCGGCACCGGCACGTCGACGGTGGTGGCCACGCCGGCCTTCTACCGAGCCCACGCCGACACGCTGCCGACCCCGCATGCGGTCGCCCTGCGCCTCCACCGAGGGGGCAAGGACTTCGCCTCCCTGCAGGAAGGGTTGAAGCGCCTGGCCGACGGCAAGCCCATCCTGGTCTTCCCGGTGTCCGACCAGGCCGTGAACGTCCAGCGTTCGTTCCACCTGCAGGCCCTGGCCCTGTGGCTGCTGGCCGGCCTGTTGGCCTTCGAGGGTGTGCTCGTCATCGCCCAGCTGCTCATCCGCCAGGCCCAGCTGGAATCGGCCGAACACCCGGCCCTGCGGGCGCTGGGCATGAGCCGCGGGCAGCTGTGGACGATCGGGATGACCAGGGCCGTGTTCATCGGCGGCCTCGGCGCTGCCGCCGCCGTGGTGGTGGCGGCGCTGCTCTCGCCTCTCGCCCCGGTGGGACTGGCCCGGGTGGCCGAGCCCCACCCCGGCTTCGCCCTCGACCTGCTGGTGCTCGTGGTGGGAGCCCTCGGCACCGTCGTCCTGGTGCTGGCCGCGGCCGCAGGACCCTCGTGGCGCACCGTCTCCACCGCCTCCAGCCGGTCGCGGACGGCGTCGGCCGGCCAGAACCGGCCGTCGGCGCTGGCCGGGGTGCTCTCCCGCACGGCCGCGCCGATCCCGGTCGCCGCCGGGGTGCGCCTGGCCCTCGAACCCGGCAGGGGCCGCACCGCGGTGCCGGTGCGCAGCACCATCGCCGGAGCGGTCATCGGGATCGTGGCCCTGGCCGCCGCCCTCACCTTCGGGGCCAGCCTCAGCCACCTCCTGACCACCCCACGCCTCTACGGCGTCAACTGGGACGGGCAGATCGCCTATGACGGCGAGGGTGGCGACGGCGTCCGTCCTGCGGTGTCGGCTGTGCTCCAGGATCCCGACGTCTCCGACGTCTCCGTCGGCTACCTCGGCGCCCCCATCGCTCTGGGATCGGTCCGTGTCAACGGCATCGCCGTAGCCCCCGAGCAGGGCGCCTCGCTGCAGCCGGTGCCCATCGAAGGGCGCCTCCCGAGTGAGCCCGACGAGGTGATGCTGGGCACCCGCACCATGGCCGCCCTGCACGCCCACGTCGGTGGCACCGTCGGAGCCATCGCCGTCGACGCCACCCCCGACCCGCTTGCGCTGCGGGTCGTTGGCCGCGCCGTGTTCCCCACCGTGAGCGACGGCGTCGGCCTTGGACGGGGGGTGGCCCTGACCCCCGACGGCGTCCGCCGCCTCATCCCAAGCGGCGCCCCGCCACCGGACGCCATCCTCGTACGCTTCCGCGGCGGGGCCGACA
>JBBSHM010000199.1:0-2043 GCA_038253125.1 Acidimicrobiales bacterium
CCTCGACCGCCTGGGCCGCTCGCTCCGCCATCTGATCGACACGGTGAACGCGCTGGCCGACCGCAAGGTCGGTTTTCGCAGCCTGACCGAGAGCATCGACACCACCACCTCGGGCGGCAAGCTGGTCTTCCACATCTTGGCGCCCTGGCCGAGTTCGAGCGGGAGCTGATCGGGGAGCGCACCCACGCAGGCCTGGCGGCGAGAGCCCGAGGCCGCCTGGGTGGCCGCCCAACAGTGATGCCCCCAGACAAGGTGGCCACGGCCCGCCAGATGTACGACTCCAAGGACTTCACCGTGGAGGCGATCGCCCGCGTGCTCGGTGTCAGCCGGGCCTCGATCTACCGCCATCTCGTCGACCCCACCTCAGCGGGCGACCCCACAGACGGGGCGGCCGCCGCCGAGGTTGTGCCCTCGGCGGCGCCCCAGAAGGCCGCTGGCCGTGCCCGTCGCCCTAGCTGACGCTGTCGACCGGGCAGGGTACGGCCGGTTTCCCGAGCACCTGGAGCGGGACTGGCTGGGCCGCTGGTGCCACCTGAGCGAGGCCGACGTGAGGCTGGTCCGACGGAGGGCCGAGGAGACGACCCGCCTGGGGTTCGCCGCCCAGCTGGTGACGGTCCGGGCGATCGGCACGTTTCTGGCCGACCCGGCGGCCGTTCCAGCCCCGATCGTGGCCTCGGTGGCCCGCCAGCTCGGCATCGTCGACCCCGGGCTCCTGACCGGATACGGCAAACTGCCGGTGCGCTGGAAGCACACGGCGGAGATCCGGGACCGCTACGGCTACACCGACTTCACCAGCGAGCCCGGCCACCTGGCGCTGTTGCGGTGGCTCTACCGGCAAGCGTGGGCCGACGACCTCGGCCCCTCGGTGCTGTTCCGGGCCGCGCACCGGCGAATGCTGGAGGAACGGATCCTGCTGCCCGGCGAGCACGTCCTGACCCGCCTGGTCGGCAGCGTGCGGGAACGGGCCACACGCCGGTTCTGGGCAGGACTGGCCCACGACGCGTCGTCGACGCTGATCGAGGCGCTGGAGGCCCTGCTGGTGGTGCCGGCGGGCAAGCGCCGTTCGGGGTTGGACCGGCTGCGCCGACCGCCGTTCAGGCCCAAGATCATCGGCCTGGTCCAAGCCCTGGAGCGTCTCGGCGAGGTCCGCGCCCTCGGCGTCGGCGATCTTGACCTGTCCCGCCTACCGTCCCGACGGGTGGCCGGCCTGGCCCGCTACGCCGAGGACGCCTGGGCCACTCAGCTGGCCGACCTGGCCCCCCAGCGTCGAGTCGCCACCCTGATCGCTTACGTCCACGTGCTCGCCACCAGCGCGCGGGACGACGTCATCGACATCTTCGATGTGGTCTTCGGCGACCTGCAGCGCGCCGCTACCAACCGGGGCAAGAAGCGACGTGCAGACGAGCTGCGTGAGTACGACCTTGCCGTCGGCGAGCTCCAGGCCACGATGCAGTCCGTCCTCGACGCCCTCGACGACGCCACCGCCATCGCCGTGGTGCTCGAGGCGCTCCGCCAAGACCGTGAGCAGATCGTCGAGGCCCTTGGCACGGTGACGATGCTGATGCGGCCCCCGGGCGCCCCGTTCCACGAGCGGCTCGTGGCCTCCTACCCCCAGATCCGCCGATTCCTCCCCCAGCTCATCGGCGCCGTGGCCATGGAATCAGCGGCACCGGCCCGCCCGGTGCTCGACGCCTACCAGGCCCTCGGCACCTGGCTGACCGACCGGCCCCGCACCACCCACCTCCCCGACACCGAAGTCCCCCTCGACGTGGTCAGCGCCTCCTGGGATCCCCATGTTCGCGACCGCGAAGACGGCACCGTCAACCGGGCCGCCTACGCCTGCTGCGTCCTCGACCAGCTCCGCGTCGGGCTGCGACGCCGCGACGTGTACGTCCCGGGCAGCACCCGCTGGGGCGACCCGCGGGCCGAGCTGCTCCCACCCGACACCTGGGACCAGCACCGCGACCAAGCCTGCGAAGACCTGGCCCTCGACACCGACCCGAACCGCGTCGTCTCCAACCTTGGTACAGCCCTCGACGTGGC
>JBBSHM010000200.1:0-1965 GCA_038253125.1 Acidimicrobiales bacterium
GGGGTGGTCAACGTGGCCATCGCCCACCGCATCAGCGACCTGTCGGCCCAGGCCGCCGACGGCTCCACCACCGCCAAGGTGGCCATGGGCCTGCTCCATGACACCGACGTGCGGGTGCTGTTTCGCCAGTCGACCACCGAGGTCGCGGCCGCCGCCGAGCTGTTGGCCCTCACCGAGGCCGAAGCCGATCTGCTCCCCAAGCTGACCAAGGGCCGGGCGTTGTGGAAGGTGGGCCAGCACACCGCGGTGGTGCAGCACATCGTGGCCCCGAGCGAATGGGCGTTCTGCGACACCGACGGCCGCTTGGCTATTGGCAGGAACTGAGCGATGCCGGGGACCAACGAGGCCTATGTGGGCGAGGTTGACGGCGACGGAGTCGGCCGCCTCTGGTACAGCGACGACGCCGGCGTGGCCCAGGCGGTGCCCCACGTCATCGTCGACAGCCCTCCGGGACTGGCGTGGGGCTTTGCCGGCAACGGCCCGGCGGACACGGCCCGGTCGATCCTGGCTGCGGAGATCGGCGACGCCGCGGCGGCCGAGGAGTACTACCGGGCGTTCACCATCGACGTCGTGTCCGCACTCCCGCTCAACCAGCGCTTCGCCATCGCCCGCTCCGACGTGCAGTCGTGGTTGGCCGCCAACGGCTATGAGCGGGCGTCGGCACCGCAGCGCCTCGCCGCGCCCGCCGAGGTGGCCCCGGGCGAGGACGAGCCCGCGGCCGGCGAGGCCGACCGCGAGGCCACGGCCGGCGAGGCCGACAGCGAAGCCGCCCAGCTGGCGGCGCGAAGCCGGGCCCTCGACGAGCGCGAGCGCCAGGTGACCGAGCGAGAAGCCCGGGTGGACGCGCTGGCCGTGGCGGCCGGCCTGATACCCGACGTGCCCCACGCCACATCGCTGCCCGCAGAGCCCGTCCGCCACCAGCTGGAGGCTCTCGTCATCGATAGCGGCGACGACATCGCCGAGGTCGCCCGGGCCAACAACCTCGACCCGGACTGGGCCGCGAGCGTCCTCAACGGCAACACCACCAGGGTCGAGCTGGCCCGCGTGCGCCAGGTCTGCGCCGGGCTGGCCTGCACGCCCTATGACATGTGGGGAACCGACGCGGCCCGCTCGGTGGCCGGTACCTACGGTCCTGCGGAGTGGCCGGCGGTGACCGAGCCGCTGATGCCCGTCGACGGCGTCGACGTCCCTGTCGGCGCCGATCACCCAGGGCGCGTTGCCGTCTCGTGGCCGGCACCGCAGCCGCCCAGTGCCGCAGAGCTCGGCCCCGAGCTCACACTGGAGCCGACGCCGTGAGCGCCGGCTTTGCCCGCGAGCCGTGGCGGGCCCAAGCGGCGTGTGAGGGGGCGGGCCCGGACCTGTTCTTTCCGCCTGACACCGGCGAGGCAGCGCATTCCACGTGGAGCCCGGCGCCTGCCCAGGCTCTGTGCGCGACCTGTCCCGTACGCACCGACTGCCTCGACTGGGCGGTGGCCACGCGCCAGCCCGACGGCGTATGGGGCGGACTCGACCCATTCGAGGTGCGCCGGTTGTGGCGACGGCCCCGCTCCAGCCATGCCCGGGCATCGTGAGCGACAAAGAAACGGAGACACCGATGGCCCACTCGAAGTGCAGGACCTGTCGCCGACGTCGCCTCGCCGTGATTGTGGCCGCCCGGCTGCTCGGTGTGCTGGCCGCCGTGCGCAGCCAAACGCCCAGCCAGGTCGTGGCCGCGATGATGGTAGGCAACCTCGCCGAGGCCCGCGAGGATCCCGCGGTAGTGGCCGCCGCCGCCCGCCGTGGCCGGCGTCGTCTCGACCCGGTGGGGGAGGCGCGGCCATGACCGCGCTGGTGTGGCCTCCACACAGCTCGACCATTGTGAGGTCGGCGCCGTGGCGGCGGTGTGCGGCTCTGTCCCTGGCCAGCGCCACGCTGGTGGCGGCCATCATCGTGCTCGCCGCCCTTCTCGGATGGTCGTGGCCCGAC
>JBBSHM010000201.1:0-1960 GCA_038253125.1 Acidimicrobiales bacterium
GACGCGGTAACGCCGAAGACCGCCGTCCGGCAGGCGCTGAAGGTCGAGCGGGAGCTGCGGGCCGAGGCGGACCGGCTCCGGGCCACACTCGCCGGCTCGGCGCGGGAGCTGCACAGCACGCCGGCCGACGTGGAACGGGTAGTCCGTGTGGGGCTGGCTCTCGGCCGGCAATCCCCCCTGCAACCGGGCACCGACGAGCAGTCCGGCCAGCGGATATGGCGGGTGCCTCCATTGACCGGCTCGTGGTCCCGGACCACCACCGGTCTCGTCGACCGCGACTACGGCGCCCGCCCGATCAGCTTCGACGCGTCGCTGGCGGCCAGCCGCACAGACCTCGTCCTGGCGCACCTCAACCATCCGCTTGTCGCGATGGCCACCCGGCTGCTGCGCGCTGAGGTGTGGGGGGCCGGCCATCTAGCCCGCGCCGCCAGCCTGGCCATCAACGACACCCGGGTCAGTGCACCGGTGCTGGCCGCCTACTCCCGTCTGGTGCTGGTCGGCACGGATGGCAAGAGGCTCCACGAAGAGCTGTTCCCCGCGGGTGGCTGGCTGCGCGGCAGCTCGTTTGCCCGACTCGGCGTCACCGAACTCGCCTCGATCCTCGACGCCGCCCTCGGGCCAGACACCACCCCACAACAGACCCCGCGGTCGGTTCGCGACGATCTGGCCCGGACCTGGCCGAAGGTCGCCGGCAGCCTCGAGGCCGCAATCACCGCACGAGCCAGGGAGCGGGAGGCCAGCCTGCAACGGTCCGTGGCCAAACGGCAGGCCGACGAAAAGGCCCGCACGACCGCGCTGCTGGACGGCTTCGAACGGTCCCTGCGCACCGCACTGGCCGAACAGGACCGTGACCAGCAACTGTCCTTCGCCGACCTCGACTCCGATGAGCGCAGTCAGCTCACCGCCGACCGGGACGCCTGGCAGCAGCGGCTCGACGCGCTGCCCGGCGAACGAGAGGCCGAACTCGCCGCGATCACCCGTCGCTACGCCACCGTGCAGGTCCTGTGGTTCCCAGCCGCGGTCGTCCACCTCGTCCCGGCCCCCGCGAGCCGATGACCGCCAACACGCGACGGCGGCCCCGCTCCGGCCGGCGGCCCAGCAGCACCGAATGGTTGGAACTGCTCGCCACCGACGGCCCCTTCCTCGCCGCGCCGGTCGTCACCGACACCTGGCCCGGCGGCCTACCGGCCCTGGACAAGGACACCGCCGCCCGGCTGCGGGATGCCAACAGCCTGCTCGATGCCAGCCCCGGCACCCGGGACGCGTTCATCCGCCACGTCCTCGCCGACCTCCTCGGCTGGGGCAGCAACCTGGCCAGCCGCGGAAACGTTCCGCCGGCGCTGACCACCGTGGTCCCCGAGTACGCAACCGAGGTCCACCCCGACTTCGCGGTCCTGCCCCTCCAGAGCGAGGTGGGACCGGGAGCACTGCTGCTGGGCATGGTGCTCGACCCCGGCGTCGACGCCACCGCCCGACCCCGCTCCGCCTCCGGCGGCAGCTGGGCGGCCAGCCCCGCCGACCGCCTCGCCCACGCCTTACGCGCGCAGAATGTCCCGCTCGGGCTGGCCACCGACGGCACCACGTGGACGCTGGTCTACGCCCCCACCGGCGGTGCCACCACCACCGCCACCTGGACCCGGCACACCTGGTTCGACGAGCCCGACACCCTCAAGGCGTTCATCGCCCTCCTCGACCGGCTGCGGTTCTTCGGGGTTCCCGCGGCCCAAACCTTGCCGGCGCTGCTGGCCGCCAGCCTGCAACGGCAGGAGGAGATCACCGAACGACTCTCCGAACAGTCCCAGGCGGTCGTCGAGATGCTGGTGGCCACCATCGGGCGGCTCGATGCCAACCACCTCGCCGAACATGGACAACCGCTGCTGCCCGCCACGGTCGAACCGGCCGAGGTCTACCAGGCCTCGGTGACCGTCCTGATGCGGCTGGTCTTTCTGCTCTACGCCGA
>JBBSHM010000202.1:0-1935 GCA_038253125.1 Acidimicrobiales bacterium
CGGGCACGGAGCCGGCATTCCGTTCGGGCACGGAGCCGGTGTTCCGCCGCCGGTGTTGCGCAGCGGTGCCCGCCCCGGCGACCACCTGTGGGTCACCGGTCCCCTCGGTTCGTCGGCTGCCGGTCTGGCCCTGCTGCGCGCCGACCGGGCCGCTGAGGCACCCGACCTGGCCCTGGCCCACCGCCGCCCGCGCCCGCGCCTGGCCGAGGGGGCGGCGGCCCGCGCCGCTGGTGCCACAGCCATGATCGACGTGTCCGATGGGCTGGCCGCGGACGCCGCCCACCTGGCCCAGTCCTCAATGGTGGGCCTGGTCATCGACCGGGTGCCTGTCGCCATCGGTGTCTCCCGGGTCAGCGACAGGCCCGAGGACCTGGCCCTGGGCGGCGGTGAGGACTACGAGTTGGTCTTCGCCGCGCCCGATGTGGACCGGGTGGAGGAGGTGTTCGCCGCCGCCGGGCTGGGGATGCCGATCCGCATCGGCCGATGCACCGCCGTCGCCGACGAGCGCCGCCTCCGGGATGGCGTGCTGCCGACGACGGGCTGGGAGCACTCGTGGTGAGCGCGCCGCCACCGCCACGGCGGCGGCCGGTGGTGCTGACCATCGCCGGCACCGATTCAAGCGGGGGAGCGGGGGTGACGGCCGACCTGAAGACCTTCGAGGCCCACGGCCTGTGGGGGACGGCGGCGGTGACAGCGGTGACGGCCCAGAACACCCTCGGCGTGCATGCCACCGAGGCGGTGTCGCCCGAGCTGGTGCGGGTGCAGATCGGCTCGGTGGCGTCCGACCTGGGCGTGGCCGCGGCCAAGACGGGAATGCTGGCCAGCGCCTTGGTGGCCGAGGCCGTGGTCGAGGCCGTGCGCGACTTCGGTATCGCCCCGCTGGTTGTCGACCCGGTGATGGCGTCGTCCCGCGGTGACACGTTGCTGTCCGCCGAGGGTGTGGCCGTGGTGCGCGAGCACCTGTTGGGGCTGGCCGCCGTCGCCACGCCGAACCTGGCCGAGGCGGCGATGCTGGCCGGCTTCGACGTGGTCGATCGCCAGACCATGGCCGACGCGGCCCGGGCCATCGCCGATCTCGGGCCCGGAACCGTCCTCGTCACGGGTGGCCATCTCGACGACGAGGAGTCGTCGCCCGACTGCCTGCTGGTGGCAGGGGAGGGGCCGGTGTGGCTGGAGTCACCCCGGATCGCCGCCCGCGACACCCACGGCACGGGCTGCGTGTTGTCGGCGGTGATCTGTGCCGAGCTGGCCCGAGGCATGGAGCCCGAGCACGCCTGCGTGGCCGCCAAGCACTTCGTGGAACACGCCATCGCCGCCGGTGTGCCCCTCGGCGTGGGCCCCGGCGCGGTGAACCCCGGGTGGGAGCGCGGAGAACGGACCTGACGTGCCCGAGAACCCGGCCGCCGCCTCAGGCAGTTGCCGGCGCAGGCTCGACCGGGGGTGTGGCGACGGTCGGCAGTCGGGTGGGCAACACGAGGAAGGCGAAGATGGCGCCGGCGAACACCACCCCTGCGCAGACCATCGACCCCCGGCTGAAGCCGTCCATGAACGACAGCCGCACGGCGTCGACGATGGCTGCCCGTGCCTGGAGAGGTGCCCGGCCGGCGACAGCGAGGCCGGCGGCCGTCGACGCCTTGGCCGCGGCCAGCGCAGGTGCGGGAAGACCGGCGCCGCCCAGTCGCTCGACGAGGCGGGGGCCGTAGATCGACGAGAACACCGCCCCGACGACCGCGACCCCGAAGGCCCCGCCCAGCTCGCGGGTCACGTCGTTGACCGCCGATCCCACGCCCGCTTTGGCCGGAGGAAGCACAGCGAGGATGGCGGCGGTGGACGGAGCGGCGACCAGCCCCAGCCCGGCGGCGATGAGCACCATGGACACCAGCACCGGGCCGAAGTACGAAGACCCGACGCCGAGGGTGGAGGCCACGAAGAACC
>JBBSHM010000203.1:0-1894 GCA_038253125.1 Acidimicrobiales bacterium
CGGCCAGGACGACGGGGCCCACGGGGCCACCGTCGACCGAGGTCACCATCTGGTAGCGGAGGGCTTCACCCTCGGTCGCGGCCAGCCCGCCGAAGCGGCCGACGTCGAGGTAGACCCAGCGGTGCAGGTCGCCGTAGCCCTTCCGTGAGACCAGCACGACCTCGGCCCGCAGGACGCCCGCATCACCGGCGATGTAGCGGCCCGGCTCGCACAGCACCCGCACACCGAGGTCGCCCAGGTGCCGATCGAGGGCGGAACAAATGGCTCGGCCGTAGGCGGCGATGTCGGGGACGTGCGCCGAGTAGCTGGCCGGGAAGCCGCCACCCAGGTTGACCGTGGAGACTGCCAACCCGGCCGCTCGGGCCTGGCGCAGCACCGAGGCGGCCCGGGCGATGGCCGGATCCCAGCGGTCCGGCTCCGTCTGCTGGCTGCCGACGTGGAACGACACGCCGGCCGGGTCGAGCCCGAGGGTCGCCGCCTCGACCAGCAGGTCGAGGGCCATGTCGGGCTCGCAACCGAACTTGCGGGACAACGGCCAGTCGGCGCCCTCGCCGCTCACCAGCATCCGGACCAGCACGGTGGAACCCGGGGCGGCGGCGGCCACCTTGCCCAGCTCCTCGCCGGAATCGACGACAAACAGGCGCACACCGGCGGCGTGGGCAGATGCGATGTCCCGGCGCTTCTTGATCGTGTTCCCGTACGAGATCCGGCTCGGGTGGACCCCGGCGGCCAGACAGAGATCGATCTCGGCGGGTGAGGCGACGTCGAACATCGAGCCTTGCGCGGCCAGGCGGGCCAGCACCCCGGGAGAGGGGTTGGCCTTCACCGCGTAGTACACCGCCACGTCTGGTAGGGCGGCGACGAGTGACCGGTAGCGCTCCTCGACCACCTCGAGATCCATCACCAGGCACGGCGTGGCCGGGGCCGCCTCAGCCAGGAAGCGGTCGATCCTGGGCAGGACAGCCCCGGGGCTGGCGGTAGTGCGGGAGACGGGTGGCCACGTGGCACCACCTCCGTCGTGCAGCTTGATCATGTCGGCTCCTGTGGTGTCGGCGACACCCGGCCAAGAAGCGGCAGGCGGGCGATCTTTGGCGGAAGGACGATGTCGGCGGAGCCGCAGAACCTACCGGTGCCCGGTGAACCTCAGGTGACGGCGGGCGGCCCGCCAGCCGAAGGTCAGCCGGCGGCGGCCGGATCCACCAGCCAGACGACCTGGGGCGCCCGCACCCGCGACACCGGCAGGTCCTCTCCCGCACAGACCCGGGCGAAGGCCTCGCGCTTCTCCCGGCCCTCGACGGTGATCAGCACCAGTCGGGCCCGGGCGATGGCCGAAAAGGTGAAGGTCATGCGTCGGTGGGGGTTGCGGCCTGAGGGGTCCTCGTTCATGACGACGAGGCGCCCGGCGTCGGCCGACAGCGCCGGTGAGCCCGGGAACAACGACGCGGTGTGGCCGTCGGGACCCATGCCGAGATGGACGACGTCGATGGCCGGCAGGGCGCTGATCTTCAGCTGGTAGGGCTCGGGGCCCTCGTCGCAGCGCATGGGGTGGACCTCGTTGGCGGCGCCCACCCGCTCGAGCAGGGCCTCACGGACGGTCCGCTCGTTCGAGTCCCCGCTGTTGGGCTCGACGCAGCGCTCATCTCCCCAGAACAGGTCGACAGCCCACCAGTCGATCGCCTCGGCGCCATCGACGGCCAGCCGCCGGTAGCACCTTCGGGCCGTGCTGCCGCCTGAGACGGCCAGGCTGAAGGTGGCGTCGGGCCGGTCGATGAACGCGTCGATCACCCGGGCGGCGAAGCTACCCGGCACGTCCTCGACGGTCTCGACCTCTCCGAACACAGCGGGCGAACGGTAGCCGCCCCAGCCTCGTCGTTCCTCGGCTGAGGCCGGTACG
>JBBSHM010000204.1:0-1845 GCA_038253125.1 Acidimicrobiales bacterium
ACGGTGGCGTCGTGCAGACGCGCGTAGGTGGCGGTCATCTGGGGGCTGGCATGGCCGAGGAGTCGCTGCACAACGTGTTGGGGCACGCCCTGATTGATCAACCGTGTCCCGAAGGTGTGCCGAAAACGGTGGGCGCTCACCCGGGCAGGCCGACCGGCGCCGTCGCGCAGGTCGATCGCCGCCTGCCAGCGGCCCATGCGCTGAAGGAGGGCGTTGTAGGTGAAGGGACGGGCGCCATCGGGATTGGCGCTGGCGGCGGGGAACAGCCACGGCGAGGCCGGCCAGCGCCGGGCCACCTCGGCCTGTTGGGCGCGGATGGCATCCGCGGCCCGGGCCGTGATCGGGACCAGCTGCTCGGCACAGACCTTGGTGTTGGTGAAGCGCAGGCAGGGCCAGCCGACGCTGTCGGGGACCAGGCAGTCCAGGCCGAGCCGGCAGGCGTCGCCAGCTCGCAGGCCGGTCTCGATGAGGACCACCACCAGATGGCGGGTGGTGGCGTCGGGGAGGCGGGCCAGGGCCGCCTCGGACTCGAGCTGGGCCATCTGGTCCTCGGCGACGAAGCGGGGCAGGCCGGCCGGTCGGCGAGGCAGGTCGTCATGATAGAGCACGGCGTCGGCGGGCAGCTCCAGCCATCCCCGGCGGCGGGCGCTCTCCAAGAAGCCGCGCAGGCTGGTGAGGTAGCCGAGGCGGGTGTTGGGCGCCGGGCCGTGAGAGGCGAGGTGTGCCAGGTAGGCCTCGAGCGTGGCCCGGGTGACCACCGAGGTGCCGCTCGCCCGGGGGTGGGCACCGACGAGCCAGCGGGCGAACCAGCGCATGGTGGTGGCGTCGCGGCGGATGGCACCGAAGGAAATCCCGCCGACCAGGCGAGCCCGCGCCCACGTCTTGACCGCGATGCGCAACCACGGCTGGGGGATGCCCTCGAAGGACACCGAGTGGTGCCCGACGTTCACCGGGACGCCGAGGCGCCGGGCGTCCCAGCGGTCACGGGCGTACTCGCCTTCCACCCCGGCGCCGCCCACCACCGCTTCGATCTGGCGCCATGCGGAACGCAAGAACCCCGTCGCGCTGGCGAGGGTCGTTCGGCTCCCGGCCGGGAGGGCGGCGACCCAGTCGTCGAGCGGCCGGTCGAGGAGCGAGTCGACGCCGGAGCTGGCGAGCATCGCCACCACCGGGCGGACGGCCATCGGCCGCAGGCCCCGGCCTCGTTCGTCGTGGCGGAATTGCAGCACGAGGGCCAGCTCCAGCCGGCACCGTGTCGGCAGCGGCGAGAGGTCGAACACCTCGTCGGCCCGGGGGCGGCCGGCCCGCACCGGCGCGGCGGTGGCAGTGAAGACGGCGAGGTCCGGCCCCCCCTGGGTCGCCCAGCGGGAGCGGTGTGCCGCGCACAGCCCCCGGGAGCGGGAGGGGCGGTCGCATCGTTCCACCGCACACGGCGGGCCGGCCAGGACCGGGTCGTCGGGCTCGGGCCGCAGCACGGCCACGTTGAACTCGGGTCGCAGAAGGGCGAGGAGGCGGCCCATGCTCTCGTCGGGGACAGCGACCGGGACGGCGACGAGCGCCCTCATCGCACGCCGGCGCGGGCCAGCTCGGCCCGCAGATCGTCCACGCCCAGGTGCACATAGGTCTGGCTGGTGGTGGTGACGTTGGCGTGGGTGAGCATCTTGGAGACGACCTCGATGGCCACGCCGGCCCGGATCATCTCGCTGGCCGCGGAGTGGCGGAGCATGTGGAGGTTGAAGTCGATCCCGGTGCGAGCCCGGAGCCGATCCACCAGACAGGCCACCGCCGAGTAGCGGAGCGGGCGGCCCACCGGCGGGGCGAAGAGGTTCACAAAGACGTAGTCGG
>JBBSHM010000205.1:0-1823 GCA_038253125.1 Acidimicrobiales bacterium
GGCCCTCTGAGCGGGGGACTGGGCCCGAGCGGCCCTCTGAGCGGGGGACTGGGCCCGAGCGGCCCTCTGAGCGGGGGACTGGGCCCGAGCGGCCCTCTGAGCGGGGGACTGGGCCCGAGCGGCCCTCTGGGCGGGGGCCTGCGCCCGGGCGACCAGGTGGTGCTGAACGACCCCTTCTGCGGCGGCACCCACCTCAACGACCTCACCTTGGTGGCGCCGTGCTTCGCCGGGGACCGCCTGGTGGGCTGGGCGGCCAACCGGGCCCACCACGCCGACGTGGGCGGCATGGCCCCTGGCTCGATGCCCGCCGACGCCACCGAGATCCACCAGGAGGGATTTCGTATCCCGCCCGTCCTGCTCACCGACGAGGTCGTCGCCCTGCTGCTGGCCAACTCCCGCACCCCCGGCGAGCGTCGGGGCGACCTCGACGCCCAGCGCGGCGCCAATGTGGTCGGCGTGGAGCGTCTGGCCACCTTCGCCGACGCTCCCTTCGACGAGGTCACCGACTACGGCGAGCGCCGCATGCGGGCCGCTCTCGCCGCCGCCCCCGACGGCACGTGGACCTTCACCGACCAACTCGACTCGACCGGCGCCGACGTCGGCCAGCAACGGCCGGCCCGGGTCGTCGTCGCCCTCACCATCGACGGCGACGCCGCCACCTTCGACTTCTTCGGCTCCGAGGCCCAGCGCGCCGGCAACGTGAACGCGGTGGAGGCGGTGACGGTGAGCGCCGTCTCGTTCGCCCTGCGCTCGGCCGTCGACCCGACCATCCCCGCCAACGGTGGCGCCATGCGTCCGGTCCGGGTGATCGCCCCGCCGGGGACCATCGTGAACGCCCGACCGCCCGCCGCTGTCGGGGCGGGAAACGTGGAGGTGAGCGCGCGCGTGGCCGACGTGTGCCTGGGCGCCCTGGCCCAGGCGCTTCCCGACCGGGTGGGCGCCGCCAGCCAGGGAACCATGAACAACACCCTGCTCGGAGGCGCCGGCCCTGATGGTTGCGCCTGGGTGTACTACGAGACGGTGGCCGGCGGCCAGGGAGGCCGGCCCGGTGGAGCTGCCGGCATGAGCGGGGTCCACACCGGCATGACAAACTCCAAGAACACGCCGGTGGAGGCGCTGGAGCGGGTCTATCCCATGCGGGTGTTGCGGTACCGGCTGCGCCGCGGGAGCGGCGGAGCGGGCCGGGCCCCAGGTGGTGAGGGCATCGAACGCGACCTGCTGATGCTCGAGGACGTGACCCTGTCGCTGATCACCGAGCGCCGGGTGTCGCGCCCGTGGGGCCTGGCAGGCGGCGAGCCCGGAGCGGTCGGCGAGAACTGGTTGCTGCCTGGCGGCGACGAATCGAGGGCACAACGGCTGGCCGACAAGTGCACGGCCCGCCTCTCCGCCGGTGATGTCCTACGGATGCTCACGCCGGGGGGAGGTGGTTGGGGGCCGGCGTGACGCCAGGAGTACCGTGCCGCCGAGCACGATCGCCAGGAGGCCCGTCGCCACCGTGGCGGCGATGTCGTGGCCGGTGCGAGCCAGCGGCCGTCTCAAGGCCGGGATACCGGTCGTGCTTCGCCGGTGGTCGTGGTCTCTCCCAGGAACGGTCGTGACGGCCGCTGCCGCCACGGTGCTGCACAGCCGCCGCTGGCACAGTGTTCACCGCAGGAGCTACAGCTTAGCTTAGCTTAGCTTAACTACTTCAGCCGGAAAAAGTCGGCCCTGAAATAGCCCCTGACCTGCGGCGTTGCAATCCGGGGCCGACGTGAAGCAGCTCGAATGTCACCGAGAGCGCCCGGAGGGCCTATTCCGTAAGGGCTTTTGGCCCTTTGGCGCCC
>JBBSHM010000206.1:0-1755 GCA_038253125.1 Acidimicrobiales bacterium
CGCAACGCCACCCACCCCGTCTACCAGGCCATGCTCGAGCTGGGCCGGGCCCAGAGGACGATCTTCGTGTGCCGGTACCTGCGCGACCGCGACCTCCAGCGCGAGATCGAGGAGGGGCTCAACGTGGTCGAGTCCTGGAACTGGGAATGACAGTCTGAAGCGGCCCCACCTGGGCCACTTGTGATGATCTGAAGTGGCCCCACCCCCGAATACCTGTTCCCTACTCTCTGTGGTCGCCAAGACCTGGAGAGAGGGAGGAAGGAGATGTCGAGGGTGGAGCAGTTCGAACGTATCCGTCGTGATGCCCGCATCGAGGGGCTTTCGGTGCGGGCCCTGGCCCGCCGCCACAAGGTGCACCGGCGCGCCGTGCGCCAGGCACTGGCGTCAGCCATCCCACCGCCGCGCAATGCACCCGATCGGCAATCACCAGCGATGGGCCCGTGGGCCGACGTCGTCACCGGATGGCTGAAGGCGGATCTGGCCGTGCCACGTAAGCAGCGTCACACCGCCCGCCGTGTCTGGCAGCGCCTGGTGGCCGAACACGGAGCGCACGTCGCCGAGTCGACGGTGCGCCCGTTCGTGGCCGCGATGCGCAAGGAGCTGACCAACGAGGCGTTCCGGGTGGCGGTGCCCCAGACCAAGGCCCCCGGCGCCGAGGCCGAGGTCGACTTCGGCGAGTTCCGGGCCTTCCTCGACGGCACCGAGACCCGGTGCTGGATGTTCGTCATGCGCCTCTCCGCGTCGGGGCGGGCGTTCCATGTGGCCTTCACCAACGAGGCCACCGAGGCCTTCTTGGAGGGACATGTCCGCGCCTTCACCCACTTCGGCGGGATCCCGGCGAGCCACATCCGCTACGACAACCTCAAAGCCGCCGTGGTCAAGGTCCTGCTGGGCCGGGAGCGCGAGCACAACCCCCGGTTCGTGACCCTGCGCTCGCACTATGGCTTCGACAGCTTCTTCTGTCTGCCCGGCGCCGAGGGAGCACATGAGAAGGGGGGCGTGGAGGGCGAGATCGGCCGCTTCCGCCGCCGACACCTGGTGCCGGTGCCCGCCGTCGCCGATCTCGACGCCCTGAACGAGATCATCGCCGCCGGTGACGTCGTCGACGACGACCGCCACATCGACGGGCGTCCCCTCAGCGTCGCTGACTGCTTCGCCGCCGAGCGGCCATACCTGCAACCGCTTCCCGATGAGCCTTTCGAGGCAGTGAACGACCTCGGCGTGCGCGTCGACCACAAGGCGCGGATCTGTGTGCGCCAGAGCTTCTACTCGGTGCCCGCCTGCCTGGCCGGGCGCCGCCTGCGGGTCCGTCTCGGCGCCACGCATTTCGACGTGATCGCCGACGGCCGGGTGGTGGCCCGCCACGAACGCTCGGCGCACCGCAAGACCGAGACCCTGGTGCTCGATCACTACCTGGAGGTGCTGGCCTTCAAGCCTGGTGCGTTGCCGGGCGCCACCGCGTTGGCCCAGGCCCGGGCCGCCGGCGCCTTCACCGCCGCCCATGACGCCTACTGGGCCCTGGCCCGGGACCGCATCGGCGATGCGGCGGGCACCCGGGCCCTCATCCAGGTCCTGCTGGCACACCGGGTGCTGCCGGCGGCGGCCATCGTCAGCGCGCTGGAGGCGGCGGTTGCCGGTGGCCTCGTCGACGCCGCTGCGGTGGTCATCGAGGCCCGGGGTGTCGCCGAGGAGCGCACGGCGCCGGTCATCCCTATCGGCAGCCTGGCCCGCTATGACCGTCCCGCCCCCGGTCTC
>JBBSHM010000207.1:0-1739 GCA_038253125.1 Acidimicrobiales bacterium
CTCCTGATCGGAGCGACAGCCGGCATTTGACTGGGCTCGTCATAGTGATCGCGTGATAGCACGAGGGCACGGCACGGAAGACGACGACGGTCCGGCTCCCTGAGGAACTGGCCGCCACCGCTGAGGTCGTCGCCCGAGGTCGAGGTATGAGCATGAACGGCCTGGTCGTCGAGGCCCTCACCGCTGAGATCGCACGCGTGAAGGAAGACACCGACTTCATGGAGCGATCGCGGCTCCTTACCGAGCGCGACCGGGAGATTCTCGACCGCCTGGCTGAGTGAGGTACCTGACCCTCGCCGAGACGCCGCCTGACCCCTCACTGGGTGAGGCGAGGACGAAGCCAGGCCGCAACGGCAGCCTCGTCGAGCTCCCCGGCCACGGGCGATGCGCGCCTTCACCAGCAATGTGGTCAGTTCCGCCAGTGAAGGGGCCTCGAAGCTGGACACCGATCCGGCGTGGAGCGGCAAGGACACCCGAACCCGTTGTCGTGGAAGTCGGTCTCCGGCAGCCTCGGGTGACAGGAACAAATGCAGGGTTCGCCGCTGGTGACGTCGTTCCAGGTCGTGAGCGCATCCAGGACGGCTGCCCCGTCCGCCGACACCGAGGTCAGCCTCGCCAGGTAGCGGGTCCTCGCCTCCTGGCGGTGGCGTGCCGCCTGGGCGCGCGTTCGCGGATCCAGCACGGTGGCCTGGGCTGGCCGGCGCGTGCGGGCATGATGTGCGCCGTGGCTCGCCAATCGGTGATCAAGCCCAACGAGGCCGAGGACGACGCCGTCGAGGACGTCGCCCGGGCAATGGTGGCCTCGGGCCGGGTTGTTCCCGGCCTGACTGTCGAGCCCGATGGGAGGAGCCGCTCGTGGTGGTGGCCGTTGCCCGCGGCGTCACACCGGTCGTTGATCGCCAGCCTGGTGATCGACCAGTCGGTCGCCGGCCAGCGCCGAGCCGCCGACAAGTTGGCCGGCGCGGTCGACGCCATGGTTCGCGGGCGGCTTGCCGGCGAGAAGCCGGCGCTCATACCCAGGCGCGGGGGTCGGCCGGCGGTCGCCGACACCTGGGCCCGGTCGCTGGTCTCGGCCGACCCGTGGCTGCCCGCCTCGCTCGACCGGGCCAAGGTGCGCGCCCTCGCGGATGCGGTCGCCTCGTGGGTCCGCAGCGGCGCCGTCATCGAGGGCCGGGTGCGGCTCTGCCTGCGCGTGCGGGAGCCGGCGCGGGGCGACGGGTGGACGGTGGAACTGCTGGCTCAGGACCGTGACGAGCCGAGCCTGGTGCTCCCGCTGGGCGACGTCTGGGCCGGCCGGTCGCCGTTCGGCCCGTCGGCCGTCGAGGACGTGCTCACGTCGCTCGGTCGGATGGTGCGCCTGGCGCCCGAGCTGGGCGCGGTCCTCGACGAAGCGGCTCCGGACAGTCTGGTGCTCGACGGCGCGTCGGTCATCCGGCTGCTGCGCGAGCGTGCCGGCGCCCTCGACGACGCGGGCATCGGTGTCCTCCTCCCGTCGTGGTGTCCCATCGCCCTCGCCTCGGCTTGCGGGCCCGGGCGACGAAGCAGTCGTCGTCCTCGTCGGCTACAGCCGGCGGACTCGGCATCGACGCCATCGTTGCCTTCAGCTGGCAGGCCGCGCTCGGCGAGCAGCGTCTGACCAAGGCCGACCTCGTCGCTCTGGCCCGTGCCGTCGACGCCAAGCGGTCACTGGTGCGGCTGCGGGGCCAGTGGGTGGAGATCGACCCGATCCGGGTCAGCGC
>JBBSHM010000208.1:0-1735 GCA_038253125.1 Acidimicrobiales bacterium
CGGCCGAAGACGCTTGGGGCTGCGATCGCGCCTGTGCTTGTCGGCACTGCTGCCGCCTCTCGGTACGGACCCTTTATCGCTTGGCGCGCACTTCTTGCTCTCGTTGTCTCGCTGGCGCTTCAGGTGGGCGTGAACTTCGCGAACGACTATTCGGATGGGGTGCGGGGGGTCGACGTCGAGCGGAAGGGGCCGGTGCGGCTCACGGCTTCGGGGTTGGCTTCGCCTCGGGCGGTGAAGACGGCCGCCGTTGTTGCGTTTGCTGTCGCTGGTCTGGCTGGGTTGGTGCTGGCGGTCGTTGTCGATTGGCGGCTGTTGCTCGTGGGCGTGGCGGCCATTGGCGCTGCCGCTCTCTACAGCGGGGGGCCGCGGCCGTACGCGTCGGCGGGACTGGGTGAGGTGTCGGTACTGGTGTTCTTCGGCTTCGTGGCTACCTGTGGCTCGGCCTACGTCCAGATCGAGCGGGTGCCCTGGTTGGCCGTCGGTGGGTCGTTGGCCGTGGGCCTGCTGGCCTGCGCCATCCTCGTGGTGAACAACCTCCGCGACGTCGACACCGACGCCGTCGTCGGCAAGCGCACCCTCGCGGTGCGGATCGGTGCGGCGTGGGCCCGCCTGTTCTACGCCACGTGTGTGGTGGGTGGCCTGGTTAGCGGCGCGGCCATGGCCGTGGTCGCTCCCGGAGCCCTGCTGGTGCTCGCGTGCGTTCCCCTGGCCATCCAGCCGTTGCGCACGGTGGCCCGCCGCCGCGAGGCCCCGGCCCTGGTCGCCGCCCTGATCGCCACCGCCCGGCTGCAGCTGGCGCTGGCCGTCCTGTTGGCCGTGGGCCTGTGGCTCTGACCGACGTCGAGGTTCCCCGAGGGCGACGGGTGGTGGTGCCGTTGCGGGTCCCGGTGGCCGGGTTGACGGCGGTGACGGCCGTCCTCCTGGAAGGCCCGTCCGGCTGGGGCGAGTGCACGTCGCCTCCCCCCGGGTACCCCGTCGATCCCGCCGCCGCTCGCCGGGCCGCCGAGGAGGCGGCCTGGGGCGCATGGCCGGTGCCGGTCCGCCCGAGGGTGGCCGTCAACGCCCTGATCCCTGCCCTGCCTCCCGATGAAGCCGCCGCCCTGGCCGCCGCCGCCGTGGCCGATGGGTTCGGGTGCGTGAAGGTCAAGGGCGGTGTCGGTGGCGACGTCGATCGGGTGGCGGCGGTGCGCGATGCGATCGGGCCGGCCACAGCCCTCAGGGTCGACGCCAACGGAGCGTGGGACGTCGAGACGGCAGTGGCGGTAGTCGCCGCTCTGTCGCCCTACGACCTGGAGTTGGTGGAGCAGCCGGTGGTTTCGCTCGAGGACCTGGGCCGGGTCCGGCGACGGATCACCGTCGCGGTGGCGGCCGACGAATGTGTGCGGGGTGTCGACGACGCCCGCCGGTTGGCAAGCCTGGCCGCAGCCGACGCCGTGGTGGTCAAGGTGCAGCCGCTCGGCGGTGTCGCCGCAGCCATGGCCGTCGTCGAAGCCGCCGGCGTTCCCGCCGTCGTGTCGTCGCTGTACGAGACGTCGGTGGGCATCGCCGCCGGCCTGGCCCTGGCCGCCGCCCTCCCCGAGCTGCCCTGGGCGTGCGGGCTCGGTACGGCCGCCCTCCTCGACGGAGACGTGGTCATCGACCCCCTCTTGCCGGTGGACGGCGAGCTGGAGCTACGACGGCCCGTTCCCGATCCCGCCCTTCTCGACCGCTACGAGGCGTGATGAGCGTCGAGGAA
>JBBSHM010000209.1:0-1708 GCA_038253125.1 Acidimicrobiales bacterium
CCGTTCAACTCCATCGATGAACTCAGCATCGCCATCACCTAGGTAATACGCGGCGAGCGCCCGAAAACCCCCGCCCACCTGCGGAAACACCAAGCCACCGCGTAGCAGCCCGGAAACTCCCGCTAGAGGGCGGCGAGCTCGCCGGCGCCGTAGAGCAGGCCGATGCCACCGAGGAGGACGGCCACGGCCAGTTGAAGCCTGCGGTGCTGGGCGGCGATGGCCAGGCCGGCGCCCAGCCGGGCGCCGGGCAGCACCGCTACCGTGAGGAGCGCGGCCAGGCGCCAATCGACGTCGCCCAGGGCGGCGTGGGTGATCGTGCCCGGCACGGCCAGGATGCCGACACAGGCCAGTGACGTGGCGATCGAGGTCTTCAGCGGCAATCCCATGACCTCGGAGTACGCGGGCACGAGCAGGGCGCCGCCCCCGATACCGAGCAGACCGGACAGCAGTCCGGCCCCGCCTCCGACGCCGGCTGCGGCCACGCGGGAATAGTGCTTCGGCGCCTGAGGAGGAGTCGAGTCCGGGCTGATACCGCCGTCTGCTCCGGGCGTGGAGGATCGGCTCGGCCACGCCATGCGCCAGGCGCTCAGCAGCAGCAGGCCGGCGGTGAACACCATGAGCAGGTGGCCCTGGCCGGGAACGGCGTGCGACGCCAGCGAACCGCCGACGGCGGCCACCACGCCGGTGGGAGCGGTGACCGCCAGCACCCGCCAGTCGACCAGGCCCTCGCGGCTGTATCGGGCCGTACCGGAGGCCGCACTCAGCACGATCGGCGGAAGTGTCGTGCCCAGGGCCAGGAAGGCGGAGTCGCCCAGCAGCCGCACGCCGGGGGTGGTGATGATGGCACCGCCAACGCCGATGGCACCGGACAGGACACCACTGAGCAGCCCGAGGGCGAGGGCGAGGATGTCCCGGAGGAGGCCGGGGGCCACAGGCCGCCAGGCTACCCTGCGTCAGGATCCCCAGTGGGGAACCACACCTGCGTACATCTCGACGGGCACCGTGCCCGAATCGGTCTTGTTGTAGGTCCAGTCGGGCTGCTTCTGGCGGTGGCGCTCGTCCCACACGGCATGGCCGCCACGGATGTCGATGAGCTCGGCTATGAGCTCGGGCTCCGTCGCCGCCCGGCGGCCGGCCACGTGGTCGTCGAACTCCACTTGAAAATGCTCGATGATGCTGCCGACGACCACCTGTTGCTGGCTGCCGAGGAAGCAACGGGCCCGGTCGGCCACCGTGCTCAGTCGCTTGCCGATGACCAAGAGGTCGTTCTTGGCCCCCTCGGACCGGCTGATCTTGGGCAGCAGCTCGGCCAACTTCAAGCCGTCGAGCTTGCAGGGCAGGCACTGCCCGCAGGACTCGATGGCCAGGAAGCGGGCGACACCGGCGGCCACCGCAGGCATGTCGGCGGTGTCGTCGAACACGATGAACCCGCCCGAGCCGACGCCGCTGCCGATGGCCCGGAGCGCCTCGTAGGTGACCGGAGTGTCGAGTAGGTCGCCGGGGATGATGCCGTTGGCCACTCCGGACACGACCGCCTTGATGGTACGTCCGGGGCGGGGGCCGCCACCGATCTCTTCGATGACCTCGCGCAGGGGGGTCCCCATCTGCACCTCGCCCACACCGTGGTTACGGGTCTGGCCGGTGATCGTGCACACCATCGTGCCCGGCGATTCCTCGGTGCCCATGGTGCGGAACCAGGCCGGGCCGC
>JBBSHM010000210.1:0-1699 GCA_038253125.1 Acidimicrobiales bacterium
AGCGGACCGGCGTGCACGCCGCCGGCACGGGTGATCACCACCCGGCTCAACTCGTCGTCGGTCAGGCCGGCGGCGGCCACCTGTTCGCCGGCACCTCCCGCCGTGGCCTGAACCCAGCGCAGCCCGGCGCTGGTTCGTACGGCGTCGGCCAGTCCGGTCGGGGAGTCGCCGGGCAGGCCGAAGAGCACCTCGGCGTCGGCCGACATCGCCCGCCAGCGGTCCTCCTGCCCCGCGTTGCGACGAAACGATCCGACCCCGCGATGGTCGCAGGCGAAGCGCGTCGGGGGCAGCAGGTCGGGTTGGTAGCGGACGTCGAGGCGCCCATCAACCGCCTCGATGAGCGCCACCATTTCGGTCTCGAGCGGGGTGGCGATCACCACGACGACGCTGCGGCGACCCGCTGTCATGAGCGTCCAGCCCTACGGGTCATGCCGTGTCCCTCGTCGGCCACGTCGTCCGGGGTGGCGAAACCCACAACATCACCAGGGGGACAGTCCAGAACCTGCCTGCGATCAGTCTCCACTTCGTCCTCGACGAAGGACCTCTGTGGGGCCGCAGGCAGCGGCCATTCCCATCGGCGCGGTGACCGACACGGACGACGGCATCAGGCTCCACCTCTCCGAGGAGGACCCGGTCGTAGACGACGGCGGGCCACCCCGATCACCGGCACGTCGAGATGGCCTCGGGCCGCCATGGCCACCAGCGCCGGGAAGATCTGCTTGTAGGTCAGATCTCCGACGCCCATCATGGGGCAGCGGTGACCGCCGCCGCCTTTGACTCGATGGAGGCCATCAGGTCCTCCCAGGCGACGACGAACGACGCCGCGCCTTCCCGCTGCAAGGTGTCTGCCAGGGCGGCCACGTCGATCCCGGCCGTCTCGACGCGGGCGATCACCTCGTCGGCGTCGCCGCCGTCGGCAGCCAGCATGTCGCCCACTTTGCCGTGGTCGGCGAACGCCTCCAGCGTTGCCGGGGGGATGGTGTTGATCGTGTCCGGCGCGGCCAGCGCCTCGATGTAGTAGGTGTCCGCCTTGGCCGGGTCCTTGGTGCCGGTACTGGCGAACAGCAGGCGTTGCGGGCGGGCGCCCTGGGCCGCCAGTGCCAGCCAGGCCTCCGAGTCCAGCATCTGGCGGTAGCTGCGGTAGGCCTGCATGGCCGCGGCGATGCCGAGGCGGTCCTGGAGCTCCGCGGGCAGCTTGTCGAGGGTGGCGACGTCCCAGCGCGACACGAACAGCGACGCCACCGACGCCACGTCCAGGTCCAGACCGGCCTCGAGGCGGCGCTGCAGACCCCGCTGGTAGGCGCCGGCTGCAGCGCGGTACTGGGCGTCGGAGAACAGCAACGTGACGTTGATGGGGACCCCGGCGAAGGTCAGCTCCTCGATTGCCGGCACACCCTCGGCAGTGCCGGGGATCTTGATGAACAGGTTCGGCGTCGCCCCCTGGCGGTGCAGCGCCTTCGCCTCGGCGATGGAGCCGGCCGTGTCGCTCACCAGCCGGGGCGACACCTCCATCGACACCCAGCCGTCCACACCACCCGTCGCGTCCCACGCCGGCTTGAACAGCGCAGCCGCGGTCGCGAGATCATCCAGCGCCAGCTTGAAGAACTGGGATTCGGTGTCGAGGCCGCTGACCGCCAGCTCCCGCTCCTGGTCGTCGTAGGCGTCGCTGCCAGCAATGGCCTTGTCGAATATCGACGGG
>JBBSHM010000211.1:0-1632 GCA_038253125.1 Acidimicrobiales bacterium
CGAAGCCTGACCAGCGTCGGCCCTGCGCCTGGTGGTGTCGGCCAGCGCGATCCCAGCGAGCGTGTCTTCCCGCAGGTACCAGGCGGTGGCGTGGCCGATCTGGTCGTAGGACAGCCCCAAGGCCCGGGCCATGGCCACCGGGCCCAGGTTGGTGGCCTGAGCCAGGATGGCGGCGTAGAGGTGGGTGAGCATGGCCGGCGAGCGGCCCTTCGCGCCGGCGCCGTGGAGCAGGTGCTTGGAGAAGCCGCACGCCGCGTCAAGCGCGATCACCACCTCGGTGAGCTCGACCTCGGGGAGCACCCCGAGCACGAGGCCCTTGAGGCGTTCCACCGAGGCGGGCAGGTCATCGCCGGTGTCGCGCCCGACCACCAGGCGGTCGCCATCGAGGCGGACCGGGCCCTCGCCCGCCTCGAGCATGGCCGCGAAGGAGGCGACCTCGGCGTCGAGCTCCCGGCCCAGCTGGGCGATGCGGTCGGGGCCGGAGCGGGGCCGCTCGACGGCGGCGCAGTAGTCGGCCCGCAGCCCCTCCCAGGTAGGACGGTCCATCAGGTAGGTCTCGGGGTCGGCGTAGCGACGCGACCCTTCCACCCACACGTCGCCCGACCGCAGGCTGTCCCGTAGCCGCCACAGCAGCGCCAGCTCCCAGAACCGACGGGAGACCTTGTCCTCGCCGGAGACGACGAAGGGCAGCCAGGCCCTGGGCACGAAGGCCCGCGGCGCGTCGGGGGGGACCTTGCGCCGGCCGCTGCGGTTCAGCTCCCGCAGCACAGCGAGGCCGCCCAGCAGCCCGTCGTCGTCTCGCTCGGATCGGAACGTGAGCAGATCGACGAGCCGGGGGACGCACTGGCGCAGCCGGGAGTAGTGGTCACCGAGCAGGTCAATGTGGGAGTCGTCGGCCGGCCGGGCGATGCGCTCGCAATCGGCCAGCGCGGCGGCGAGACGGTCCTTGGGGACCGCCTCGAATACCGCCGCCACACGGGCGTCGTCGTCGACGTCGGGGTCCAGCAGCACCCGGGCGATCTGGGCCAGCAGCAGCACCTTGTCGTTGGCCGCGGTGGCCACCACCTGGTGGTACTCAGCGAGACGGGAGCGGGCCTTGGCGTTGGTGTCGGCCAGGAGCTTGTCGAACAGGTCCACCAGCCCGTCGACGACGCCGACCAGGCGCTCGGCCCCGAAGGCCAGCAGGGCCGGGTAGCGGCGCTCGGCGCTCGACTGGGCCAGGGCCTGGTTGGTCGCCGCCTGGGCCCAGCGGGCCAGGATGGCCACCCGCCTGGGCGGCAGGGCGCTCAGGTCCCAGCCCTCGATCCCGAGCGCGCGCAGGTGCACGAGCTTGTCCATCTCGTCGTGCATCACGCCCGGTGTCGCCGCCACCGGGAAGTGGCGTAGCCACGTCGCCCGGGCCGCCCCAATCTCAGCGTCGAGCTCCAACAGCCCGTCGAGGCGATCGCAGCGCTCGGCGGTGAGCAACGGCGCCACCCGCCGGGCGGTCTCCTGACGGGCCGCCTCGCGTGCCGCGCCGACCAGGGACTGCTCGATCACCGTCAGGCCCGGGCGGACCAGGCGCAGCTCGTACAGCCGGGCGCAGGCCAGGTGGAACAGCAGGATCGGTCGGTCCTGCACCAGAGCCTCGGC
>JBBSHM010000212.1:0-1588 GCA_038253125.1 Acidimicrobiales bacterium
CAGCGTCGGGACCTGGGTGCACGGCGACTCGCCGATGGCGGCCATGGCCCAGGCGAGAACCGAGTCCTCCAGGCCCTCCAGGTCGCGCCCCATGACCGCGCCGATCAGCGCACCCACCATGGTGGCGCGCCGGCTGGCGAGCTCCTCGGCGCTGGCCCAGGCCGCCGCCGGGCCCGCCTCGAGGGGGTTGAGCCGGGTCGGTCCGCCCGGATAGAGGGCCACGGTGTCGAGACCGAGCGCATCGGCCAGGCCCTGGTACTCGCCCTTGGGGTCGCAGATGGCCGTCCAGCGGGGCATGCCGCCGGGCGAGGCGAACACACCGATGCAGCGGTAGAGGAAGGTCTTCCACGACGTCGACTTGCCAGCCCGGGGCACGCCCAGGACGAGGCAGTTCGGCGAGTCCACGAGCTTCTGGGTGTAGGCCTCGAAGGGGTCGAAGCAGAACGCCGCTCCGCCGGCGAGATGATCCTGGCCCAACACCACGCCGCGCCCTCCCAGCCCCTCGGCGGCCTGAAAGGGATAGGTCGAGCACAGGTGCGCGGTGGTCGAGCGGTGGCGCGGGATGCGCAGTCCCGGCGTCGACAGGCTCAGCTTGGCCTTTGCCAGGCGGCCCGAGGTGTCCTTGGCTGGGGGTGGTTGGCGGTCGGGCTTGGGCGGCCTGGGCTTGGCGCGGCTGCGTCGCGTGCGCGAGGGTTCCGTGAGGAGGCCGGGCATCAGCGGTCCTTTCGTCGGGGCGCGCTCAATGCAACAGCCCCTTGGCGGCGACCCCGCGGGCCAGTGGCAGACACACGCCCACGCCTTCGGCCTGGCGGCCGTCGAGGGGGCGAAGCTCGATGGCACACCCGGCGGCCACCTGGATCACGTCCGCGCTGGCGGCCTCGAGCTCGATAAGACTGGGTGCGGCAACCGACACCAGCCCGGCGAACTCGAACTCGGAGAACCCCGCCACCAGCTCCTCCTCGCGCTCCTCCACCGCCAGGGCGGCGCGGCGGTGATGGGCGCCGACGCGAAAGCCGGTCTTGCGCCGGTGCTCGGCGTCGGACTCCAACTTGGCCGCCTGGCGGGTAATGGCTCGCTGGGACACGCGGGGGGGCACCGGCTGGTAGGAGACGGCGATGGTGCGCACGGCCTTGCCGTAGAGCAGCAGGTCCGACATCCACGTTCCGCCCACCTCGGCCCGGGGCCACTCCCGGAAATAGAACGACCGGTGGAACGACCCGTCGACCTGCCAGTGCGTCCATGCCCCGCTGGCCGCGAGCGGGCCGCCGTCGGCCGGGTCCACCAGCCCGGCCCGATCGCCCAGGCTGCGCCCGCGCCGGTCCAGGGTGGGGATCACGGTCGGGTCGAGGCGCACCCGCAGGGCCCGGGCCAGCTCGGAAGGACTTAACGGCGCCGACGCGGCCAGGCCGGCCCGTTCCAGGCGCATCCGCAGCAGGCCCACCTCGGTCACCAGCGTCTCCATGGCGAGGGCCTTGCGGTCGACGCCGGGCCCCGGTCGGGCCTTGACCTTGCCCCCGGTGACCACCACGGTGACGAGGACCTCGTGGCGCGTGGCCACCGGGGCCGTCGTACGCAGCAGCTGGCGGTA
>JBBSHM010000213.1:0-1567 GCA_038253125.1 Acidimicrobiales bacterium
CGGCCACACCCACCAGGGCCGAGATGACGGCGACGTTCATTCGGCCCGGGCCCGGGCCAGGCAGGCGAGACGCTGGATGGCCAGCACCGCGCACTCCTCGGCGTCCACCCACTCGGCGTCGTCCACCGTCCCGGTCGGCACGCGGGAGCCGTGGCCGGCCACCACCCACGAGACGATCTGGTGCGCGGCGTCATGCTCGAGGGTCATCGCCCCGACCGTCGGGTAGCCGAGCGCCGCAGCCCGCGCGTAGTCCTCTTCGCCGTGCTGAGGCCACGCCTCCACGACGGTCCCGTCAGGCCAGGTGGTACGCAGGTGCGACTCGGCGGCGTGGTCCACCGGCTCAGGCCCGGCGCAGCGTCGTGCAGTCGCCGCCGGCCGCCAGTAGCGAGGCGAGGTCATCGAAGCTGACCCAGAAGGCGCCGTGCATGCCCCAGGTGGGACCCCACGAGTTGACAGCCCGCACCAGCCTGGCGGTGACATTCAGCCCGGTGAGCGCGAACTCGTGGCCGCCCCGCACCTTCCCCGTCAGCTTCACCCGGCCGGCGATGTCCGGGCTGTCGAACCCCTCATGCCAGTCGATGCCGACGATGACCGGGGCCAGGACGAGGGCGCCGAGGAGGTGGTCGAGGCCGAAGGCGTGGTCGTAGCCGACGATCAGGCCGGCCTCGGCCGCCGCCTTGCAGGCGCTCAGCCCGTCGCTGCCCGTGTCGTCCGGCGGGTACTGGCCGGGGAACGGGTCGAGTTCGGTGGCGCGCGAGTAGATGGCCCTGGCCGTCGTCTCACCGAACAGAGGCTGCCCGGTGTGCAAAGGCGCGGTGTTCAGCGCCTGGGAGACGGCGAACCCGGTGCAGGCGGACGTGTTGCCCTGGTCGAGCGCCGGCCCGTAGTGGCGGTGCAGGACCGACCGGACCGGCGCGGTGGCGGCCGGGTAGGCCAACGAGCGGGGGTCATGGTTGACGTGCCGGCCCAGCCGGCCGACGTTGCCGCCGGCCGCATCGGGGATCAGCCTGCGCTCATCAGCCACCGCCCTTCGCCTCCTTCGCCGCCAGGTACCAGGCCACCGTTGCTTCAGCGGATCGGAGCGACGCACGGTCCGGGCGGGGGTCAGGCATCCTCGCCCGACCCAGCCGCCAGTCGACCCAAGCGTGGATCGAGTCGTGCCCGGTCCCGCACACATCGGTGTCAGGACCGTCACGGACCTCGCCCCACAACTCCATCTGGAGCGCCTGAGGATGCGAGTGGTGCCCCTGAGTCCGGCTGCATGTGGGCCGGTGCGTCTTGTGGACGACGCACGGGCGGTCGGCGGCCGGAGCCGAACGCGGCTGAACGGTCGGTCCAGCCTCCATCATGCGGTCTTGGCCAGCGTCGCCTCGATGGCGGACAGACGGGCCGCCTGGTCGTCGAGCTTCTTCTGGATGTCGACCTGACGGCCACGCAGGTCGTCCTCGCTTTTCTGCACGTCCACGATCTTCGATATGACCGTGTCGAGCCACTTGCTGGCGTTGTCGTCGAACATGTCGTCCTCCTGAGGGTTGGGGGTGTTTGGCTGGCCGGGAAGGCCGGCGAC
>JBBSHM010000214.1:0-1566 GCA_038253125.1 Acidimicrobiales bacterium
CTGTATCTATCGCTTGTCTAGTGGATCACGAGGGAGCATCATGGGAACCGTGGACACGTACGAGTATTATGACGACGATGGGAACGTAAAGGTCAAGGGTTCAGCCGTTGTACCTAGTCGGCCAGCGCGGTTGTCGTCTCACCTGCCGATTCGGTTCGCGCCGGCGGTCCTCGAATCTGCGCGTCGCTTCGCAATCGAAGATGGCGTCAGCGTAAGTACGTGGGTGCGGCTGTTGGTCGAGAAGGAGATTCTGCACCGGTCGCCGTCCACGACGGGAGCCGCTCCAGCGGGCAAGTTCCGTCCTACGGATCCGCAGCCCCGCCACTGGTGGACAGAGGCTAGCGCTCCGTCAGTGGCTTGTAGCTGAGCCTCCGCCCGCCCGCCTGGGCGACCATCCGCTCCAGCCTGGCTGAGTCCGACAGCATGCGGGTGCTGTAGCGGTCGTGGAACTCCGCGAGGTAGCGGGCAGGCGCTCGGGCGAGATGTGGTGGTGGGTCCGTCGATCGACCGCTTGAGGTGTGAGAAGTAGCCTTCGGCGCTGGTTGGTGGTGGCCTCGCCGCCGACGTATTCGTGGCTCTCGTCGGGTCTGGCGGCGTCCTCCGCGATCGCACCGGCCGTCGACTCCGCATGGATCCTCGAGGTAGCGACGTCGGTCGGTGCCGGGACCGGCGGCCGACAGGCCGTTGATCGCCGGTGCCCGGGACGCCCCGCACTACGCGGGCCCCAGTTCGGTCCGGGCGCTACGCCGCCTCGGGTGGACCGGTGGCCGCCGGTGGGGGAGGCCGCTGGGCGTGAGCGGTGTTGGCCGGGTGGCGGGGGTCGTCGGGGGCGACCATGGGCCGCTTGCCGGTGCCCTCCACGAAGGCCCAGCCCTGGTGGGTCTTGAGGTCGTGGTGGTGTGAACAGGGACGGTCGAGCAGGTCCAAGACGGTGAGATGGGTCTCTGCCCAGTCCTGGCGGTGGTCGTATTCGAGACCGCCGAGGCGATCGCAGCCGGCGGCCGTGCAGGTGGGATGCAGCCACTCCATGGCGCTCTGCTGGTGGGCGTTGGGCCGACGCCCGAGATGCGCCACCCCCAGAACCTGGCGGCCCCGGGTGATGACGGCGGCCAGGAAGGGATCGCCGGTGGCCAACAGGTCGGTGACGGCGGAGACCGCCACAGGGCCGTAGCCGACGATCTCACAGGTCTCGCCGCTGGTGGGATAGCCCCGCAGCAGGGCCTCGAGGTCGACCCGCACCAGGACCTTGGCCGGTGACCCGGCCCACGCCGGCGCCGGCGCCGGCGCCGGGGTGGGAGCAGCGGTCCCAGCGCGCACCGGATCGAGCCCCTCGCCACGGCCGGCGGCGCGCTCGGCGTGGCCGCTGCCGCCGTTGGCGCTACCGCTGACGGTGCTACCGCTGACGGTGCTACCGCTGACGGCGCTACCGCTCACGGCCACACCGGTGTCGTGGGCGCCGCCGGCGTCGTCACCGTCACAGCCGCCGGTACGTCTGGCCTCGGCGACACCGGTCTCGCCGTGGCCGCTGCCGCCGGCGCTTCCGGCCAGACCGGTGCCGCCGCTTCC
>JBBSHM010000215.1:0-1530 GCA_038253125.1 Acidimicrobiales bacterium
CGCCGCTCGGTGCAGCGGCCAGGCTGGACTGCGGCACACGAAAGGCTCCGCTGAGAGCTGCTGCCTCCCGGCCCTGACTCGGTTCACGGACTTCCGTTGCGCAGGACCCAGCCGCTGCACGAAGCGGCGGCGTGTCCGCCCGCAGACGATAGCCTGGTGACACTCGGAGGGGTGCGGGAGCGGCCGAACCGGCACGCCTGGAGAGCGTGTAGGGGGCAACCCCTCGTGGGTTCAAATCCCACTCCCTCCGCCAAGGTCAGAAGGATACGACCTGTGCATCTCATGAGCCACGATCTGGTGCCGCGCCCATCACCTGCACCGGTCGTTATCTCCTGGACCCGCAGCAGGTCAGTCCTTGCCCCTCTTTCCCTTGCCCGGCGCAGGCGCGACGGTCGTGGGCGCGGCGGTAGGAGGCGCTGCGGTGCGCGTGAGGGCGTCGACGACCGACTGATCGATGCCGGGCACGCGCGCGAGCACCTGGACCACGGTTGCCGCGGCGCTGGCGGTGAGCTGGCCGGCCTTGGCCAACCCGACCGTGGTGGCCACCAGGGCGGTGGCGTCGGAGCCGCCTCCGCCGGCCTGGACCTGGCCGGCGAGGGCCTGGAGACGCGAAGCCAGGGTGGCGGCCATGGAACCGTCGGCGGGACCGAGGCGACCGGCGGTGTCACGTAGTTGCTGGGCCACACCGGCTGCGGGAGAGGCCACCGTGGTCGTCACCTGCGAGCGGGTGGACGACGTACCGCCGGCCGCTGGAGAGGGCGCCCGGCTGCTCGACCCGGCGCGGACCACCAAGAAGACGACGAGGATGGCGAGGCCGGCGAGGACCACCCCGATCAGCCCGCGCTGCAGCCAATCTCGTCGGACCCGGGAAGTCGCCGGCGCTGCAGCCGCCGGGTCGTCGATGTCGCCGCCGACGAGCACCTGAGTGGCGCCGGCGCCGGCCACGTTCACCGTGTCGGCGAGTGTCGCAGCGACGCCGGTGGATGAGGACAGGGCTGTGGCCATCTCCTGAGCGGAGGTGAACCGGGCCGATGGGTCGTGGGCCATGGCCCGCTCGATGGTGGCGACCAGCCCGGTGTCGAGATCGGGGCGGGCCTCTGACAGCGGCCGGTGCGTCCCCGACATCACGGCGCGAGCCGTGGCCATCGTCGTGGGGCCGCTGAAGGGCTTGAACCCGGCCAGCGCCTCGTAGGCCACCACGCCGAGGGCCCAAAGATCCGAGCGGGGACCGGCGGCGATGCCCTCGAGGCGTTCGGGGGCGATGTAGGCGGGGGTGCCGAGAAGTTGGCCGGTGTTCGTAAGGTCGCCGCCGTCGCCTGCCTCCAGACTCTTGGCAATACCGAAGTCGGCGACCATGGCCCGACCGTCGGCGCCCAACAAGATGTTGGCGGGCTTGACGTCGCGGTGAATAAGTCCGACGGCGTGGGCCGCCCCCAGGGCGCCGAGCACCTCGGACATCACCTTTACCAGCCAGGCCGGGTCGACAGGTCCGCCCGCCATGCGGTCACCCAGCGTCTCGCCGCCGAGGCG
>JBBSHM010000216.1:0-1500 GCA_038253125.1 Acidimicrobiales bacterium
CGAAGCACCGTCTCCTTAGCCGGCGGCTGTGTCTGCGGCGTTGCCGGAGCCGACCCGCCGGTCGCCTCGGGGCCCCGGGCCACCGCCGCCGGCCTGGCCGTCGGCGTCTCCGAGCCCAGCAGCCGCTCCCGCACCCCGCCCACGTTGGCACCGAACAGGGCGCTGCCCAGCAGAGCCACCAGCCCAAGCCCGGTGAGAGCCCGCCTCGCCCCAGGCTCGGACGGCGACGCCGGAGACGTGGATTCGGTCACCTCAGGACCCATCTTGATCCGAAGCCATCCTTGGGACGCCGCACACCTGAGGTTCTCATCTCAGCCACCTGCCGCCCCGCCCGGTGTGCCGGCGGTCACCCAGGCGCCGCCGGCAGCCGGGCTGAGACGTAGCTCCTCGGCGGTGATGTCCTCCAACGGGCGGCGTCGGGTCTCAACGCCAACGACCGCCACCGCCACCGCCCCGAGCACGAGGGGCACAGCGCCTATCAGTGCTGTTCTGGAGATCGACGGCGGCGTCGTCCCAGCCACCACCAAGGCGATCACCGCCACCCCACCAAGCTTGCTGGCCCCCGCCGCCATACCAGTGCCCCGCGAACGAACCCGGGTCGGGAACGTCTCCGAGGCGTAAGCGATCAGCACGGCCAGGATCGAGCTGATCCCCGTGATCGGCAGGATCAGCAGCAGATCGAGCCTCAACCTGTCATCGGCCACCCGGTCGCCGAGGATCACAAACCCGGCCAGCGACCCTGCGGTGACCAGGCCTAGGAGGATCATCGTCTTACGGCTGCTCCAGAACCCGTAAAGAAAGGCGATCACGAACGTGGCCGGGAAGCCCAGCAGCGCCGAGTCGCGCAAAACCTTCGCCGAGGTGACCTCCGACAGGCCCAGCTTCTGAAGGTTCGACGGGATCCACAACTGGAAGCCAAAGGTGACCAGCCCCACACCCAGGCCGAACAGGCACACCACAAACGACAGGCCCAGTAACCGGCCGCTGAACAACTGGCCCCAACCGCTTCGCACCCCGGCCTCGACCTCCAGCTCGGAGTGTTCCTCCTCCACGATCTCCGCCCCGTAACGGGCCAGGACGTCCCGCGCCTCAGCGTCACGACCGTTCTGGATCAGGAACCGTGGCGACTCGGGTACCCACCGGTTGAGCACGAGTAGCAGCAGTCCCGTCGGCAGCCCCAGGAGCCACAGGACCCGCCAGCTGTAAGCGGGGGTGAGCTCGGCGGCCAGCCAGCTCACGATGATGTAGGCGCCCGCCACGTCACCGCCGACCAGCACCATCAGCCACCCCCGGTGACGGGCCGGGATGGCCTCAGCCAACAAGGCGAACGTGATCGGCAGCATCCCCCCCACCCCAAGACCCATCACGAAGCACATGAAGAAGTTCCACCGGTAATCGGGCATCGACCCGCAGATCGACGTGGCCACAAAGATCACCCCGGCCAGCAGGATCGACGCCCGCCGGCCCACCCTGTCGCCCAGCCAACCCCACAGGAACGAG